>CAZKNA010000011.1:0-17719 GCA_964554175.1 uncultured Candidatus Saccharibacteria bacterium | reverse complement strand
ACTTGCTATGCGTTAAGTAGTCTCCTACCTCCGGGCCGCTCCGCGGTTTCCCAAACGGAGAAAAAAGCTTTAGACTAAGAAAAGATAAAGAGAAAAACCAATAAAATACACCTGAAAGAAGATTGAAAGGAGAGTTCCGCGTGGCATCAAATATACCAATCAAGCAAAAGAAGAGCCGCGCTGCTAGGAGAAAGCAGACGGCTGAGGCCGGGCGTGCCGCTAAAGAGAACTTTCTCAAGGTTAAAGCAGAAGTTATCAAACAAGAAAGAGAAAATCTCCAGTCGCTCTATGTCATCAAGATGCCAGATGGCTGGTATGAGATGCTGGGAAACTCCGCGGTAATTTACGTCTATAGCCTAGCAAAAAGGTTGAAAATCCATCCTAAAATCATTCCTGATACTGATTACAATCACGTTGCCGAGGATGGAATTGTTACATTCCAAAATCTTGATGCGTTTGAAGAGCGGATGCGCAAGTTGAAGATTTACCGCAGATATTCAAGTGAATGGTTGATTATCTTTGATCTAGGGATGAAGTATACGCAACAAGATATTAACGATTTGAAACGTATTGACGAAGTAAAATTGGCACAAGCCAATAAACTAATTGTTCCAGAGTTGGTTTTCCCGGAGTTAAAAGTTAGTATTCAAGAACTTTTGAAAGCGATTCACCCAAATGTACGAAAAATGGACCCTATGGGGAGACAGCTTGTTGGCGATAGTCTTGATTCTGCCGCAGGAGATATGCTAGAGGAATTTGCTTTAACTATGAATGGTTGGGAAGATGCTAGATTATTTTTAGATCGTTCATTAAAAAGAATTGCTAAAATTGAAGCAAAGATGTTGATAATCATTACATTACAGATGTTTTCTGTCTCCCAGATTGACAAAATCTTAGAGGAAACTGGTAAAACCAAAAAACGAATTATGGACGCACATAAAAAATTAGATAAAAAGCAGCAAAAAGAAAAAAATATTGGTGAGCAGATTTACAAAAGAAAAGTGAAGCAAGAAGAGAATAAAAAGGTCTGAGGTGGACAAAAATAGATTTAAAGAATGGCTAAGAAGGCAGATATTTATTGCCTTTATAGAAGCAAGGGCGGGGAAACAGCGCACAGCAGATGAATATATGTTTGAAATGAATCTTGAAGACAACATCGAACAGTTGGTAGATGATATTTATTATAGGCGATATAAGCCCAGCCGAGGAATTGCTTTCATTATTCACGATCCGGTGATTAGAGAGATTTTTGCGGCACCGTTTAGGGACCGAGTTGTACACCACTTTCTCTATAATATGTGCGCAGATTGGTGGGATACACGGCTTGATTACGATGCTTATTCTTGTAGAATTAATAAAGGCACACTTTTTGGGGTAAAACGGCTGGAACATCATATCTTGAGTGCTTCTGATAATTATACAAAAGAAGCCTATGTAATTCAGTTAGATATCCAGGGGTATTTTATGAGTTTGAAGCGTAGGGCACTAGTGGAGAGGGTTGAATGGGGCTTGAGAAGGCAATTTGCGGATGATTCTGCGATGTACGACCTATTAGATTATCTTTGGCGGGAAATTATTCTGGATGACCCTACGGATGGGGTTAGAATTCGTGGCGATATTAGCGATTGGGACGAACTTCCAAGCAATAAGAGCTTGTTTTGCCAGCCGGAAGGGCAAGGTATTGTGATTGGGAATCTGTCCTCTCAACATTTATCAAACATTTATCTTGGGGTTTTTGACAAGTTTGTAAGAGAGAAGCTCCATTATCGTCACTATGGTAGATATGTGGACGATTTTTTTATTGTCGTTACAAGAGACGAATTGCCACAGGCCAAGCGTGACATAAAAGTAATTGAAGATTTTTTACTGGATGAACTTGGTCTTGTTTTACATCCAAGAAAACGTCATATCCAAGAAGTTCATAAAGGAGTAGCTTTTCTAGGGATGGTAATATACCCGTTCCATATTGTGCCTGGCAAGAGGGTTACTAAGAACTTTCGTGACGCTACGCTTGAAACTGTAGAGGGAACTAAAGGAATTGAGACGGTTATTTCGTATCTTGGAAGATTTAAATATTGTGATGGCAAGAAGATAGTTCAACGGGCTTTTTCAAAAAATGGCCTTGATTATAATTTTTAGAGATGGTTGGCTGGGAGAGCGCGGAGCGGCCCGGAGGTAGGAGACTACTTAACGCATAGCAAGTAGTTCGTGTTGCTCTTATTGTTGTTGTTCGTATTCGCGTTTGAACTATTCACGTTCAAGTTGTAGGCGTTGTTACTATTGTTCTCAGTAGAAGACCAGAAGTTGCGATTGCCGGAGAGGCCGAGGGCGGCGATTCCGATTTTAATTCTATTCTCCGGAAAATAGAATTGCGACAATTTCTGACAAGAACAACGCGGAACGGAACAATACGTAATAAGAGTTATAAAAAGGTCTGAAAGAGGCGACTGGTTAACGCAATACTCCCGCAAGAGTAAAACTTTTGGAATGAACCTCGTTTGCTAAAATTATTTTGGCAAAAAAGGGCGCCTCTGATTTCCCAGAAATGTGCTCGGCAAAGGTTCGGCAAGGCCATCCGGATAGCGCATTGCTCGTCCTAAGGTGAGTAACCATCTCCAGGATAATTATAACCGCATATGGATAAATTTGGCAAGGTATTTTGTTGTTGGAATAACATTGTAAAATTGTATTTGGTATGGGCTTATTTTTGGGCTTAACCACAAGTATTGTTAAGCGGTTTGGCCTCTGTTGAAAAAGCTAGTGCTGGTGTTTTTCTGGGAAGTGTGCTATTCCACAGATGATGGTTGTGGTCAAGACTTGTTTTTGGGATCTTTTTCGCTAGAATTGGGTTTGGTTGGGAGTGAACTATTTGTAGTCTGGATTGATGGGACCGCCGAGCGGTGGGAAACTGCGAGACTATTAATCCTAACGGTTCTAGTTCGTGAGGGTTTCCTGCCTTGACGATTTACAATGGAGAAAGGAGGGCAAAAGATGACCATTCTTGATGTAAGATTCTTGAAGGCTCTGCGCCTTCGTCTTGTTGTAGAACGCAACAAGAAACCTCGCCATAAGTAGCGAGGTCCCAGCCAAAGCAAGAGTTGATTCGTGATACTAGATAGCGTATCAGCTCTTGCTTTTATTGTACCGCATATGGATAAATTTAGCAAGGGTAATTTGAAATTAGCAGTCTTGACATAAGAGTGCTAGTTAGGTATAATAGAGAGTATGAACGATGATTTTAGCGAAATTATGAACAAACTCTCCGAGAACGGTCGGTTTGCGCTTCAGAAAGCAGATTTCTATAGCAAGCGCTATAATAACGGCTATATGGGAACGGAGCATCTATTATTAGGTATCTTGGCGATGGACACTTCCACCGGCGCAAGATTATTACACGACGAGGGCATTGACCTTGACCTGGTTGAGAAAGGTATAAACCGCGTAGCGGTTGAGGTTCCGGGGTCGCAGATGGCGATGATGTCGCTGTCTGAGGCGACGGTGCTGACGCTCCGCATTGCGACTGGGTTTGCCAAAGAGCAAGGACTAGACGTGGTGGGGACGGAACACCTGCTCTATGCGCTGATCAGCCAGCCGAATTCTCGCGCAGCGCTGATACTGATGGAGCACGGTGTAAACTTGGTAGAGCTTCAAGAAACGATTGAGGAGCTGGCCGAGAAGCAAGCCCAGGAGGCTAAAAACGAAAAGGAAAAAGCAAAGTATTCTAATAAAACGAGCCTGAAATGGTTAAAACGCTTTGCGACCGACCTGACAGAGGCCGCCAAAAACGGTGAGCTTGACACAGTGATCGGTCGCGATTCAGAGATAGAAAGAACTGTAACGGTGCTTTGCCGCCGGACTAAGTCTAACCCCGTCTTGATTGGCGAGGCTGGGGTAGGAAAGACGGCGATTGTGGAGGGGCTGGCTTCTCGCATTGCGAAAAACGAGGTACCAGGTAATTTAATTGGCAAGCGCCTTTTCCAGGTGGACCTCTCGGCGATGGTGGCCGGGACGAAGTTTCGCGGCGAGTTTGAGGAGCGCATTAAAGGCGTGATTGACGAAGCCGTTGAGAATCCAGATATTATACTGTTTATTGATGAGCTTCATCTCTTAAGTGGTGCTGGCTCGGGTGAGGGGACGATGGATGCGGCCAATATTCTAAAGCCAGCGTTGGCGCGTGGGAAGTTACATCTAATTGGCGCCACGACTTTAGACGAATATCGTAAGGGTATTGAAAAAGACAAGGCGCTCTCGCGGCGTTTCCAGACGGTGGTGGTAGACGAGCCGAGCGATACGGTAACACTGCGAATTTTAAAGGGAATTAAATCTCATTATGAAAATCATCACGGCGTAGAGATTCCAGATAGTGTGCTAGAAACGGCGATTGTAATGTCTAAGCGTTACATCAACGACCGTTTTATGCCAGATAAAGTAATTGACGTGATAGACGAAGCCAGCGCGATTGCGAAGGTTTCGGCTGATAAAAAAGACGGCGGAAAATATAAGAAACTAAAGATTGAGGAGCAACAGCTTCAAGAGAAAATTGAGGCGGCGGCCGAGGAAGAAGATTTTGAGAAAGCAGCGCTTCTTAAGACAAATCTTTTGAATTTACAGAAGGAAATTAAAAAATTAGAAAAAGCTGGAGCCAAAAATCAGGTTACTCCGAAACTGACGGAAGAGTATCTGGCGAAGGCGATTTCTCTTAAGACTGGTATTCCGGTTTCTAAAGTTCACGGTTCGGAACTAGAGCTTTTAACTAAACTGGAAGAGCATATAGACAAGGCGATTATTGGTCAAGACGAGGCGGTTCATACGGTGGCGAAGGCGATTCGCCGTGGCCGTTCTGGTATCGCAAATCCAAATCGCCCGATTGGCTCGTTCCTATTTATGGGCCCGACTGGCGTAGGTAAGACAGAGTTGGCCCGCGTGATTGCGCGCGAGGTCTTTGGTGGCGAAAACGCGCTGATTAAGATTGATATGTCCGAGTTTGGCGAGAAGCACAATGTTTCGCGGCTAGTAGGGGCGCCAGCTGGTTATGTTGGGTATGATGATGGTGGCAAGCTGACCGAGGCGATTCGCCGCCGACCATATTCGGTAGTGCTGTTTGACGAGATTGAAAAGGCTCATCCGGATGTATTTAATTTGTTATTACAGATTCTGGAAGATGGTATTTTAACCGATGGCCAGGGAAATAAAGTAAAGTTTAATAATACAGTAGTGATTTTAACTTCAAACCTTGGCTCTGAAGCAATGTATAACGAGGATAATTTCGGTTTTCGCTCGGCGACTACAAAAAAAGATAAGAAAACGCGTGATGCTGAATATGCCGTCCAGAAAGAGGCAGCGATGCGAGCATTAAAAAAGCGGATGCGTCCAGAACTAATAAATCGGCTGGACGCGATTCTGGTTTTCCATGCGTTAACAGAGAAACAGGTTGAACAAATTTTTGATACAATGTTGGAAGATTTGAGAAAGCGCCTAGCTACGAAATCTTTAGGGCTTAAAATTACTCCGGCAGTAAAGAGCTGGCTGATTAAGCAGGGTTATGATCCAAAAAATGGTGCGCGGCCGCTGCGCCGGGCGATTGAAGACCATCTTGAAACATTGATTTCAGATGCGATTATCAAGGGTGAGCTTGAGAAGGGCGATATCGCAAGCGTTGATATTACTAAAGCTGGCGAATTTAAGTTGAAAGTAGGGAAGGAATAATGAAAAAGAGCCTAGTTTTTAAGGGTTTGGCAGTTTTAGTAGTAGCTGGCGCTGGTGTTTTTGCGGCGCTAAATTTTCAGACTATTTCTGATACTATAGCTGGATTTTCTTATACTCCTTCTTCTGAAATGGCGACGATTAAATCTTCGCTTGAGCTCTCTTCGGACGGGGAACGTATTTTTGCCGCTTCTCACCCAGTTTTAGAGGCGCAGGATGACTTTAATAAGATTTGTGATTCGCACGCAGATGAAACCTCGGTTTTGGGCTGCTATACTGAACAAAAAATTTATATATATAATATAGAATCGGAAGAGCTGAAGGGAATTAAAGAATCTACGACTGCGCACGAGCTACTTCACGCTGTGTGGGCAAGGCTTTCTGAGAGCGAGAAGAACCACATCGGAGAACTTTTAGAGGGGGTTTATCAAGATTCAAAATATCACGAAACTTTGGAAAAAGATTTAAAGACCTATTCTGATTCAGAGCGAAAAGACGAGCTTCATTCACGAGTTGGGACAGAGATAAAAGAGTTGCCGGAGGAGCTGGAAAAGCACTACGCAAAATATTTTAAAGACCAAGATAAAGTGGTGGAGTTTTATCAGTCATATGTGAAGCCGTTTGAGACTTTGAAAAAACAGATTGAAACGCTGGCGGAAACTCTGGAGAAGACTAAGGCGCAAATTGACGTCAAGACCACTGAGTACAAAACTAGGGCCGAGGCTCTAAACGCGGCGATTTCTGAGTTTAATGATTGCGCTGGGACTTTGAATTGCTTCACCGACCGGGCTAGTTTTAATGCGCGTCGCAGCGAACTTGTAGCCGAGCAGACCGCGGTGAATAATCTCTACAGCGAGATTGATACCTTGGTGAAAGATTATAATAATAAGGTAAAAGAATATAATGAGAATGTTCTGAAGAATAAAGATTTAGAAGATATGATTAATTCGAATGCGAAGGTAAATAATTTATGAAAGGAAAGAATATGAAAAATTATTTAGTGCCAACTGTGGTTGAGGAAACTGCCAAGGGCGAGCGCGCCTACGATATTTATTCGCGGCTGTTGACGGACCGGATTGTTTTTCTAGGTGAGGATGTGAACCCGCACACCGCAAATCTGGTGGTGGCGCAGCTTTTGTTCCTCGCGCACGAGGACCCAAAGAAGGACATTAAACTTTATATCAATTCTCCTGGTGGTTCGGTTTATGACGGGCTGGCGATTATTGACACGATGAACTACATTGAGCCGGATGTCCAGACGATTGGAATTGGACTTCAGGCCTCAATGGGGGCGATGCTACTTTCTTGCGGTGCGAAAGGTAAGCGCTATTGTCTTGAGAACTCACGCATTATGATTCATCAGCCGTCTTCTGGTACAGAGGGGAAGATTACCGATCAGGAAATTGCGCTAAAAGAAGGCGTGTATTTGAAGAAGCGCCTAGCGGAGATTTTTGCGAAGAACACTGGTAAATCGCTGGAGCAAGTTGAAAAAGATATGGACCGCGACAACTGGATGTCTGCGGAAGAAGCCAAGAAATACGGCATCGTGGATGAAGTGATTAAATAGTTGATTTCTCCATAATTCTCTGTTAAAATAACTCTAAAGACAAGTGGAGTTATCATGAAATCAAAAACAAATTTTGTTTGTAGTAATTGCGGGGCGACTTTTTCCAAGTGGGCAGGGCGGTGTGAAAATTGTAATGAATGGAATACTCTGACCGAGCAGGTTGTAAATGCCGCCGAGGAAGCGACGGCAAAAACGGCGATTGCGAAAGGTCAGATTTCAGGAAAATCTTTAAAGCCTGATAAAATTGGCAACATTGTACCGTCCGATGCTAAGGCGAGGTTAAAAACAGAGTTTAAAGACCTAAATACGGTGCTAGGAGGTGGGATTTTACAGGGTTCGGTTAGTTTGCTAGCAGGGCAGCCGGGCATTGGCAAGTCTACACTCCTAATGCAAATTTGTGCCTATATTTCTAAGGACGTGCCAGTATTATATATTTCGGGCGAGGAGTCGGCCGGCCAGGTCAAACTCCGCGCGACGCGCCTTGGCGCGAATTCTGAACAACTTTATTTTGCGAGCAGCACCTCTGGAAATGACATCGCCAAGACGATTGAGTCGGGCGATTATAAACTGGTGATTGTAGATTCAATTCAGACACTAGCAATGAATGAGCTTTCTTCGGCGCCAGGGACGGTTTCGCAAGTAAATAATTGTGGTAACCTAATCATTCGGGCCGCAAAGGCTACTGACACAGCCGTGGTGATTGTGGGGCACGTTACTAAAGATGGTTCGCTAGCTGGGCCAAAGGTGTTAGAGCATTTGGTTGACGTAGTGCTTAATTTTGAAGGTGACCGCTACGGCGGTTTTAAGACGGTGCGGGCTGTAAAAAACCGTTTTGGTTCTACCAGTGAAGTTGCGATTTTTGAGATGAATGATGAAGGGTTGAAAGAGGTGGAGAACCCATCTGCGACCCTTCTAGCTGAGCGGCAAAATACAGACGGTTCAATTATTCTTGCCACACTCGAAGGCACTCGCCCAATTTTAGTAGAGATTCAGGCCTTGGTAAACAAGACTAACTTTGGCTATCCAAAGCGGACCGCCTCAGGGTTCGATTTAAACCGGTTAAATCTTTTGATTGCGGTGCTGGAGAGGCGGACAAAATTAAAACTATCCGAGTCGGATATTTTTATCAATGTAGTTGGGGGGCTGAAGATTCAAGATTCGGCGGCAGACCTTGCTGTTTGTATGGCGATTGCGAGCGCGGTAGCAAAAAGGAAATTGAACGAGAAATATGTAGTCTTTGGTGAGGTTGGGCTGGGTGGCGAGATTCGCTCGGCTTTTCGCTCAGACCAAAGAATTAATGAGGCTAAAAAACTTGGTTTTACAAAGGCTATTGGCCCTGCTACGGTTAAAGATTCGTTTGTGTTGCCGGTCAAAGACCTTCGGACAACTCTAATAAAATATATGGAGAAATAATGAAGATTCTTGGTATAGACCCGGGAACTGGTATTTGTGGGTTTGGAGTAGTTGAGATTACAAAGGCGAGTAGGCCCTTGGCGATTGATTTTGGGGTGATTGCGACACCGCCGCATACGCCACTACCAGAGCGGCTGGAGGACATTTATAACTCTATGAACGAGATTATTGAGCAGGATAAGCCAGATTTAGTTTCAATTGAAAAATTGTTTTTTAGCAAGAATATTACGACGGGTATTTCGGTGGCGGAGGCTAGGGGGATTTGTCTTTTAACTGCGAAACAACATAATCTTCCGATGTATGAATATACGCCAAATGAAATTAAAAAGACTTTAACCGGTTATGGTTCGGCGGGGAAGAAGCAGGTACAAGAAATGGTGCGGATACAATTGGGGCTAAAGGAAGTGCCAAAGCCGGATGATGCGGCCGATGCGCTGGCGGCCGCGATCACACATCTTTTGACGAGCCGGGTAGACTTACTAGCAGACTCGCCACACCGTCTAAACTAATATGCTATAATAGATATATGATTGCTCATATCAAGGGAAAAGTAGTTGAGAAGTTTCCGCCAAGTAGCGTGATTGTTGACGTTCAGGGGGTTGGCTATGAGGTGAATCTGACCGCGCTTGATTTTGAAGAAACAAGTTTAGATGATGAAACAAAGTTTTATACATATCATTCCATTCGTGAAAATGCGGAGGAACTATATGGTTTTTCAACGCTAGTCGCGAAGAAGCTTTTTGAGCTTTTGATTTCTGTTCAGGGGGTTGGGCCAAAGGCGGGGATGGCGATTTTGAGCCTAGGTGCTCCCGAGGAAGTGCGAAACTCAATTGCTAATGCTGATGCGGCTTTTATTGCTAAGGCCTCTGGGGTAGGGAAGAAATCAGCCGAGCGTGTGATCGTGGATCTAAAAGATAAAGTAGGGTTGCCATCTCATTATGGTGTAAAGACGGTTGCCTTGAAAGCAGGGAGAGATGAAGCTCTAGATGCCTTGATTGCGCTCGGGTTCCCATTAAAGGAGGCCGCGGCGGCGCTTGAGGGGGTAGACCAAAATCTTTCGGTTGAAGAACGGGTTCGCTTGGCGCTAAAGAAATAGTTTGGCACTCTTGAATTATAAGTGCTAAAGCAGTATAATATTATTATGGCAAAACGCGATTATTATGAAGTTTTGGGCGTTTCTAAGAACGCCTCTGATGATGAAATTAAGAAAGCTTACCGAAAGCTGGCGATTAAATATCATCCCGATAAAAATCCGGGCGACAAAGAGGCCGAAGAGAAGTTCAAGGAAGTTTCTGAAGCGCACGAGGTACTTTCAGACAAGCAGAAGCGGGCGCGCTATGACCAATTTGGTCACGCCGGTGTGAACGGTGGGGCAGGGAATCCGTTTGGGAATGGTGGCAATCCATTTGGCAACTTCAACGGCCAGTCCTTTAGCTTTGATTTTGGTGGAGGTGGGCTGGATGATATCTTAGGCTCTCTGTTTGGATTTGGGCCAGGGGCGCGGCGACCAAGACGGGGGGCAGATTATCGCACGCAGGTGACGATTTCTTTTGAGGAAGCTATTTTTGGAACCGAGAAGCAAATTTCTGCAAATGGTTCAAACTTGAAAGTTAAAATTCCGGCTGGTATTGATGATGGCATGCAAATTCGCTTGCGTGGCAAGGGTGGGGAAGCACCAGAAGGTGGTGAAAAAGGTGATCTTTATGTCGTGATTCACGTGAAGCCACACAAGCATCTAACGCGTGAGGGTGCGCTGATTCTGTCCGAGGAGAGAATTAGTATGGTGGATGCGGCACTGGGTACAGAAGTGGAAGTTGAGACGGTTGACGGCAAGATTACGATGAAAGTTCCGGCTGGAACTCAGTCTGGTACACCGTTTAAGCTTTCTGGACACGGTGTGCCGTTCCGGGCGGATGGCGACCGTGGGCCACATATTGTGACTATTATCGTTGAAACGCCAAAGAATTTATCTAAGAAACAGCGCGAGCTTCTGGAAGAATTCAAGAAGTCTAAAAAGCGCGGGCTTTTTAGCTAATAAAGTGATATAATAATAGGTATGAGAATTAAAGTTCGCGTTCTGATTTTGAGCATAGCTGGGCTTGCCACGCTTTTGGTTTTGCCGGTGCGAGCAGAAGGAACTCCAGAAATTTCTAAAGAGCAGCTGGGCGCGATTTCGCAGTCTTGTGATTCTATCAAGCAGTCTCTTAAGAAGCTCCAAAAGGCCGATACAAAGACGCGTTCCTATCTCGGTGGTATTTATGAAGATTTTTTGACAGATTTTATTAGCCCGTTGAATCTTCGCTTAGTTAAAAATAGTTTACCTTCGCCAACTCTAACTAGCCTTCACTCTGATTTGATTAACAAGAGGCAAGATTTTGCCCAGAAATTTACGCTTTATGCTCAGAGCCTAGACGCTTTGCTTGCGGTTGATTGCCAGAATAACCCAAACGAATTTTATACAAAACTATTAGAAACGCGAAAGGCGCGTAATACGCTTGAGCAGTCTGTGGAAGCTGTTCGGATGCTATTAGAGAAGTATCAGAATGCGGTTCAGGCTTTGAAGGAGGATTTGTGATGGAAGAAGTAGCCGAGAAGAAAAATCATAACCTCTTTCTTTTGGGAGTTTTTGCGACCTTGCTTGCGGTGGTTACGACTGGTATCAGCGTTTTGATTTATCATTATTCGGGCGATATCTACCTGGATCGTTCGCGCCCGGGGTATTTGCCAGATAAGGCAGAAATTGAAGAAACGATGATTGAAGAGTTTGATTTTTCGGAAGATGGTCCGATTACAAAATATGACTTAGATGAATACTTAAAACATTATCAAATTGAACTTAATGAATTAGATGAATTGAAGAGCCCGTATTCTGCGGAGCCACTTTCTGATGACGCGCTAGGTATTCCGGCAGCAAAGAAGCCAGAGCCGGTCCCGACCTCTGAAGACGTAGAAACTGAAGAGTATTAAATTACAACAGTATTATTTACAAATTGTATTTACTTTTTGTGCGGCGAAGAGTAAACTTTATAGAAATAACTGGAGGTAAGATGGGTGTTTTAGAAGAAATGCTCTTAAGAAACAACTTAATTATTAGAAACTCCGATGGTTCAACCGCGATGATCAGCAACTGCGCTGTCCGTTCCGGCCTAGTTGTGACCGATTCCACTGGTCGCGTGACACATCGCATTGAAGATAGCACCTGGCCCGGCGAGCTGGTGCTTAGAAACGTCAGCACAGGTCTCGTCGAAGAGCGAATTCGCTCCTATTGATTAGCGATAGAATAAGATATCAAGATAAGCTGTTCCGATACCAATCATCATAACCCAGCCGATGATGGAATTAATCCAATTCATGATTTGGTTTGATAAATCGTCAAATGGAAACCACTCCGCGAGGTGAGGAGCGAGTAGGGAAGTAATTAAAATTGCGAGTAGGGCTGCTTCGGCAACCCGTAAGAGCCCGGACATGCCACCACTAGAAGATTTGAAATAAAGTATCATTGGAAATAGGACGGCAAGAATCAAGAAAAGCAGGGCTCTTAATTTCCCATCTGGCAGACCTAAATTAAGACCTTGACCTAGCTGCAGAAGCTGGCCCGAGAATGCTGCATAGACCGCTACTCCAGCTACGACCGCGAGGCTGGCAGGACCAGTGTGTCTTCTGACTGCGAAGAAGGCGGCGAAGAGCAATGCTAGAACTATGATAATGACCATAATTTTACTCCGAAACGTAACCAGATGGGGAACCGGAAGGCATATTCATAGCGACCTGAGATTCGTTAGCAGCGGCAATGGAAGTGAGGCGAGCTTTTTCAACGGCTAAATCTTCTTTTTCGGCGGTAAGCTCGGCAATTTGGCCGTCTAATTCGTTTAATTCGTAGTCGTAGGAAGTGGCTTTGGTACCTTGAGTCAAATAAATCATACCCATAACGGTGATAAGCATTAGGAACATACCAATAAGACTGACTGGGCCGAGGCTTTTGCCGGCGTGACGAACGGTGTTACGGTTGCGGGTCCAGCTGGCCCCGGTGACATAACTTGATCCTCGTCTTGTTGTATATTCCCCTGAACGCATTTTTTTGTTTTTTTACTCCACTTGTTAGTTTTTATTTTTATTTGGCTCGGTCCTTTTACCTACTCGGTAATTGGTCCGACATAGACCGGAGAGGGAAGTGTGTCGCCACCGGCACATTAGTCCTCCTTCCCCGGGAAGGTCATATTTTCACACCCAAAGGTAACTCTAACACTCTCGGAACTTTGATCGTTTCCGGTCGCCGTTCCATATGGGGCCTTTTATAGACCCCTAAGGTACCTCAAGGACTATTTAGCGAAAATTAACCTTGATTTTCTGTGCGCGAGATTTGTTCGCAACAATGATTTGACGTGGCATATTTGCCTCCTTTTTTATTTTTGTTGTTTTTGTTTGTATCTAAACCCGCACGGCCACACGAAGTTTCGCGGAGCGAGCACGAGAGTTGATACCGAGCTCCAGACTCCCCGCGGTAACCGGATTTTTAGTGATTATTTTAAGTTTTGACTCTTCTCCAAAAGAGGTCGCTTCTTTAAAATAATTTTTTACTAACCGATCTTCTAGACTGTGAAAAGTGATGATGGCGACTCGCCCACCGGGATTGAGTAAATCTGGTAGAAGAGGCAAAGTCTTTTCGATTATACTAAGCTCGTCGTTCACAGCGATACGGAGGGCTTGGAAAACCCGCGCTTCGGGGTGAATACGGCCGCGACGCGGCATGACCTTTAAAATGACGTTAGACAAGGTAAGGGTGTCATTTATTGGACGAGATTGTATAATATTTAAAGCCACTTTTCTGGACAAGCCGGGACTTAGTTCGCCATATTTCTGAAGAATATCGGCGATAGACGAGAGGGAAGCATGATTTACGAGTTCTTTCGCAGTTAAATTTTGCGAAGGATCCATGCGCATATCAAGCGGACCATTTTCCATGAAGGAAAAGCCACGGCCGGGATTGTCTAGTTGCGGAGAGGACACTCCAAAATCAGCCAGTATCATATCAAAAGTTCTTCCACACGTAACAAGAGAAAACGCAGCGCTGTAAAAATCGTCATGTATGATTTCGGGAGACTCACTACTAAATTTGTCTTTTAAAAACTTAATAGAGTTTTCATCCCGATCTACTAAGACCGAATCTTTATAATTCCGCGTTATCGCCAAAACTTTCTCGGCGTGTCCAGCGTATCCGGCCGTGAGATCTAAATACGACTCATCAGCTTGCGGCGCTAGAGCTGCCAATACTTCTGATAACAATACAGGATTATGAAATGTCTTCATTTGTGTATATATTATACACCATTGTTTGAGATCGCCCAAATGAGAATTTTAGTGTGTTTGTGTTTGTTCGATTTTTGTTTATTAACAATTCACACTAACTATTACCACGATCTGATGAACCGAGGCTCATCTCATATCTTGGCAGTTGAGAGGTTATTGTGCATTAGTTGATTTATTAGAGTTAATTGGGAGGTGTTAATGGAGGTGCGAATGGATTTGATTTCGAGTTTCCTAAACCCGCACCAAAACTCCCATTTGGCCAACCTCAAACGATATTAATGTGCTTTTATTTTTATTTTATGGATTTTTGTGTTTGATTATCCATTGATTTAAGTATAAACGATTTGGAAGAGTTTGGCAAGAGTTTTTTTGACTTTTTGTTCTAAAAGTTTTCCACTTTCCCATAAAGTTTTCCCCCGAACAAACGTGGTAAAAACCGAACAAAAAAACCGAACACTCTTTTCTTCTCGCTTGTGGTATAATGTAGATATGAAGCGCGTCAGATTTCTACGGTTGTGCTTAATTTTAGCAGTAGCGGTAATACTGGCTAGGCTTTTTCAGATTCAGATTTTAGAGCATGAAAGTTATGTGGCGAAGGCGGCGGCGGAGCACACTTCGCTTTATGATATCGTCGCGAAGCGGGGCGAGATTTATATGATGGATGGGGAAGAGCCAGTACCCGTTGTGCTGAATACAACAGTTTGGACAGTGATAGTGGACCCGCAGACAGCGAGCAAAGAGGCGGTCACGGAGGCGATGGGGAAGATTGACCGTTCGAAGTGGACGGTTGAAAATATCGATGAGATTTACCAGGATGAAAATCGGCGCTATGTAATTGTGGCGAAGGGGGTGGAGAGAAAGGAATATCTCGAATTTTCTAAAGAAGCGCCGGCAGGGATGTATGCCCAGTCTTCAAATCAACGAGTTTACGCAGAGGGGAATTTAGCGGCTTCTACGCTTGGCTTTGTGAATGCAGATGGGATTGGGCAATATGGAGTCGAGGGAGCTTTGAATGATACACTGGCCGGGAAAAATGGAATGCTTAAAACAATTACGGATGTCAATAAAGTTGCGCTTTCGATTGGTGGTGACAATGTGAGGATTCCGGCGGAAGATGGGAAAAATGTGGTGCTGACGATAGACCGGAATATTCAGAAAAAGACCGAAGAGGTGCTATCACAGCATATGAAAGATTTGGGGGTCACAAATGGTTCGGCAATGGTTTATGACCCAAACTCTGGAAAAGTGATGGCAATGGTTTCATTTCCGACTTATGACCCAGCTGATTATGGGAATGTGAAGGATGCGAGTGTTTATGTGAATGATGTGCTAGAAACTCCGTACGAGCCGGGAAGTATTTGCAAAGGCTTTACAATGGCAGCGGCGATAAATGAGGGGAAGATGACGGCTGACACAACCTATTACAATGAAGGTTCAACGACGGTAGATAACTGGCAGATTGATAACGCGCAAAAGGAAAAACAACTGGGGACGATTACGATGCGGACGGCTTTGCAATGGTCTCTTAATACTGGTAGTGTTCAGGCTCTGAGGCTTCTAGGCGGAGATCCAAACTCGATTACACAGGCGGGGAAGACTTTGCTTTATGATTATTACTATAATCATTTTGGGTTGGGGCAATATACTGGAATTGAGCTTTATGAAAATCCGGGAACGATAGTGGAGCCAGATTCAGAGTATGCCTATAATTCGACTTATGCTAACATGACATTTGGTCAGGGTCTTGACGTGACAATGGCGCAAGTTGCAGCGGGCTGGTCTAGCTTAATTAACGGAGGGAATTATTACCAGCCGACGGTGATTGCGGGTTATGTTGATAAAAATGGGAAATTTGAAAAGGCAGAGCAAAAAGAGCCGGTGAGGGCGGACACGGTCACGGAGGAAACTTCAGCGACGATGCGGGGGATGCTACATGACACGAGGTGGTGGATGGGCGATCCGGAGGAATATTACTTTGGTGGTAAGACTGGTACGGCGCAAGCGATCCGTGACGGAGCTTACGTGATGGATGAGTTTGTTTCTGGCTATATTGGCTTTGGTGGGGCTTCACATGAGCGACCAGAGTATGTTATAATAGTTAAAATGTGGGAAAAGGGAAGGACGACTTCCTCTGAGGAAGAGGTCCGGCCAGTGTTTGAAGATTTGAAAATGTGGATGATAGATTACCTAAGAATTAAGCCGAATACGGGGGTAAACTCATGATGAATATCAAGGGTGAGATGTTTTATGGCCTAGTTTTGGCACTGGGCGCGTTCTTGTTGGCGATGTTTCTTACGCCGATTTATACCTATTTTGCATATAAATACAAGTGGTGGAAAAAACAGAAAAAAGAGACTTTGACTGGCGAGGCTTTGCCGGTAATGTCAAAACTTCACGCACACAAATTTCGCCGGGCATTTCCAACGATGGCGGGGGTAATCGGAGTGGCAACGGTTTGGTTTGTGACGATGCTTTGTAACTGGGATAGAGGTCAGACTTGGCTACCACTAGTTGCGTTTATCGCTGGCTCGGTGGTGGGTCTGATTGACGATTTGATTAATATTTTTGGCAGCGGTGAAGGAGTGGCAGGCTTAAGGGCCTCGGTTAAATTTGTTTTAATTACAATAGTTGGGCTTACGCTTGGTTGGTATTTTGCAGTTAAACTTGGATGGAGCTCGTTGCATATTCCATTTATTGGCGAGTGGATACTTCCAGAATGGTTGATGATTGCGGTGTTTGCGTTTGCGGTGGTGGCCACATCTAATGCGGTAAATATTTCGGATGGCCTAGACGGGCTAGCGGGGGGGATTACAATGATTTCATACGGGGCGTTTGGTGTAATTGCTTTATTCCAGGGCCAGTGGATGCTGGCGGCGTTCTGTTTCACGGTTTGTGGTTGGCTGCTTTCTTACGTTTGGTTTAATGTGCCACCGGCGCGGTTTATGATGGGCGACGTAGGCTCGTTTGCGCTTGGTTCGGGACTGGGTGCAGTGGCAATGATGACAAATTCGCTGTTTCTACTACCAATTATTGGTGGGCTTTTGGTGGTTGAAGCTGGGTCATCTTTGATTCAGATTGTTTCAAAGAAAGTTTTCCATCGCAAAGTGTTTATTTCTGCTCCGATCCATCACCACCTTGAGGCAAAAGGTTGGGGCGAGGCGAAAATTGTGATGCGGTTTTGGGTAATTTCTGGCGTGCTTGCGATTGTAGGGGTATTCTTGGCGGCGATTGGCGGGATAATTTCGCGTTAATATGATATAATTAAAATATGCGAAAGCATAAGCCTGATTATTTTATTATTTTGATTACGCTCACCTTGATGATGGTTGGGCTGGTTGTGATTTTTGCGATTGGGCCGCAGCGGGCAAATTTTCTGAATTCTGCTTTAGGAGCGGACAAATATTCAGACAATTATTTCTTTGTTCATCAGCTAATTTCAGTGGGGCTTTCAATTGCGGCGTTTTTTGTAGCCTCAAAATTACCGCTTAAGATTTTACATAAATTTGCAAAGGTGATTTTGTTTGCGGCGCTGGGGCTTAATCTGCTACTAGCGATTCTTTCAGTGGCGCATTCTCCGCTGGCGATTTGTCAGCTTGGTGGTTGCCGGTGGATTGGAACGGCTGGTGTAAGTTTTCAGCCGGCAGAATTTTTGAAAGTTGCGCTAGTGATTTATCTGGCGGATTTGATGGCGAGAAGGAAAGAGGAGGGGAAGCTAGAATCGTTTTGGGA
>CAZKNA010000010.1:0-18418 GCA_964554175.1 uncultured Candidatus Saccharibacteria bacterium | reverse complement strand
GGTCGCTTCGCTAAGATTGACCGCAAAGAATACGGCAAAATCAAAGGCGTTACAGACCGCGACTTCTATACCAACTCTTTCCACGTCCCGGTTTACTACAATATCACCGCCTTCGACAAAATTGACAAAGAAGCTCCATATCACGCCCTTTGTAACGCTGGCCACATTAGCTACATTGAGCTAGACGGCGACCCGTCCGACAATATCGAGGCTTTCGAAGCAGTCATCCGCCACATGAAAGACGCTGGCATCGGCTATGGCTCTGTCAACCACCCAGTTGACCGCGACCCAGTCTGTGGCTTCTCCGGTATCATCAAGGGGAATCGCTGCCCATCTTGCGGCCGTATCGAAGACGACGTCCTCTTTGAAAGACTCCGCCGCATCACCGGCTACCTCGTAGGCTCACTCGAGCGCTGGAACGACGGCAAAAAAGCTGAGGAAGCTGCCCGCGTCAAGCACAGCGTCGACTGCGTCGCCTGCAATAAGAACGGTGTCTACTCTAAGTCCGAAAAATCCGCCCGCGAGAAAGCTAAAAAGTCCGCTAAGAAGGCACTAGGAAAGGCTTAAATGCAGATTCGTCTTTCTGGCCCAATCGAACGTGATTCCATCGTGAATGGCCCGGGTCTCCGGGCCGTCATCTGGACCCAGGGCTGCCCAAACCATTGCGAAGGCTGCCAAAACCCCGAAACTTGGGATTTTAACGGTGGCGTCCTAGTCGATATCGAGGAAGTCAAAGACGAACTCAGAAAAATCAAAGGGCAAACCGGCCTCACCTTCTGTGGCGGCGAGCCCTTTGTTCAGCCCGAGGCCTGCCTTGAGCTCGCCAGATTCGCCAGAAAAGAACTTGGCTGGGATATCTGGAGTTTTTCTGGCTTCACTTATGAAGAAATCTTAGATTACGGCAACCAGAAAACCGATGACGAAAAACAAGCTAGGAAAAACCAAGCGACTCTGGATTTCCTAAACGAATTAGACGCTTTAATCGATGGTCGCTTTGTCCTTGCCGAAAGAGATTTGACCTTAAAGTTCCGCGGCTCTCGGAACCAGCGCATCCTCCATCTCAATCACGGCAAAATCACCTCCATTGAATAATTATCTAAATTATGCTATCATAAAAACACACTGGGATGTCGCCAAGTGGTAAGGCAACGGGTTTTGGTCCCGTCATTCGGGGGTTCGAGTCCCTCCATCCCAGCCAAACCATAAAAATAAAGACCCGTCAAGGTCTTATTTTTATGCTACTGCTGAATATCGATTTCTCAGGTCCGCATAAACCACACGCTGCCAGGAAACAGCAATCTGTTCCTTATAATCTTCATAAATCTCCCTGCCTGGAAGCTCAAAATCATAAACCTCTTCGGTTTCATCATCAAACACTATCGGACCCTTGCCTTCCGGCTCATACTGCGCCACATAGGTCCAATATTCCAGCTCATTTAAGGCAATCTTCATATCCTCGACCGTATAGCCAGAATATCTTGCCAAATATTCTACAAACGAAACATCCTCCGACATCAAAAGTCCAACCGATTCCACATAGGTCTGTACTGGCGAAACATAATCTTCACTCGCCGTCTGCATATAGCGATCATCCGCTACATACCCTTGGGCATAACGCATAAATTCGTCCCAAGATTTTAGAGGTACCGACATCGTCCAAGACACTTCATCGCTACTTTCACCAACAATTTCATCTGCGCCAGTCCGCGCCACACAGTTCGCGCCCGTGCTCCACCCCAATGTCTCCACCTGTTTCGTTGCCTCCGTCATCTGTACGATATCACCAATCAAGGGGAAATTATTCACTATTGTGCTTAGCAAATCTTTCAGGATTTTACCAAGACCTTTACTACCAGAAGAATCAATCATTTGCGATTCCGCGTTCATAATATTTTGATCTACGTGCCCAAACGGAGAAGTCCTATAATCGCAATACGATATATACTTTGCTAAATCACCATCTGGGTTAATAATCTCATTATCATTTTCATCTAATTTCAAAACTCCATTTTCCATCTCAAACTGCCCCCACTCCGCTAGTTTAGCCATAATTTCATCGTGCTCGATTTTATTTAAGGTTTGGTCCGTTATGTACCAAGCTTCACAGTTTAAATCGCCAATCGCTTTAAATGAACCAAAGTCCAGGTTTGTACAGTCGTCCCTTAGCTCGTTATTAAAGAACGAAACTTCCTCCGCCGCCGCTGCCGATGGTAACAAACTTGTTAGCGCCGTACTAGCCAGCCCAGTCAATGCTGAAGCCATACTTGAAAGATTTGGCATCTCGATTGCGAGCATTGAAAGCTGCGACACGATTGAGCCTAAGAATGTATGCGAAGACGAGATGTCAAACGGACTCTTCGTTTCTCTTATTAGCTCCGCTTCGTCCGCCAAAGCCACCTTATAAGATTTATAAAACTCCTTTGCCTTATCAACCGTAGCCAGCGACCCTCCTCCATTTTGGAAGTTTATTCCATTATAATTTGATGCCCCAAGGTAGACACAAGCCCCTTTCATAGTACTAGAACCATTTTCATCCAAACAGAAATCTGACTTCGCGTTGTTTACCAACATTTCGGTCAACTTCGTAACTGCTCCCGTTACAATCAAACCGCCTCCGGCTGCCAGTGCCAATTTGCCCACCGAAAAGGTTCCAAGCGTCGCAATAGTAGCCACTAATGAAACCGCTGCCGTCGCTACATTTGCTGCTGCGCAACCAATAATCCACTTCGTACTCGTAGATATGTTCCCAAGTTCGCTCCAAAGACCCCCATCACCCCTAAATATCGCATCTGAACTCGTGTTTACGACATCCTCTGCGTTTTTGTTTGGCTTATAAGTCCCACCAGAAATCGCCCACTTCATCTGTTCAGATTGTAACATTGTCAGTCCATTCTCATCTCTCTTAATCATCATATCCGCCGTCGCGTTAATTGGCGATTCGTCGCCGTGTCCAGCCTTGACCTTATCAACTGCCTCTGCGAACCCGGAAAACGCCCCCCGTGAGTTCTCATACGCTATCACTAGCCGCGCCGCCGTCACTGCCGAAGCTATCGCCGCCGTCCCACAAACCGCACTAGTCGTAATACTAGCAACATTACTAATCATTTCTGTATATTTCCCGCCCAAAGACTCTGTATCGGCTTTCGGGTCTATGTCTACATTCTTTGTCGCATCGGCATCAGCCGCGCCTTCGTCTGTCGCCAATGTTTTCTGCGCCGTCACATCGCCAGTTGTGTCCGGTTTTCTCGCCTCGATTACGTTATGAAGTCTTGTCGTCTGGCCTTCCGCATCATAGACTTTATTTATCCAACCCTCGAATAGATTTTTCGTCAAACTATGACTATTCAAAAAGTTTGCCAAAGTTAAATCAATGTGGGCCGCGATGCGGCCAAGAAAACTCCTTCCTCCTCGGTTCATTTTATTGCGAAAATCCGCATCATTTCGGTAAAAATCGGCATAGTCATCCGCCGTCACCCTCACATCTACGCCATCGGAGTTTTTGTAATAAAGCACTGTTCCACCCGGAACATCCGATTCGGTCCGCACTTCAATACCTTCATTCGCCAATCTTTGTTGAACTCGTTTAGAAGTGATGTTGCGCCGGTATTTCATTTTTGCGGCGGAAGGCAAAAGGGAAGTATATTTTGTAGTAAACTCTGTTTCTGCCTCCATATTGAACATCCATCTCACTAATTTCGGCATCCTAGCTTGCCGCGCTGTAAATGAGCCGTCCGTCATTTCGGTCAAAGATTCAATCACGTGAAATGGCATCATCACTTGCGAAAAACCAATTCCAATCGCCCCAGCCCCAGTCACGCCAAGAATAAAAAACAGCGGCGCCAACCGTCTTGTAAATCTCCCGCCCCTACTCTTATTCTTGGCGCCATTCAAGCCCGCATAAAGCCCGCTAGTCGCATTGCTAACTGCTCCCTCTCTCTTATTCGCCGTTACAGCCGTATCGCTATCTTTCTTATAAAAGCCCTTTTTTGGCTCTGATTTAGTCGCTTGCTCTTCATTCGCGCGCAAAATATCACCACCCCGAACCTCCTTTTCGGCGGTTTCAACATAATCGTCCCTTTCTGGGTCATAATCGCCATATGTCTGATATTTCGGCATACGCTTATATTATACACCGTTTAAGCTTTTCTTACCATAAGCACAAAGAAAAAGGGCCGCAATTTGCGGCCCAGGGGCTAATTAGCGATTTTATCACCAAATGCCCAATACGTTTCTAGAGAAGCCTTCGCTTGATGTATGTCGATAACACTACCATGGCAAGCTTGTGCCACTTCATACATCCTGTAGAATAATGAGTTTGTGGGATCTTTGTCCCACTTCTTCATCTCTTTTTGCATCAGACAAGCGAGGTCTTCCGTGAATTCCGCCGGTTCTGGTGAAATCTCCTTATATGTTTCGAACTTACGTTCGGCAAATGGTGATTTAAAATCCATATCCGGCGCCAATTTAACAGCTGCAGCTGCTCTCACTGCTCTCATCTTTTTAATTACCTCGTCCATCATTATACCCACCTCCTAACTTAGGACAAACCCCTAAAAGGGGACTTTCAACGTGTTTGAGCCTCCTCTACAACGTATTTTACCATTATAGCACACCTTACTCCTAAAGTCAAGTCATTTATGCTAATTATTCGTATCTTAAGGCATCAATTGGATCTTTCTTGGCCGCTCTTCTCGCCGGCAAAGTCCCTGCCACAAAAGCAATAAACATGATAATCAGCACAATAATAATCATATTCACCGGATTAAACTTCGCTAGCTCAAAAGTCGGAAAATCAGAGAGGAACGTTTCGTGCGCGATTTTATTCCCAACCACGCCAATCAGCATTGAAACTGCTACTCCAAACACCGACCCCCAGAACCCCAGCAAAATCGCCTCGCAGGAAAAGCTAAAGAAGATCTTGCCACTACTCATACCCATCGCCTTCATCAAACCAATCTCGCGTGTCCGCTCTTGAACCGACATAAACAAGGTGTTAATAATCCCAATCGAGGCAGCAAGTAAAGCAATTCCGCCAAAGATATTAAAGACGACCAAAATCGCATCAAAGAACACTCTCACCATCCCAACTTCATCGTCAATCGTCATCGCCACTAGGCCGATTTCTTTCAGTTTCTCCTTAATTTCATCTATTTTCTCTGGGTCAACCTGCGCCGTAGCTTGATAAGCATGGTTTCTAGCTTCCTCTGGCATCCCCTCGGTCGCCAAGCTATAAATCTTCTCATTTAGAGCTAAGTTCGCGCGCATCCCACCGGCCGCCATAATACTCGGCGCCTGAACACCAACTACTTCCGCATCCACCATCTTCAAACAATCTTCGTGCCTCGAAACCGTATAACACTCGATCGTATTTGGCACTGCAAAAGTTACCGTCTTACCAATTGCATCTTCATCGCTAGCAAACCCCAGCGCCTTCACATAGGCCTGCGTCAGCGCCACTTCTAGATTCTTTGTATCTGGATCCGGCTTTCGCCCCGCCGTCGTGTCAAGATTTACATTACCTCTTGGCATCAAATTCAGATTCGTCACCGCAAATTTTTTATCCGAATTTTTTGCCTTGATATATTCTGGGTTTGCCGAATAAATCAAGTCGATTGTTTCTAATCCCGGCACCTTCCGCGCTTTTTCTATCTGTTCATCCGTAATGTAAGTCAATTTCTGATCACTTCCAGACGGCTCGCGGTATTCCTTCACATCCGAGCTACTACCCATCATCGCCGCCATCGTGTCAACCGCCTCGTTCGTCATAATTTCTAGGTAGCCATCGCCACCGGCGGCCTCTAGCTGCTTGTCAATATAATCATTCACCCCCGTATTTATTGCTGAGTTCAAAATAATCGTGAATGACCCAATAAAGACCGCTAGGATAGTGAGGAAAGTCCGCGTCTTGTTGCGGAACAAATTTGAGTTCGCCGAAGCGATAATATCCAAAGTTTTCATTATTTTTCCTCCTTTTTATTCGCTCTTTTCACGCGTGAAGCCTCCTTTTCTAACCGCTCGCGCGCCTCTTTCTTTACGTCTTTTCTAACCTTGCTATCCGCAATAATTTCACCATCCGAAATTCGCACTACTCTCTGGCAAAGCCTCGCTAAATCTTCATCGTGTGTCACGATAATTAACGTCACGCCTTGTTTCTTGTTTAACTCAAATAGTAAATCGGTAATTTTATCGCCTGTCGCAGAGTCTAGGTTACCAGTCGGCTCGTCCGCAAAGATAATTTTTGGATTGTTCACAATCGCTCGCGCAATACAAACTCTCTGTTTCTGCCCACCAGAAAGATCTGTCGCCTTGTTTTTCGCCTTTGATTCTAGGTCAACAATTTTAAGAGCCTCCATAGACATCTGCTTTCGCTTCCACCTAGAAATCCCCGCGATTTTTAAGGGAAGCATCACATTATCTAAAACTGTATCTTTTGGATTCATAAAGAACTGCTGGAAAACAAACCCAAACCGCGAGTTACGCAAACGATTTAGCTGCTTTTTTGAAAGCTCCGTCGATTCTTCGCCATCAATCTTAATCGTACCAGAAGTTGGCGTGTCAAGCAGTGCCAAAAGATGCATCAAAGTGGACTTACCAGAGCCGGATTTACCGACAATCGCCACCGATTCGCCCTCATAAATATCCAAATCAACGCCTTTGAGGGCCGTAAAAGCCGCCGATTTTTTACCATAAACCTTCTTCAGGTTTTTTGCTTCAACTACTTTTTCCATATGCTAAAATTATACTATATGAAAGCAAAAAAGTTAACCCTCACCGTCGTCCGTCATGGCGAAACCCCCTCCAATTTGACAGGGGTAGTAACCGGCCGTTCCGATGATAGCCTGACCGCCAATGGCAAAGACCAAATGGTTAAAATCCGCGAAAAACTAAAAGACCAAAAATTTCTCGCCGTCTATGCTTCGCCAATGAAACGCTGTGTTGAATCTGTCCAAATCGTCGCTCCTGAGTACGACCCCATTTACGACGACCGCCTCGCTGAACGCGATCTCGGGGAATTAAAAGACTACACCATTGACCAACTCTGGGAAAAGCCACTCTGGAACTCACTCGAAACCGCCCGTATGGATGGTGGCGCCGAAACCCTACTTTCCGGCCTAGAGCGCGTCAAATCTTTTTTGAGTGACCTCAAAGAAAAATACCCCGAAGGTGGCGACCTCTTACTTGTCACCCACTCTTTCATCTCCCGCTGCCTCTGGATTAACCTTGAAAACATCACTAACCCAGATGAAATGTCTACATTTCTTCATCCAAACGACGAAATCAGAGAATATACCTTGACTTTCTAGGGGAAAAATGCTAAAATGATAGCCGTAGCTTAGTTCTTTAATTTTTTATGTTGGGAGGAAGAGATGTATAACATTAAGAAATACCCTATATGGGAATCCACCCTGTTTGAAGAAGAGATTGATGTTTTAATCTCTGTCTTGAAAGATACTCTTTCTGAGTTCCACGGCAATGGAGCATTTATTTTAACCAGCCAACGGAACAGCTCTGCGAACGAAGAACGCATATTAAGTTTTGGGATCGGTAGCAACAAAAAAGCTATCGAAACAGAAATGGCAGCGCTCGAAAAAGCTGTCAAAGGCGCCCTCAAGGGAGAGAAAGGCGAAAATTGTATAAAATGGGTTAACAATCAGCCTGTTTTAATACTGAACGCCACCTATGGTCGGTTCATTTGTGGTTTCTTTGCCAGCGACCCGGATTTCAGTGTCGGCGTGCTTATAGCAGTCGCAAAGACCTTAACCCGCCTTTCTAGCGAAGACGGCTGCCTTCGTGGTTCGTGTGCCGAGATACCTTGGCACGAATTCGCGGACGAACTTCCCATCGTCACGAAACGCGTCGTAGAGTTATTTGATATCTACAAAACCGCCGCCATTAAGCGGTGGGAGAAATGGCGCAAGTTCACGAGGATGCGCGAACCGTTCTTCGTTGACTAACAAAAAATCGTCGCAAGCTATGCGGCGATTTTTCACGCCAAAGAAAAAACGGGGCTCAATCAAGCCCCGCTTTTAAGAATATCTTCCTCGTGATTTTAAACTTACTAAATCTCGGGGGAATATATTCTCCTGCGCAGTATATTTTATCAGATACTGCGCAGACGTCGTTCAAGTCGTACTTGGCGGTTCTCCAATTTTCGACCGTAATGACCTCGCCATCCGGCAAGGCCACTTTAATACTGAAAGTTGCTCTGACGTGGCTAATTGTAGCCGTACCCCTGTTGCCAGCCTCATCGTAGATAGCCACTATCTCAACGACTTCCGGCTCGTCCAAAGTTTTCCCGTGAACTATCACGGGGCTGGTTAATATCATCAATAAAAAGATGATGATGACAACAACAGATACCACCACTAAAATCTTATCTATTTTTTCCATAAAATACCTCCTTCTGCGTACGCCCGCCGGCATATATATTGGTCTAAAAGGGGTATTTCTCCCTTTTAATGTTCCAGTCTTATGAGGTTGCCTCACTTAACTCTTATGCTTCTATTATATCACACTTACGCTAAAAAGTCAATATATTTATGCTTAAACCCTCAGATATGTCAAATAAAACTAATCTGTAGTATAATATATCTATGAAATTACCACAGATAGTCACGGATTCACCCGTTAAGATCGACCAGCTCGTTCCTGGTGGCCAGGGAATCGCCACCACCGCCGAAGGAATCAAAGGTTTTTTCTGGAATGCCCTCCCCGGCGAAACTGTCACCGAATATGAAATTACCAAGAAAAAATCCCACTATTTTGAGGCTTCTGCTCTCAAAATTGAAAATCCCTCGCCTCACCGCATTACTCCCAAAGATTCCTGCTATCTCTCTACCTCTCCCTGGCAAATTATGGATTACCCCTACGAGCTCGACCAAAAATCCAAGTTGTTAATAGAAGTCTTTGGGCAACACGGAATTGGCTATTTGCGGGCTGTTTCGCTCGCGTCCGATTCTAAAGACTTCTACTACCGCAATAAAATGGAATATTCGCTCTACTTCGACTACGAAACCGAAAAACTAAGTCTTGGTTTTCACCAGCGCGGCACCCATAGAAAAATCAAAGTTGAGACTTCCAGCATTGAACGCCCAGAAATCTTTAAAAAAGCCAGCGAAATCGTAGCTGAATTAAATGCCAAAAAGACAGATGGCCGCAAATATCAATCTCTCCTCCTCCGCTCAGACCAAAACGGCAAAGTTGAGGGTGGATTTTATGAAAACAGAAAGCCCCACCCAGTCTTTAATAATCTCACCGATAAAATCCTAGGAAAAACCTATTCCTACTCGCCAAACGGCTTCTTCCAAATCAACCTCCCCGTCTACGAAATGGCCCTAGAAGAAATCAAAAAGCACATCAAAACCGAAGAAGTTCTAGATCTCTACGCCGGCGTCGGCACTATCGGTCTCTCCGTCGCAAGCGATAAAAATCTCACCCTGGTTGAAGTTGATAAATCCGCTTACCAGGAGCTAGAAAATAACGCTAAAGGCCACAAAACCATTCTAGAAAAATCCGAAAACATCACAGAGCTTATCAAACCTACCCAAACCGTCATTGTTGACCCTCCACGCGCCGGCCTTGACATCAAACTTATCGAAAAATTCCTTGAAACCCCGCCCGAAACCATCATTTACCTCTCCTGCAACCCAGCCACCCAAGCCCGCGACGTCAAACTTCTAGAAGAGAAATACCAGATTGAAAAAATCCAGCCATTTAATTTCTTCCCCAGAACCCCCCATCTCGAAAATCTCATCATCTTAAAGCGTAAATGAAAAAACGAAGCGATATTCTGCTTCGTTTTCCTAAAAATGTACTAACTACTATAAAGGTCCCATTACATAGGTCACGTCCGAAACGTCTCCGCCAACCCTGTGGCCCATGCCAATTATTTCTTGAATCTTCGCATATGCCTCCGCATAGCCAGATTTTACCCTGACGAAGCTCCAAGATTTGCCTGTATCCAGGTCTTTTATTATTAACATTCACGGCGCCCTCCTTTCCGTAAAGATACGGATATTATAACCCCTTAATATCTAAATGTCAACCTAAAAAACCTATTTAGAAGAATCGTCAATTAGCCGTTTCACAAACTCTTTGATATCTTTCAAGCCCTTCTTTTCATCTGCCTCCACAAACATTTCCGGGTCATCCACAAAATCCAGCGTCTTAATCTGCCGATAGACCGCCCGGGCCAAAGCCTTGAGCTCCGCCTCATCCTTATCATTGAATTCATAAACCTTATCATGAACCTCATCGTACCCATCTGGCGTCACGAACAAAATATGCGCACGCGAAACCTTGTATTTGGCATAGGTCGGCGACAAATTTAACAGCATCTTATAGACTAGAAGCTGCAACTTATATTTATATAATGTATCGTTTGAATCCCATTTCTCCGCATGGAATTTAGAGGTCTTAAAATCATAAAGCTCAATCGTCTTTTCTCCATGATTAATATTAATATGGTCAATTTTGCCGGTCAGCGGCACTTCCTCATATTGCAAATGTTCGCTGTAAAAATCTACTTCCGCCGCCGCGCCTGGTGCTCTCAAAATCGGCCCAAATTTCACCAAACTTTTTTCAAGTGCCTTTGCGCCACGCTCTAGCATATACTTCCGCTCTTCCGGCAAAACTGGCTGGCGCATCGCCTCGTTCCTAAAGAATTCTATCGCCTCCTCATCTGAAATTTTCTCGCGCGTCACTTTCTCGAACACCGCGTGAATCAAAGTTCCAAAAACCAGCGCCCCACTCATCGGCTCTTGTGGGGCAAGCAAAACTCTCCGTTTATAAAACTCCACCGGCCCCGCATAGCAAACATCAATAAACAAAGTCAAGTCCGATGCTGTTAAATGATAATTTTCAAGACGCTTCAAAAGAATCGGTTTTAATTCCGGAGTCAGCTCTTTATATGCCGCCACCCACGAAAGCCTAAGGTCGGTCTCTTTCTTCGCCGCGTCCAAATCTTCATAATGCGTTTTTATCTCGCCAACAAACGGCGAAACTAGCTTGCCGTCTTCCTCATGCTCTCCCAGATATTCCAATCTTTTTGGCGTCTTGCCTGAAAAATCGGTTAGGGAATTAGTCAAAATCAAATTCGCTTTCGCCCGCGTAATCGCCACAAATAGCAGCCTCAATCTTTCATCGTCCGTCGTACCAGTATGCCGAATCTGAATCAAGTTTGCCGGCAACACCAAAAGATTATTATTGCCTTTACCTTTGCCCCAAGACATATCGTCCATCGCAATCAAAAACACGTACGAAAATTCCAAACCTTTAGATTTATGCGCCGTCAAAATCTGCACCGCATCATCCGCCTCGCTATACGGACTGGTATTAACGAGCGCTGCACCAGCCATCTCGTAATCATTAAGGAAACTAATCAGCTCGGCAAGTTTCGGACCCTCCACATTCTTCAAATAATTATTTAAAGCCGCCCTCAAAGTGTTTAAATTTTCATATAATGAAAACTCTGAAAATCCCGGTTCTGAAGAATCAGTATAATAATCCAAAAACGGTGACTTTACTCCTTCCAGAACTTCCACAGTTCCAACTATATAATCTAGCATCAATTCAAGCGGCGCCTCAAAAGATTTCTGAACTAACGCCGCCAAAAACTCGCCGACCTGCCTAATTTTCTCATCTTCCGCCTCGGCAAAATAATCCATCACTGATTTTTTACTATCTCGTCTCGCCGCCTTAATCGCCGCGAGCGGAGAAATCCTAAAACAAGGGAACGACAAAATCGGCAATATCATTTCGGCCGCCGGCTGGTCGTTTGCGACTTTAAAAACAAATTTCGCAATCGTCAAAATCTCGGAAATTTTTGAGTCCAAAAACAAATTATCACGCTTTTCATAGGCCACATAAACCCCATCGTGTGCTTTCAAATAGGGAAGCAGCGGCTGGATGTATTTATGCTTCGGCGCAATAATCGCAATCTCTTTTTGTGGTACTCCTGCCCTTATCAATTTCGCAATTTTTTCTGCCACCCAAAAATACTCGCCATCGGACGATAAAAATTCATGTCGCTCAATTTTTGATGGCGGGTCCTGTCTCGAATTCTCCACAGACTTACGCGACACCAAGTTCTTATCAATCCCACGTGTCTTCGCGAAGCTATTTTCTAGCTGATCAGCAATACAACGCGAAAACTTCAAAATTTCCGCCGTCGAGCGATAATTATCTTTCAGAGTAATCACTTTCGCATTGTAATGATTTTGAAAATCAATAAAGCCCGACGCATTCGCGCCTTGGAACTCAAAAATCGCCTGGTCGTCATCACCAACCGCCATTATAGTCGGCTCTTCATAGTCAGTCAAAAGCCGTATCAACTCTGCTTGCGACGGGTTTGTGTCCTGAAATTCATCCAGCAAAATATATTGATAGCGTTCAGAAAGACTAAGCCGAAAACCTTTGTCCTCCTTCAAAATCCGAATCGCCTCTTCAATCATATCCGCAAAATCAAACAGCCCCTCCGCCCGCAATCTCTCATCGTACGCCTCCATAATTTTAGCAAGGCTAAGCAACTTCTTGTTCGCAACTACATTTTTCAGACGATAATTTCCGTTCTCATCTTTTTCAAATCGCCTATCCTTCCAGCGTGAAAGCGGCGAAACAGAAGGTTTTTCCTTTGCACCCTCTTCCTCAACAATCTGATTTAATTCCAGAAGATAAGTATTAGCCTCTTTATAAATCCCCGGCGCAATCGGCTCCTCATCTACATATTTTGCAAGCACCTCCAAAATCGGTCCATAAACTTGCTCCATCGCCGCCGGAAACCGCCAACTTCTTTGCTCGGACAATCTATCCAAAATTTCAGAAAGTTCCGGCCCCATTTCCTCCGCCGTCGCCATATTAGAAGCCGCAATTTTTTCTAAATCAGAGCTAGAAAGTCTCGCTGACTTTGCCGAAGCAATCGTATCAATAATATCCGAAATTTTATCACCGCGAAGAATATCATTTCCATCCAAGCCATCCTGGATTTCTTTGATAATTTTGTATTGCAAAATTTCATCCACCGGACTGTCCAAATTTCTAGAAAACTCGGTCGCATAATTTCTATATTCCGCTAAAATATCCGAGCCCAGCGCATGATAAGTATGAATCTGCACCTTGGCCGCCGCCCGTCCAACCATCGAAAACAGCCGCTCGCGCATATTCTGTGCGCCGGATTCTGTAAAAGTTAAACACAGAATATTCTCTGGATTTGCATCCGTCTTTTCCAAAATATATTCTACTTTTTTAGAAAGCAGTTGAGTCTTGCCCGTCCCCGGCCCAGCAATGACCAAAAGCGGCCCCGAAAGATATTCAATCGCCTGCTTTTGTAATTTATTCGGTGGCACGCTTTGCCTCGCTCACGATTTTATAGAACAGCTCTGCGCCTTCCGGCACTACAAAATCTGGAAAACTCTCAAAACTTTTTATCACTGTTAGGCCCTCCACTGTCCCGACTGGCTCAACTTTACTGCCTGGGTGTTCGGCAATTTCGCGCCCAAAACAGAAGTTCCTCCCGCTAGGAGTACTAGAAAGTAAAAGATCCGCCACCCCGCAAGACAACGCCGCTGTTTCTGGGTCCGCCCCATTCGCCTTCAAAATATCTTGTATCTCAAAATAGGCTTCCGAAAAATATTGCTCTGGGTTCTCATTTTCAAGAAACAGCCCCGCACCCAGCGCATAAACATTCTTCAAAGCACCACAAAGCACGATACCTTTTGTGTCCTCCGTGTACTCTATCGTCACTAAATCAGTCGTAAAAATCTGCTCTGAAATCTCGGACGAAGCCGTCAGCCGCAGCTGATTTTTCGCCTCCATAATATCTTCCGCAAATGCCGCCCCACCTAGTGCCGAAAAATTACTGAACTCCGCAAACGGCTCTAAAGAAACAAAGCCCTTGCTCGCCAAAATCAAAGGTTTATCTTTTGGTAGCCCCGGCAGAATCTCTTTGTATGCCTCTGCCGGCGCCACATAGACAATCACTTCCGCTTCAGAAACCACCTCTTCTAATTTCACATCCGGAAACCGAAAAGGATCATAAAACTTTATTTCGTGGTCATTTACCTCCGCAAGCCTGCCTAGCGCCTCGCCAAATAAGCCCGCTCCCAAAAATGTTACTTTCATAGGGTAATTATACCACCTCGTGTTATAATATTCTATATGTGGAATGAGTTAAATTCGCCGTTTTTGATTCTCGCGCCAATGGAAAGTGTGACTGATTTAGTTTTCCGCCAGGTCATTTTAAAAGCTGGCCGGCCTGATGTTTTTTTCACGGAATTCACCAATGTTTCTAGCTACGCTTCCGAAAAAGGCCGAGATAACGCCTTGGAAAGATTGGAAATCGCAGAAGATGAAAACCCCATCGTCGCTCAAATCTGGGGTAAGAACCCAGAGCATTTTGCCGAAACTGCCGGCGCGCTTCAAAAACTAGGTTTTAACGGTCTTGATATTAATATGGGCTGCCCCGACAAACACGTCAACAAAGCTGGCGGTGGCGCCGCGATGATTAAAACTCCCGACCTCGCCGTAGAATGTATCAAAAAAGCCAAAGCCTCTACCAACCTTCCCGTTTCCGTTAAAACTCGCCTCGGCTTCACTTACGTTGATGAATATAGAGATTGGCTCACTACTCTACTCGGTCAAGACCTCGCCGCTCTCACAGTCCATTTAAGGACCCGAAAAGAAATGAGCAAAGTTCCGGCCCACTATGAGCTTATCCCCGAAATTATCAAACTCAGAAACGAAATTGCGCCCCAGACTAAAATAATTTTTAATGGCGATATCAAAAACCGCGCCAGCGCTCTAGAACTAAAAGCCAAATATCCCGAAATTGACGGCTTTATGATTGGCCGCGGTGTTTTTGAAAATCCTTTCTGCTTCACCGACCACGAACCAACTCAAGAAGAATTAAAGAATCTCTTCCTTTATCATCTTGATTTATACGATAAAAAGAGTCGCCTCCCGTTTGAAACTTTGAAACATTTCTTCAAAGTTTATTTTCACGGCCAGCCTGGCTCTGCCGAGCTTAGAAACAAACTAATGTCCGGAAAAACCACCGACGACTTGCGCAAAATTATTGAAACCGAGTTTGCGGTATGATAAAATAATTGTCATGGATAACTATTCTTCTATTAATGTTAATATTCTAGACAAGCACCCGCTCGCCAAAGATATCCTAAGCTTAGTTCTATTTGTGATTGCCGTTATTGTTGGTACTCTTGGCCTTAACGCCTACGTCTTCCGCTCTTATAATGTTGTCGGTATTTCAATGGAAAACACTCTCCACCAGAGCGACCGTGTCATCGTCAACCGCCTCCCGGTAACGTGGGAGCATTTCCTTGGTAATGAATACGTCCCAGAACGTGGCCAGATTATTGTCTTTGCCAACGGTCCTGCGGATGGTCCTCTAACTTGCCAGGTTCAGAGCGGCGTAGATGATCAATATATTATTAAGCGCGTTATTGCTTTTCCAGGTGAACGCGTTACCGTCAAAGATGGGGAATTAACCGTATACAATGATGAATATCCAGACGGTTTCCATCCAGACGAACTAACCCGCACTTCCGAAACGGACGGCCCAAAGGAAAATACCTCTGGCGAGGTTGACACTATCGTCCCAGAGGGCGAACTCTTCGTTTCTGGCGACAACCGCGAAGGCACCCATTCCTACGATTCTAGAAACGGCCTCGGCACCGTTCCACTCTGTCGCGTCATCGGTCCAGTCTTACTCCGTCTCTTCCCATTCAACAACATGCGTTTCTTCTAATTTTATTTAACTTTAAGGAAGACTTTGGTATAATAAGTATATATGGCTGATTATGTTCTCATCAGAAAAAGTCGCAACATTTTAAGCACGATTCTCCATATCGTCTTAAACATCTTGCTTGGCGTTGGCTCGATTTTCTTAACAACCTTAACCGGCTCCTTCATCCTAGGTTTTCTACTTGTCATCGTTTCAAAATGGCGCATCTTCGCCGTCCGCCCGCGCTACTGGCTCTTAAACTTAAAATCTAGCCTGGTCGACCTGATCGTCGGCTTTTCATTTGTCTTGATTGCTTACTGTTCCGGTACCAACGTTCTCCCCGTTCACTGGATTTTAGCCGGGCTTTACACTCTTTGGCTCATCATCTTAAAACCACGCTCCTCTGGCCGCGCTACTATCGCTCAAGGTCTTATCGCTGTCTTTCTTGGTACTACCGCCACTGTCCTGATTTCAGCCACCTATAACTCCGCTATCTTCGTCCTTGCCACCATGTTTATTGGTTGGGCAGCCACTCGCCACGTCCTCGTTCAGTCTGAGGATAATAACTTCGGCCTAGTCACCTTGGTCTGTGGCCTAATCTGCGCCGAGATTGCCTGGGTCTTCCACTCTTGGCTCATCGTCTACAGCTTCGGCGACACCGGCATCGTTATCCCCCAGCTTTCCATCATCCTTACCGTCTTTGCCTTTGCCTTTGCCCGCATCTACCAGTCCCTCATTAAAAACGACGGGGAATTAAAAAAGGACGAGATTTCAATCCCCACTATTTTCAGCATACTCATTATCATTGTTATAGTAGTATGGTTCAGCAATCCAAGTTTCCATTTATAATAGAAAGGAGTTAATATGGATAAACGTAGTAAAAATAACAACAATAATAATTTTCATCTCATCGTACTAACCGTCTCTTGCGTAACCGCCGTTTGTAGCGTTTTTGCACTCGGGTTCTCAATTTACAATTACAATAATAGCTCCGCTCGCGTCACCTGGGGTAGCAGTGTAGATGGCAATTCCGCCAACTTCACCGACGGCTCCATCGCTGACGTTGCCAGCAAGGTTTCACCTTCCGTTGTGTCAATTACAACAGAAACCCGAACTACTGGTTGGTTTGGTCAAAGCACCACCAGCTCTGCTGCTGGCACTGGCATCATTGTTTCTAAAGATGGCTACGTTCTCACCAACAAGCATGTTGTTGAAGACGCCAACAAAGTCAATGTCATTTTAGACGACGGTACCGAATATGAAAACGTCAAAGTTGTCGGCACTGACCCAATCAACGACGTTGCTTTCATTAAAATCAATGATGTTTCCGACCTCCCGGCCGCCACTCTTGGTGATTCCAAAACTATGAACGTCGGCCAACAGGTCATCGCTATCGGCAACGCACTTGGCCAGTTCCAAAACACCGTCACCGAAGGCATCGTTTCTGGCCTCAACCGTTCCATCACCGCTTCCGATTCTAGCGGCTATGCCTACGAACGCCTTACCGACCTCATCCAGACCGATGCCGCCATTAACAGCGGTAATTCTGGTGGCCCACTAGTCAACGCTGTCGGCCAAGTCGTCGGCCTCAACGTTGCTACTTCTTCTGCTAACGACATCGGCTTCGCCATTCCAATTTCCTCTGTTAAAGGTATGCTAAAGCGCGTCATTAATGAAGGTAAGGCCGAGCGCGCTTATCTCGGCGTCAACTACGTCACCGTCACTCCAGACGTTGCCAAAGAATACAACCTCTCCGTCAAAAACGGTGGCTACGTCCATACCAACGGTAGCTCCACTCCTTCAGTTGTTTCCAGCTCTCCAGCCGACAAAGCTGGCGTCAAGGCCGAAGATATCATCACCGCCATCAACGGCGTTGAAGTTGGTAAAGCCGGCAGCATCTCCGCTCTCATCGGCGAATACGCCGTCGGCGACACCGTCCAACTTCACATCATAAGAAACGGCGGGGAACTAAACCTCAACGTCACCCTCGAAGCTTACCCAACCACCACTAAGCGCTAATATCCAATAAAAAATGGTGGTTTCTACAGGGCTTGAACCTGTGACCTCACGAATGTGAATCGTGCGCTCTAGCCAACTGAGCTAAGAAACCACAAAATTATGGTATAATTATACTATGGATTTACAGAAATTAAAAGATGAAAAAGCCGAGATTACTGAGTTCTTAAGCTCGGCCGACGCTTATAGCAAACCTGATTTTGCGACTAAGTCACGCCGCCTTGCCGAGCTAGACACTATCTTGGAAACCGCAAAAGAAGTTGAAGATACGAAGCAAAAAATCAAAGAAGCCGAGGAATTACAGAACGACCCCGAGCTTGGCGAGCTTGCCAAAGCCGACCTTGAAGAGTTAAGCCAAAAACTTCCGGAGCTAGAAGCAAAACTAGAAGAACTCCTCATCCCGAAAGATCCGATGGACGACAAACCCGTCATCATCGAAATCCGCGCCGGCGCTGGCGGCGACGAAGCCTCGCTCTTTGCGGGCGAACTTTACCGCATGTATTGCCACTACGCCGAAGGCCACAGCCTAAAGGCTGAATTAATCTCCCAAAACGAGAACGAGGCTGGCGGCATGAAAGAAGTTATTTTCCGTATCGCTGGCGAAAGGCCTTACGGCCAGCTCAAATTTGAAGGTGGCGTTCACCGCGTCCAGCGCGTCCCGGTGAC
>CAZKNA010000009.1:0-21056 GCA_964554175.1 uncultured Candidatus Saccharibacteria bacterium | reverse complement strand
CATTGTTCAAATCGTCACGACCTTCGTTTATAAATGGCTCACCAAAACCGGCTAAACTCACATACCCACGAATAGCAATATTGTTTTTACATAAATACTTAAGGGACATAATGTTACCAATCGAATGAGCAATTATAATCGTATTATCATTTAAACCGGTCTTATATTGGTCAAAAACAGCAAAATAACTATCTATTGTGATATCGGTTTGTGTTGGGAATTGCGGCATTACAACCTCATGGCCATTTTGTTCAAAAGTTTCTTTAAAATAACTAAAGATTTTTGGCGTTCCATTGTATCCATGAACTAGAAAGATTGTTGGTTTACTCATATCTTAAATTATACATCAAAATATGTTATAATTATACCTACAATAACAGATATCACAGGTTGGTTATGAATTTAAAGATCGGAATCGTTGGCTTACCAAACGTCGGAAAGTCTACACTTTTTAACGCTTTGACAAACGCTGGCGCACTTGCTGCAAATTACCCTTTTGCAACTATAGAGCCAAACGTTGGCATTGTTCCAGTCCCAGACGAACGTCTAGACGTGCTCGGCAAAATGTATGAAACTGAAAAAATCGTCCCTGCCACGGTTGAGTTTGTCGACATCGCTGGGCTAGTCGCCGGCGCAAGCAAAGGCGAAGGTCTTGGCAACAAATTCCTCGCTCATATTCGCGAATGCCAGGCCATCTGCCACGTTGTCCGCGCCTTCAAAAACAACGATATTGTCCGCGCTGATAATAAAATTGAAGAAGATATCGTGGCTCAGGCTAAAGACGACATTGATATTATCAATCTTGAGCTTCAACTCGCCGATGAGGAAACCAAAGCTAAAATTGAAGCCAAGCGCAAGAAAGACCCGGCTGACGAGAACATCCCATTTCTAACTGAAAAGCCTGTAATCTATATGTTCAATGTTGATGAGAACGGTCTCACCGACGAAGACTTAAAATCGAAATTAAAAACACTTGTTGCTCCAGCCGAAGCCATTTTTGTTAATGCTAAACTTGAGGAAGAAATGTCCGGCATGAACCGAAACGAGCGCAAAGAGTTCTTAGAAAGTTACGGCGTCAAAGACGACGCCCTGGGTGAGCTGATTAAGGCTGCCTATAAAACTCTTGGTCTCCAAAGCTTCCTCACCGCTGGTAAAAAAGAAGTTCGTGCCTGGACCATCAAGCAGGGGGCCACTGCTCCGCAGGCCGCCGGTACTATCCACACTGATTTCGAAAAAGGCTTCATTGCTGCTGAAGTAATGAAGTACGACGACCTTGCCTCACTCGGCTCTGAGCAAAATGTCAAAGCTGCCGGCAAACTCCGCACCGAGGGCAAAGATTATGTGATGCAGGAAGGCGACGTAGTAGAATTTCGCTTCAATGTTACAAAATAAACACTAGCATTTTCCATCCGACTTTGTTATAATAATAACAATTATGGATCCAAATACTACTACACCTAACCCGGGCCCTATGCCCGCTACGCCGACTCCGGCCCCAGCGCCGTCCCCGGCTCCAACACCAATTAATCCTGTTCCGGAAGCTCCAGCTGTCCCAGTTGCTCCAGCCGAACCAGCTCCAGTACCGGCCGCTCCAGCCAGTGTCCCTGATTTGAACGCTGCCGCCGCCGAACTTGCTAGCGCACCAGACCCATTTGCTGCTGCTCCGACTCCGACTCCGGCTCCGGCCCCAGCTCCAGCCCCAGCTATGCCTGCTACAGAATCAACCCCGGCTCCAGCTGCTTTTGGCGCTCCAGCTACACCAGAAGCCCCAGCCACTCCAGCTTTTGGCGCTCCGGCCGCTCCGGCTTTCGGCTCCGGTCCAATGACTGGCCCAATGGCTGGCCCCGCCCCAATCAATACCGCTCCAGCTTTCGACAATGCTCCCGCTCCTGCGATGGGTGAACAGCCGCCAAAGAAAAAGTTCAATACTACTACCTTTGTGCTTCTTGGCATTGTCGTGGCACTTATTATCGCCATTGTCGTCTTTATGATTATCAATAGATAACTTGAAAATTCCCACCGCTCGTGATAGACTTGGGCTATGATAAGTGGTAGGTATAGAGTGCGAAGAATTCTAGCTGCGCTTGTGGCGCTTGGCTCGCTTACGACTTGGTTGATTTTGAATCCAAAAAGTTACGAAGCCGAGCCGATTGCGGCCTCTTCCGATCCAGTTGCAGTCGACCCAAATGATGATACGTTGGCGATAAATGTTTTAGAAACTCTCCCCATCAAGGGTCGCGCCCCTAAAACCGGCTATGCCCGTACGGAATTTTATCAAACTTGGCCGACCGTAGATGGCTGTAATCTAAGACAGAGAATTATTAAACGTGAAGTCGGAGACTCAGCAAAACTAGATGGCTGTGACGTTGTTGGCGGGACTTTTACTGAAGCCTATACTGGCGAAGTTAGAACTTACACCACTAAGGCCGAATTTTCCAAGCATATTCAAATCGACCACATCGTTGCCCTTTCCGATGCTTGGCAAAAAGGCGCTCAAAATCTCACCGCTGAAAGGCGCTATGAGCTTGCTACTGACCCACTAAATTTAATTGCCGCCGACTCTTCCGCCAATCAGCAAAAGTCTGATGGCGATGCTGCCACTTGGCTCCCTAAAAACAAGGCCTTTCGCTGCCAGTATGTCGCGCGCCAAGTTTCGGTCAAGAGTAAATATTCTCTCTGGGTCACTCAAGCCGAACACGATGCTATTTCCAAAATCTTATCAACTTGTCCAAACGAAAAAGCCGTCGGCCTGTAGTAAAAATAACACCTTGTGAAGCCCCCTAAAATTTGCTATTATATAGATAAGCCGAATTCTGTCCATGAGGCTTAGAGGTAAACTAATAGAGTAAAGGAGTTAAGTCTGTCATGGTCAAAAAATCTTCAGACGAAAAAGTAAATACCAACGAATCTGGGAAGAGCCAGGCTCTAAACCTTGCGATTGCCCAGATTACTAAAAACTTTGGGGATGGTGCCATCATGAAACTTGGCGACACCAAGAAAATCGATGTTGAGCTTTTACCATCTGGTTCGCTCAGTCTAGACCTCGCCCTTGGCGGTGGTTATCCAAAGGGAAGAATTATTGAGATTTATGGTCCAGAGTCTTCCGGTAAAACCACTCTCGCGCTTCACGCTATCGCAGAGATGCAAAAGCAGGGCGGTCAATGTGCTTTTATTGATGCCGAGCACGCTTTAGATCCAGCCTATGCCAAGAAAATCGGTGTTGATACCGCAAATCTTTTGATTTCTCAGCCAGACAACGGCGAGCAGGCTCTTGAAATTTGCGAAACACTCGTTCGCTCTGGCGCAGTTGATTTAATCGTAGTAGACTCGGTCGCCGCGCTTGTTCCACAGGCTGAAATTGATGGCGATATGGGCGACGCCCAAATGGGTCTCCAGGCTCGCTTGATGTCTCAGGCGATGAGAAAACTCACTGGTATCATTTCCAAGTCCAAGGCTACCGTCATTTTCATCAACCAAATCCGTATGAAGATTGGCGTCATGTTTGGTAATCCAGAGACCACCACTGGTGGTAATGCCCTGAAGTTCTACGCTTCCGTTCGTATTGATATCCGCCGCATCGGCCAAATCAAAGATGGTGACAATGTTTCCGGCAACCGCACCAAGATTAAAGTCGTGAAGAATAAGATCGCCGCTCCGTTTAGAACCGCCGAGTTTGATATTATGTATAATGAAGGTATTTCAAAGACTGGCGATATTCTAGACCTTGCCGTCGCAAACGGCGTGGTTGAAAAATCTGGCGCATTTCTAAAGTATAATGGCGAAACTCTCGGCCAAGGCCGTGAAAACGTCAAGAAGCTCTTCAAAGAAAATCCAAAACTAATGGCGGAGATTGAAAAGAAAGTCCGCGAGAAAGCAGAATAATGTCTCACGAAGGCGAACTTTGGCAAGAATTTGATAAATCTGGCGAACCACTGATGAACGGTGGCCGCTTGCCTAGCCTTGGCAACCCAAAAGTTGGCGAGTCAGTTTATTCAAGCGTCGCAATTGTCTGGCTATTTAGAAAAACCGAGAGCGGCATTGAAGTTTTGTTCCAAAAGCGCTCCGAAAAAGTAGATCGTTTTCCTGGAAAGTGGGATATTGCTGCGGGCGGCCATATAAACTACGGAGAGTCCGTCATTGATGCTGCCATTCGCGAAGCCAGAGAAGAAATCGGCGCCGAAATTGATAAAACTATGTTGAGCCTTGCTGTTGTTACTCCCAGTTTATTCGCGAATAATATTTTACGCGAATTTATTTGCGACTACACTGGCCACCCAGACAATTTTCATTTTGACGACGAAGAAGTTTCTGAAGTAAAATGGGTTCCACTTGAGGAATTTGATGATTTCATCATAAAAAACGCCAAAGCCCCACTAGTTGAGGACGTGGAAATTCGTTCAATCGTTAAGCAGCGCATCTTATCCCATGGAGATAATTAATTTAAATAGTGATAAAGCTAAACCCCGCGACGAGACCTTGAGTGAGCCTGATTCGAAGAAGTTTTTTGCAGGTCGAGTACCGAAAGGCTTCGGGCGCAGACCTGCCCAAAAAACTGATGAGAATCAGACGCGAACGAAACAGTCCGTCGCGGGGTTTAGCTTTATCACATCTATTAAACTATCTCCAAAGAACGAAAATCGCGTCAACATTTTTATTGATGAAAAATTTGCCTTTTCGCTTGATATTTCCCAAGTGGTAGATTTCAAATTAAAAGTTGGAAAATCCCTAGACAAGACAGAACTTGAAAAGCTCAAGAAGGCTTCCAATTTCGGCAAACTCTACCAAAGAACTTTGGAATGGGCGCTTTCTCGCCCACACTCCATTCGCGAAACTAGAGATTACCTGAAGAAAAAGCAATTTAATAAAAAAGAATACGGTATCACCGACGAAGACATTGAAAAGATTATTGAAAAACTCGAAGGGAAAAATTATTTAAACGACCAAAACTTCGCCGAATATTATATTGAAAATCGTTTCAAAAACAAAGGCATCAGTAGGAAGCGTTTAAAATTGGAACTCTCAAAAAAGGGAATTAATGCAGATATTGTTGAAGCAGCTTTTGCTACTATCCCGCGTGACGAAACTGAAGAAATCAAAAAAATCATCGCTAAAAAACGTCGAAAATATGATGACGAAAAACTTGTTCAATATCTGGTTCGTCAGGGGTTTGATTATCAACTGGTGAAAAGTTTGGTTGTCGAAACGGATTGATGAAATTCGGCACAAAATCTTCTTTTGTCGCCCGCTTTCTAATTTTGTCTTCCTCGTCTTTTACGGTCACGGTATAATCATCAACTTCCACGATTTCATTTCTAGAAATGATCAACTCTGGATCAATGAAGGCCTTAAAAGCCGGCCTCTGTACGACGATTTGCATAATCTCAAAAGTCGTTGGCTCTACTGTGTAGCCAATAATTTTGCCGAGTTTGGTGCCTTTTTTAGTCACACATTTTAGCCCCACGAGCTTAAATTCAAGCGACATAATTTCGTCAATTTTTATTACGTCTGCACGTGAAACAAAAACGTCTTCCGAGTCGACAATCATACCGAGATTAGAATATTCGCGCACTGACTCCGTGCGCAAAATATTTCCGATTTCTCCGCCAACCACACCGCCGCGAACTATAAATCCCACAATTTTCAAGTCATTTGGGTCAATAATCGGCGCTACTGTTTCAGCAATCGGTTGTCCCACGTGAAGGCTTAAAACCGGGCACCTGATGAGCTGGGAATTATTGACTAACATATGTTATAATTATATCACTATGCAGAAGCTTTTGGCAATTTCAGGTGGAGTGGATTCCGTCTGTCTACTTCATATGTACAAAGATGACCCCGAGGTTGTTGTTGCACATTTTAATCACGGCACGCGCCCGTCCGCAGACGATGACGAAAAGTTCGTACGAAAACTCGCGAAAGAATATGGCAAAAAAATCGTAGTCGGTCGTGCCGAACTCGGCGCGAATGTTTCGGAAGAAAAAGCTAGGGCCGTTCGGTATGATTTTCTGAAAGATGCTTCCAAGAAAAATGATTATGCCAATATCTTCACTGCCCATCATTTAGATGATCTCATTGAAACTATTGCTATCAACCTTGTTCGTGGTACTGGTTGGCGTGGTCTTGCGCCCTTCCAGGCAGCTAGGATCAATCACCCGTTCTTTGGCGACTTCGGCCATTGTGGTTATTCTAGTATCGCTGATTTTGTTAATGGTCGTCATACAGAGCCAATGTTTAAAACGGATATTTTAGAATATGCCGCCGAGAATAATTTGACATTCCGTGAAGACCCAACTAACCACGAGGACAATTATCTAAGAAACCGCATTCGAGAAAAACTTTTAGGTCTGACAAAAGAGAAAAAATTGGAACTTGCCAAACTTTTCGACGACCAGTGCGACAATCGTTTTCGTATCGAAGACGACGCGCGCGGGATTATTATGGATTTTGAAATAGCGGAAGATACCGAGTACGGTGTCTACAAGCGTAATTGGTTCGACCAGGCTGATGAACCGACCGAACTAGAGCTCTTGCGCGTTGCTCTTGACGACCATGATATCTCGCTTACTCGTCCGAAGCTCAAAGAATTTCTCGACGCAATCAAAACCTATGCCCCCGAAAAATCTTTCAACCTCCCAAAGGGTCGTCTGGTCAAAATCCACAAAACCTACTTTGTGCTATAATATATATAATGAAAAAATCGTCAGTTGGTTTGATAGTTCTCGTTTGCGGTATTTTTGCCACGAGAATTGCTGCTGCCAGTTCAATTAATCTTGAAAATAAGGATGAATTAAAATCGGCATTAACTTCCGAGAAAATTGAAATTAAAGTCCCTGAGACTATCAAACTCTGGCCGGAAAAAACTCCCGAAAATCCAGAGCAAACTGACAACTGCAACTATGCCGGCTTTAATGAAGGAAATACTGGTACCACCAAAGCCAGAATCATTAACTGTGTTAAAACTATTTATTATCAAGTCGAAGTTTGGGGGAATGTCGAGACGGACATTAATGATTTTAAAGCCAAGGTCGCCGAGACTTACAAAGATTCGCGCGGCTGGTCGCAGATTGCGATTTTCAAAGAAGTCCAGTCTGGCGGAGATTTCTCGCTCATTATCTCAGACGCAGCCAGCTTAGACGCAACTCCCGGTTGTTCCGGCGATCTTTCTTGCACTACTTGGTCTAATCAAGTTATTATCAACGATTTGAGATGGCGAGAGGGGACCGAGGCTTCTCGCGCTGCCGGCATGTCCACGCGCGACTATCAGCACATGGTGATAAATCACGAAACTGGTCACTGGCTCGGTCATTATGCACACATTGAAGGTTGCGATGCTGGCGGCCCTGCGCCAATTATGCTTCAACAATCTACTGGCCTACGCGGCTGTGATAGTTTTAACGCTTGGCCACTAAAATCAGAGTTATGGACATTAAGGTAAAGGAGTAATATGGAAAAAAGAACCAGAAAAACTAATCTATCAAAAATTATCATCGGCGTTTTTGCATTAGCCTTCATCGTTGCCGGTGGAATTTTCTTATATAAATTCGCCTACGAAAAAGGCAAAACGGACGGGCGTAAGAACTACGAATCAGAAACTTCTGATTTAGTCAAAAATCTTGCCACGGCTGTTTCTGAAAAAGTGGAAGATTTAAAAAATATCTCCGAAAAATTAGGCAGCATTCCTTCTGAAGTTGACCAAGATTCAATCAATAGTCAAATCGAAGCGCTCGATAAAATTGAATTAAAAAACGAGCAAGGCAAAACTATTCTAGACTCATTGAAGGACGCTTGGCAGGCTTTAAAAACCACTTACGAAACTGGCGACAATGACAAAATCAAAAGCGAGTTTGAGACTCTAAAAAACACTGCCAAAGAAACTGCCGAAAAACTTCAAACTCTCTACGACGAAAACATCACCTCTGCCCTGGAAAAACTCTAAAAAATCTGTTATAATTATCCTTAATGAACACCGATAAAATTCGTAATTTTTGCATCATCGCCCACATTGACCACGGCAAGTCTACGCTTGCCGACCGTATGATGGAAATTACTGGCACGGTTGAAAAACGCGAAATGAAAGCCCAACTTCTAGATAGTATGGAACTCGAGCGTGAAAAAGGAATTACAATTAAGCTTACGCCAGTACAGATGAATTACAAAGGCTACGAACTAAACTTGATTGACACGCCGGGCCACGTAGATTTTTCTTATGAGGTTTCGCGCAGTCTCCAGGCCGTCGAATCGGCAATTTTAGTTGTTGATGCGACTCAGGGCATTCAGGCTCAAACTCTCGCAAATGTTTACCTTGCCATTGAACAGGATTTATTTATCATTCCAGTTATCAACAAAATCGACCTTCCGGCTGCCGACGTTGAAAAAGTTTCCAGCCAAATTATGAATCTGCTTGGCTGTGAAAAAGAAGACATTATTGGCGTTTCCGCCAAGACCGGTCTCAATGTCGAGCAAGTCCTAGATGCGATAATTGAAAAGGCTCCTGCGCCTAAAAAACCGGATGAAAAAGCGTTGCGCGCTCTGATTTTTGATTCGTATTTTGACGATTATCGTGGCGTGGTTCTATACGTTCGTGTCATGAATGGCACGCTTCCAAAAAATTCAGCCATCAAAATGATGGCGGCAAATTCTTCCGGTATCGCACTTGAAGTCGGGAAATTGAAGCCCGAAATGAAGCCGGCGGAAAATCTTAGTGAGGGTGAAATTGGCTATATTGTGACAAACCTAAAAACCACTCGTGAAGCAAAAGTCGGTGATACTGTCACGCTTTTAAAAGAGCCAGCAAAAACTCCGCTTCCGGGCTACAAAAATGTTTTGCCGTTTGTCTACGCTGGATTTTTCCCAGTGTCAAATGACCAGTACAAAGATTTGAAAGAAGCAATTGAAAAGCTTGCACTTTCTGACTCTGCACTCCAATATGAACCAGAAAATTCGCCAGTTTTAGGTTTTGGCCTTCGCATCGGTTTTCTCGGACTTTTGCATATGGATATTATTAAGGAGCGTCTAGAAAGAGAATTTAAACTCGACCTAGTCGTGACTAATCCAAGTACAAATTATGAAGTTACTTTATCAACTGGTGAGAATATTGAAATTAAATCTGCCGCTGACCTTCCCGACCAAAGCGAAGTTTTGGAAATTCGCGAACCATGGGTGAAGGGTGAAATTATTGTGCCGAAGGGCATGATTGGCAATGTTTTAAATCTCATTGTTGAAAAACGCGGTCGCCAAACTAATTTGAGCTACATTGAAGACCGCGCCGTGATTGATTTTGAAGCTCCAATGGCAAACTTGCTAACCGACTTTTACGACCAGCTAAAATCTGGCACTTCTGGCTATGCTAGCTTCAACTATGAACTTTCCGACTACCGTGCCGAAGATTTGGTCCGCGTAGATTTTCTAGTTGCTGGCCAAAAAATTGATGCGCTTGCCATTATGTGCCACCGCCAAGAAGCAGATGTCATCGGCCGCGAAGTCACCAAGAAATTAAAAGAAGTGATTCCGCGCCAGAGTTTTGAAGTTGCACTTCAGGCCGCAATTGGTGCACGTATTATTGCCCGCGAAACTATTGGCGCTTACAGAAAAGACGTTTTGGTAAAAATTCATACTGGCGACCGCGACAGAAAAGCCAAGCTGCTTGAAAAACAGAAACGTGGTAAAGCCCGAATGAAACGCTTCGGAAAAGTCGATATTCCGTCCGAGGCCTTTACCGTGATGTTGAAACGCAATTAATGCTATAATATATATATGGACGAGAAGTTACAATTCATCAAAGACTGGTTAAAAACCGGTAGTATCAATATTTTTGGACTTCCAATGAGCGGGAAAGACACCGTTGGAGTAAAACTCGCCGAAGATTTAGGCGCGCGTTTTCTCTCCTCTGGTATGATTATCCGTGCGATGGAAGAAGAAACTAAAAATAATATGACGAAAAGTGGCGAGCTTATTCCAACCGACCTTTTCTATGAATGGATTTTGCCTTATTTTGCCCGCGAAGATTTAAAAACTGAAGCCCTAGTTTTGTCTAGCGTCGGTCGTTGGTCTGGCGAAGAAAACGAAGTAATGGAATCTGCCAAAAATGCCGGCCACGAAATCAAGGCCGCAGTCATTCTGGATGTTTCCGAAGACGACGTAATGAAAAGATGGGAAATCGTAAACAGTCTTGGCGACGAAGCTCGCACTGTTCGCGAAGATGACAAAAGTCCAGAAACTTTCAAAGTCAGAATTAAAGAGTTCAACGAGAAAACTCGTCCGGTTCTTCAGCATTACAACGACCTCGGTCTACTCGTTCACGTCAAAGGCGATGAAGACCGCGAAACCGTCTACCAGGAAACTGTAAACGCACTCTACGATTTTGCTGTAAAATCAGCCAACTAATCTGTGGAAAACTTGCCAAAAAATCTCCAAAAAACCTCTTGAATTCGGTGGAAAACTCCGCTATAATGAAATTAACAGGATAATAGAGGAGGAAGTATGGAACTATACATCATAAATCTTCTAGCGTTTCTCTTGTTTACCTGTGGCGTTACCGTATTCGTTATTATACGGCAATATCACAAGTCACTTAAATAACCGCGAGACTGTCCTGACAGAAGAAAAACGCCCGAAAGGGCGCTTTTCTAATTTTAAGTTTTCTTTAAGGTTTCTAAAGTATAATAAGAACATAAAAATAAGAAAGGAGCAAATTATGGCTACCACAAGTAAGGACGTCAAAGAAGTCTTCCGCCGCATTGAGACGAAGTACATTTTGAAGCCGGCCGAGTTCAAAAACTTGCTTGGGGCTATCGCTCCATTTATTAAAAAGGACCGCTATTTTGAAGCCACCAACTGTAGTGTCTATTATGACACAGACGAGCGCTATCTCGCGATTCATTCTATGGAGGCCCCGCTCTACAAGGAAAAAATTCGCGTGCGCAGCTACAACGTCCCAAAATCTTTAGACGATCCGATTTTCATCGAAATCAAAAAGAAGTATAACGGCATTGGCAGCAAGCGCCGCATCGTCACGACTTTGAAAGATTTTTATCACTATGAAAAAACTGGCGAACTAGAGACTGAAAATCCCCAAATCAAAGCCGAGCTAGATCATTGTTTTAAATTCTACCATCTAAAGCCCGCGCTTTACATCGCCTACGATCGCCTTTCGTTTTGTGGTAAAAATGAAGACGATTTTCGCCTCACTTTCGACCGTAATGTCAGAAGCCGCGAGCATAACCTCAAATTGGAACAGGGCGACACTGGCGAAAAATACTTTCAAAATGAAGAAGTTGTTATGGAAGTAAAAGTTTTGAACGCCTACCCACTCTGGTTTTCTAGAGCGCTCTCAAATTTAAAAATCTACCCGGCCTCATTTAGTAAATATGGCCGCATCTATAAGAATAAATTAGAAAGGAGTATATAATGTTTCAATCAATTTTAACGGGGGAATTAACTTTAGCGCATTTTCTAGCGTGCCTCGGCACGGCCTTCGGGCTTGGCCTAATCGTCGCGCTAGTTCATCAAAAGACCGCTCGCGCTTCCAGCCACTTTGTTACAACTTTAGCGATTCTGCCTGTGCTTGTCGCAATGGCGATTATGCTTGTGAATGGCAACCTTGGCGCTGGCGTTGCGACCGTGGGCGTTTTCTCACTCGTCCGCTTCCGCAGCGTTGCTGGTAATTCGCGCAGCCTAATGGCGATTTTCTTCGCGATGGTTATCGGCCTCGCAACTGGCGTTGGCTATCTCGGCTTCGCTGCAATTTTTACCGTCATCGTTGCACTGATGGTTGTCGGTCTTTCCGCCTTTAAATTTGGCGAGTCCAAAACGACCGAGCATAAACTCATTGTGCTAGTCCCAGAAGATCTTGATTATACTTCCGCCTTTGACAGTATTTTCGACAAATACCTCAATCGTTACTCACTAGAAAAATCAAAGACTACCAATATGGGCAGCCTATTTGAGTTAACTTATTTCGTCAATCTAAAATCCGACACCAACGAAAAAGAATTTATCGACAAAATTCGTATTAAAAATGGTAATTTAAAAGTGGCTTTGTCGCACCAGCTTGACGACGAAACACTTTAGAAAGGAGTAATATGGAAAATAATATCACAACTGAAATCCCGGGCGAGCCATTAAATAAGCCTAAAAATAATTGGCAAAAAATCGCCATCGTTGGTATTGCCGCGGCACTTGTCGTCGGGCTCGGCACCTTCGCCGTGTTTGAATTAATTAATAAAAATCACGCGGAAAATACCACCGAAATAGTCATTGAAACTTCAGAAACTGAAAGCACTAGCGACGATTTTGAAACCGCCGAAAAATACACGCTTAGTTTAGTAGATGGCGAAAATAAAATCACAAAGCCAGGTGTTTATACAGTCACTGGCACAACCGCGAATGGTTATATCCACGTTAATGCTGGTGACGAAAAAGTAAAATTGATTTTGGAAAACGTTACTATTAAAAATTCGTCCGGCCCAGCAATTTATATTGAGAGTAATGGCAACGTCCATATTGAAACCGTTGGCGACAATACGCTCGAATCAAAGCCGACTGAGGATCTTGATGCTGCGATTTATTCCAAGGCCGACCTAATTTTTAAGGGTGACGGCACGCTCAATATTTCTAGCACTATCGACGGTATCAACGGCAAAGATGATGTTAAAATCAAATCCGGCACCATCAATGTTACGGCGCCTGAAGATGGCATCAAGGGCAAAGACAGTCTTACTATTCAGGGCGGAGATATCACAATTTCCGTCGGCGATGACGCGCTAAAAGCCTCCAATGACGAGGAGGCGGATAAGGGCATTTTGACCATTTCTGGCGGTAATGTCACGGTTAAAAAATCTAAAGAAGCTATTGAAGCCGCACAAATTAATATTGGTGGTGGCAATATTGATGTGACTGCTTCGGACGATGGTATCAACGCTGCTGTAGATTTATGTTCGCAAATGGCCATGTCCCCAACCAACAATTCCAACATTACTGTTTGTAAAATTAATATTGCTGGTGGCACAGTCAAAGTCAATGCTGGCGGCGACGGCCTGGATGCCAACGGTTCAATTTATCTTTCCGGTGGCACAGTCTATGTTGACGGGCCTTCCAATTCTGGTAACGGTGCCCTAGACTATGACGGCGTCTTTGAAATTACCGGCGGCACCATTATCGCGACTGGTATGTCTGGCATGAGCCTAAACGCCAGCTCCGCCACCCAAGGTTCTGCGCTCATCAATCTCAGCCAAACTTATTCAGCCGGCTCAACCGTCACTATCGGCGACGTCACTTTCACTCCGACCAAGAGCTTCAATAGTATTATGGTCTCCAGCGCAGCCTTTGAAAAAGGCCAGAGCTATGATCTAAAAATTAATGGCCAAACCGTCCAGACGATTGAGTTCTCCGATTATCTTGTAGGTAATTCTACTCAAGGCGGTCCCGGTAGCCAGCAAGGCGGTCCCGGTAGTCAACAAAATTACAACCAACAAGGTAGACCTGGCGGCCAACAAAATCCATAAGCACGCCGCTAAATATAAAAAGAAACCCTTGCCGAGGGTTTCTTTTTATGCTAAAATAAAGCTACAAACAAGGTCATGTCATGAAAAAGAAAAATCATATTAAACAGCTAATGGCGGCGCTACCTCTTATATTTGGGGCTATGCTCGCTCCTTTAATGAGCCTAGTCGTCTTGGCAGATAGCTATGCCTGTACAATTGATTTTGTGGGTAAGACTTATTCTTGCGACGGAGCCACCGCCACGAGTATTCCATCTTATGACCACGCGACCGGATATGATAATTTTGTTGCCGCTAAAACTGCCGGCACTCTCCCCAAGTTCTACCTTACGAACTTCCTTTACGACGGCGAAGATATTATCCAAAACTCTGATTCGGCAGTACCATCAAAGCTTTTGCTAGACAACGTCTTAAATATTAATACTACTGGCGGCATCTTGTTTACTGGTGTTCCAGAATCAGAAGAGGGCTGGATGCTCGCGTTTGACACCAATAATCTTGCCGCTGATACTGACCTTTATCTTGACGAAGTCAACATTAACTCCGAACGCGCTGGCGCACCAGCGATTTACATTTATAATAAAGACCCAAATTTCAAAGAGCATAAAGTTTCTTTGAATTTCATTGGTGGTGGCACTACTCATATTAGTGGCGGCCGCATTGGTAAAAGCATCGTTACCGACCACACCAAGACGCTCTTTGCTACTACTGCAGACTCTAGCGGTGACTATTACTACAGTGCTGGCGCAGCAATTTCTTCAGATATTGACCTCACAGTTAGAAAAATTGGCAGTGGTTCTGGTGTTTCGCTCCGTGCCAAGGCGGGGACTGGTGCTATTGAAAGCAAGGGTGATTTAACTATCGAGGGCGACAATGGAAATGGTTCCATTAATCTCGTGTCCAGGAAAATCGGCTTAAAGGCTGATGGCGATGTTAATTTCTATAACGCTCAAGCTTTCGTTGTACTCGAAGACAATGTGAGTGCAGATGCAGTTGTAGCCGGAAAGGCCATTAATATAGATGGGTCAGAAGGCAATTATGGCATTGTCTATGTCCTAGGCAGCACCAAGACTGGAACTAGTGCCCTAAATTCTGTGGAGGGTGTCAATGCTAAAAACAGTGATAGCTCTATCATCGCTATTGGTATGAGCCCGACTAAAATTTCTGAAAACACCGAACTTGGCGTTATGTCATTAAACTTTACTGAAACTCAACCAGCTAATTCGTTAGTCGCCTTCGCATTAGCCTCAGATGGCCAACCGCTCGGCGCCGTTAAATTTGGGCGAATCTATAGTGCCCTAACTTATAGCACTGGATTTACCACTAAAGATAGGAACTTTACTGTTTGGGGCGGTGGCACAATTGGGGATGATGAACAGACCGCTCATAAAGTTTTACCACCGTTCGAAGACAACAGAGGAGATCCGATTGAAGACAGCGCAATTGAAACTTGGGTTAATGCTAAAGTCTGGAATTTGGATACCAAAATGAAGCACTCTGTTTCTGGTAGTAACGAGAGCCCGACTCTCTTCAGCGCCGCTAACATAACTGGCTATGATGACGTAGAACCGTCTGGTAGTACCGATAGAAATACCAACGAAAAACCAAACACGGAAAATGGTACAAACACAGATGATACGGACGACCCCGAAGACCCAGAGGACCCTGAAGACCCAGAGGACCCAGAAGAGCCAGAAGACCCAGACACCCCAATTAACCCAAACCCAGGTGGTAACAGCTCCAATAATGGTTCTAACAACAACTCAAGTAGTAGCTCGAACAGTAGTTCCAGCACCAACTCCGATAGCTACATCCAAACCGATACCGAAGACGTCGCTGTCCCCTACACCTCCGTCTACGCGCCGACTACTACTGTTACCGAAACTTCAACCGTTGTTTCCCCAGATACTGGCCGCGTAACTAGAGAAGGTAAAAGTTTGAAGGTCGTTTCGCCGTTTGCTTGGGCTGTATCTATCGCCAGCGCCACAACTCTTGTTCTCTACGTCCTCGTCAGCCGCAAGAAGCACGCTGTTCGCTTTCGTAAATAGTTTGACATAAGCACGTCTGTCGTGGTAAAATAGATGTGTATGAGATTGCGTAAAAACAAGCTCAGGCTAGCAATATATCTGTGTGGAGCAGCGGTTGTGACGCTGACTTTGGCTATTGTCGCTCACAAGATTCCAAACACTTTCGCTCAGAATGAAACTGCGATTCAGGATATTGAAAATGCCGACCCAAGTGATAGACCAACTGGCTCTTATGAAGAGGAGCCGGAACATTTTGTCACTATCTATGATCAGAATAAAAAGATTTTCCAAATTAAAACCAGCGCTATTACTGTTCGCGAAACGCTTGAGCGCGCCAAAGTAGAGCTTGCTGATTCCGACAAGGTTGAGCCAAGCCTCACTACTCAAATTGATTCCAACGATTTTTATATTAATATTTATCGTTCTCGTCCAGTTTTAATTATTGACGGTCTAAACAGAAAACGTCTTATGACTGCCAGCCACGACCCCAAGACTATCGCTGCTGATGCCGGACTTACGGTCTATGATGGCGACACTATCGAAGAAATTGAGAACACTAATTTTCTTGAAGTCGGCGACCTTACCACCTACAAGATTACTAGAAATGGTGGCCGCACCGTCACTTTGGAAGAGGCTATCTCCTATACTGAAAAAACCATCCAAGACAGCTCATTGGCAAACGGCGAAAAAGAGGTTCGTACTCCGGGTGAAGACGGCAGGAAAGTTCTCAAATATCGCATCCAATTCGTAGATGGCGTTGAAGTTTCTCGCGAGCTCGAGTCCGAAGTGATTACAAAAGAGCCAGTAGAAAAAGTCGTCGCGGTTGGCTCAAAGAAGTCTATCGCCCCAGAGTGGTCCAAGTGTGCCGAGTATGCTCGTGCCGCCGGTGTCTCCGAGAACGATTTGTACGACGCCCTCACCTTGATTTATCACGAGTCTGGCTGTCGCGTCGACTCTACCAACGCCTACTCTGGTGCCTATGGTATCCCTCAGGCGCTCCCAGGTGAGAAGATGGCGAGTATGGGCTCAGACTGGAAAACAAACCCAGTCACGCAGATTAAATGGATGATTGATTACGTCAACCGCCGTTATGGCGGCTGGAAACAAGCGCTTGAGTTTTGGAATTGTATTGGCACTTGTCGTGGCATCACTAAGAACTCCACCTGGTATTAAAATGGCTTTAAAGAATAAAAAATCTCTCGGCCAACATTGGCTAAAAGACCGCGAAGTTTTAGACGACATCGCGGATTTTGGTATTTCTAATGTCAATCTATGTTTAGAAATTGGCCCTGGCCTTGGCACTCTTACTAGCTCGCTTTTAAAGCGTTTTAATAAAGTTCTCGCCGTAGAATATGATCAAAAACTAGCCGAAAATCTACCAAAATCTTTTCCTGGTAAAAACCTTGAAGTGATAAATGCCGACTTTCTAAACTTTGATTTAGAAAGCATTAAAGAGCCATATGTTGCCGTTGGCAATATTCCGTATTACATTACCTCGCCGATTATTATGAAGTTACTTGAAACCAAAAACTTGCCCAGAAAAATCGTCCTCTTAATTCAAAAAGAAGTCGCCGAGCGCATCGCGGCCGAGGATAAAAAAGAATCGGTCCTATCTCTTTCGGTCAAGAACCGTGCTGATGTCACGCTTGGCCCAGTAGTTTTTAAAGAGTTTTTCACTCCACCACCAAAAGTAGATAGCGAGGTGATAATTCTAGAGCCCCATCCTCCTATAGTTTCGGAAGATACTGTTAAATTAATTAAACGTGGCTTTTCCGCCCCGCGCAAAAAACTCGCACATAACCTTGGTCTGCCGAAAGATATCGTCACCAAGATTTTTGGAACTCTAGGTATTAATAAAGATGCTCGCCCTGCCGACCTAGACCTTTCTACTTGGCAAAATCTCCAGCAAAACCTAGAAAATATGATATAATATATATATGTCAAAAAACATCTACGTCACTACTGCTATTCCGTATGTCAATGGCGCACCGCACATTGGTCACGCCGTTGATTATCTTTTAGCTGATGTCTATGCTAGGTACCAAAACGGAAAGGGAAATACTGTCCGTTTTCAGGCCGGCACCGACGAACACGGCAACAAGAACTTCAAAAAGGCCAAAGAAAATAATATGCCCGTAGAGGAATACGTTACTAAAAACTCTCAGAAGTTCCAAGATTTTATTAAGAAGCTTGGCGTAGAAAATACTGATTTTATCCGCACTACCGATAAGGGCCACGAAAAACGCGTCCAGGAAATTTGGAAAAAACTTGAAAGCCACATCTATAAATCTAGCTATGAAGGCTGGTATTGCGAAGGTTGCGAAAACTTTGTCACTAAAAAAGAATACGAAGAAAATAATGGCGTCTGCCCGGACCACCAAAAGCCTTACGAAAAGCTAGAAGAAGAGAACTATTATCTGAAAATCTCTGATTTTAAAGATGAAATAAAAGCTAAAATTGAGTCAGATGAATTAAAAATCTTACCAGATTTTAGAAAAAAAGAAGTCTTAAAACTTCTAGAAGACACTCCAGATGTTTCTATTTCTCGCCCAAGAAAGCAGCTCACTTGGGGCGTATCCGTTCCAGGTGATGATACTCAGGTTATGTATGTCTGGATTGATGCGCTTTCAAACTATATTACCGTCCTCGGCTATCCAGATAATGATATCAAAGATTTTTGGCCGGCTGATGTTCAGATTGTCGGCAAAGACATTTTGAGATTTCATGCGATTATTTGGCCAGCTATGCTGCTCGGCCTTGGCCTCCCGCTCCCGAAAGTTTTACTTTCTCACGGTTTTATCTTGACAAACGGTGCCAAGATGAGTAAGTCCCTTGGCAATGTCGTCGACCCACTTGAAGTTTTAGATAAATATGGCCTTCCGGCCTTCCGCTATTATTTCCTCCGCCACGTTGACACTTTCCTGGATGGCGATTTCACCTGGGAAAAATATGATGCTGCCTATAATAACGAGCTCGCCAATGACCTTGGCAACCTTGTCCAGCGCCTTGCTACACTTTGTAAAAAGAATAACATCATTGGCCTGATGGACTACAAAACCCCACGTGACCTGGGTTATGATACTCTGATGAACGAGTTTAATTTTAGCCGTGCTTTTGATTATGCCTGGGAAAACGTCCAAGCTATCAACAAACGCATTGATGATGAAAAGCCTTGGGCTCTCGCCAAAGAGGGTAAGACCGAGCAAGCCGTAAAGGTCCTAACAAATCTTGTTAAAGATCTTTTAAACGTAGCTGCTCTTCTAGCGCCATTCCTCCCAGAAACCGCCGCAAAAATCCAGGCCATCTTTACCGCCGAAAATATCCTCCCGCCCGAAACACCACTCTTCCCCAAGCACTAAAAAATCCCCCGTAAAGGGGGATTTTTAAAGCCGAAATTATTTATTTCTTACAGCAGCAATCATCGCCACATTCGCAGCAATCGCCGGCGAAATACTTCAGGGCGTATTTCTGACGTTCGCCGGAAAGACGGCTGGTAAACTCGGATAGATAGAAACCAATCACGCCACCAACCATTGGGAAGACTGCGTAAATAGTGAGAGCCTGGATGATTCCACCCATAATCTCGCCGAAGTTATCACCGGCAGATGGGAGAATTTGATACATCAAAGCAATAGCTGGGTTCATCATGTAGTTATTGGAAAGACCAAAGTAACTCTGAGAGATGATGTAAACATAGATAATCGCAACTGCGAAACCAGTACCAACGACGAGACCGAAGGTAAGTGGGCTCTTGCGATACTTCCAAGCGCGAGCGAAGAAGAATGCAAGCATAATCGCACCAACGAGCTCGATGATTGCAACTTTCCAGAAGTTACCATCAGCAACTTCGGACATAGCCGGCATATCCATCGTGCTTTCGCTCCAGGTCTTAAAGCCGGTAGTTAAAGTCATACCGAGCCAAGCACCGACGATCTGTGCTAGGATGTATAATACACCGCGGATTGCAGACATGCGGCGGCTGGCCATCATCCCGACAGTAATCAGTGGGTTGAGGTTTGCGCCGGAGAGGCCAAACACAGCGACTGTGATGGCGGTCATCGCGAACCAGATGTAAAGTGGATTCGTCATGCCAAGGCAGATGACAGTCATAGTGAGAAGCATCGTGCCGATAATCTCGCCAATGAGTGCCCCATAAATCTGTGGGCGGGAGAAAATCGTCAAGATAGTCTCAGAAGTGTCATACTTCTTGGAGAAGAAACCTTTCATTAGGCTCTTGAATGTTGCCTTTTCATTTTTAGTTGTTTTTTCGGCTTTGGCTTCCTTATCCTCGCGTACGGAAGCTTCAGTTTTGGCCGCTTGGGCCTTGGTGGTTACCGTCTTGCTGCTCTTTTTAGAGCTAGAGGCGGTGGTTTTCTTGGACTTTGAATTAGCCATAAACCTCCTTAAATTGATAATCTGATACAATTATAGCACACATGTGATATAATTGTAATAGTAATTTTAGGAAGGTAATACGTTTTATGGGAATAATGGTTCAAAAGAACGAGGACAATTCGAAACTGAACGAACAAATTAACGCCGATCTTCGTGAACGCGCAGAAAGGACATCAAAGCAAATGGACCCCGACTATGTTGAGGATAGCGACTATGCCAAAGATCTAAAAAAGACTGGCCGTTTCGCGTGGATCTGGGCGGTCTTGATTGTACTCGCAATCATCTCGCTAATTATTATCTTTGTCTAAACCTCTGTTTGTGCTATAATATATTATAGTATGTTGAGTGTAGAGAAAATCAAATCAGAACTAAAGGCTTTAAACGCCGAATATGCCAAAATTAAAGATTTGCCTCCGGAGGAGCGCAAGAATTTTGGTATTGAAATGAATAAAAAACGCGCTGAATTAGAGCGGAAATTAAAAGAGGCTGAAGACGCCGCCGAGGATGCCGAGGTTGGCCCTATTGATGAAACCGCTCCAGCCGCCCCCAACCAGGAAATCCCTCGCTTTAAACTTGGCTCCAAACACCCTCTTATGACTGAGCTAAACAAGGTTCTTTCCATCTATTCTCACATGGGTTTTGATATTATGGAGTCTCGCCAGCTAGACGACGAATTCCATATGTTTGAATCTCTTAACTTCCCAGAGGGCCATCCTGCTAGAGATGGTTACGACACTTTCCGCACTGCCGAGAATTTCATCCCGCCCGCCCACACTTCCACCATGCAATACCGCGCCCTCACGCGCTATAAGGACAAATTAAAAGACGGCGGCGAAATCGCCGTGGTTATCCCTGGCCGGGTTTTTAGAAATGAAGACGCCGACGCCACTCACGAGCATACTTTTTACCAATGCGAGGGTATTTTTGTTTCTAAAGATGCTACCATGGGCCAGATGTTGGGTGTCCTAAAAAATCTTTTCGAAACTTACTATGGTCAAAAGTTAAACACCAAAACTCAGCCGGGCTACTTCCCATTCACAGAGCCTTCACTAGAATTCCTCATTGAAAAGCCAAAGTCTCTTGGCGGCAAGGGCGACGGCTGGCTAGAGATGCTCGGCTGTGGCATGAGTCATCC
>CAZKNA010000008.1:0-22003 GCA_964554175.1 uncultured Candidatus Saccharibacteria bacterium | reverse complement strand
AACCAGTGACACGCGGCTCTTCAGGCCGCTGCTCTACCAACTGAGCTACAGAACCGAGTGAGGAGAAAAACGATGAAAGACTCGTTTTTCAGCTTTTTCGACGAACGAGGATCTGGGAGCGTTAGCGACCAGAGCCACGTGTACTCATTGTATCACAAAAAGTGTTATAATGGAAGTAGTATGAGCAATGTTATAGAAGTAAAAAATCTGGTCAAGAAATATAAAGAACTGACAGCGGTAGATAATCTGTCGTTTTCCGTAAAAGAGGGCGAGATTATTGGTTTGCTCGGCCCAAATGGCTCCGGCAAGTCAACAACGATAAATTGTATTTTATCGCTACTTAGTTTTAATAGTGGCGAAATCAAAATCTTTGGCAAAGAGATGACACCAGATTCGCTAGATTTAAAGCGCAAGATTGGCGTGGTTTTTCAAGACGTCGCAGTATTTGAAGAATTGACAGTCTGGGAGAACGTGAATTACTTCTGTAGTCTTTATATCAGCGACAAGGAGACTTGTAATCAGTATACCGAGGATGCCATTAAACTGGTCGGGCTGGAAGATTTTAAGAAGTTTGTGCCGAAAAAGTTGTCTGGTGGCTTACTGAGAAGATTAAACATTGCTTGCGGAATTGCGCATAAGCCAAAGTTGATTTTCCTTGATGAGCCGACCGTGGCGGTAGACCCACAGAGCCGTAATAATATATTGGACGGCATTAAGAAACTTCGGAAAGACGGTGCCACCGTGGTTTATACCACTCATTATATGGAAGAAGTTGAGATTCTGTGTGATAGAATTATCATTTTGGACCACGGTAAAATTATCGCAAGTGGAACTAATGATTCCCTAAAAGACCTTGCGAAAGTAAAGGAGAAAATCACCGTTGAAGCAAAGGACTTCCCGCCAAAAATTAAGGCCGAGATTATGGGGCTAAAAGATGTGATTGACGTAAAATGTAGAGAAAACGATTTTGTAGTGCTCTACAAAGATACCAAGAAGAATTTGGCGGAGCTAGTGACGTTACTTGAAAAGAAGAAAATTAACTACGACAAAATCTATTCCGAGCGCCCAACTCTAAATGATGTCTTCCTAGAATTAACCGGCAAGGAACTCAGGGACTAATGAAGAGGCTGCTTTATAATCTGAAAATTACGTTCAAGAACAAGGAGCTGATTTTCTGGACTTTTGCTTTTCCGATTATTCTCGGCACGTTGTTTTATGCGGCATTTTCCAATATTAAAACCGCCGAGAATTATGAACCAATTAAAATCGCGGTGGCGAAAAATGAAAAGAACCGGCTTTACCCGATTTATACAGAGGTTCTAAAAACCTTAAGTGAGGGGGAAGATAGAGTTTTTGACACAACTTATTATGATACCAAGGACGAGGCAGTCACCAAGATTCACGATGACGAGGTGAGCGGTGCGGTGGTGTTCGAAAATGAGAATGATTATCCAGAGCTTCTGGTAGAAAAAAGTAGCATAGACCAGACAATTGTCCAAAATGTAATGACGGAAATAGAGCAAGCGATGGTGGCAGGGCGGCAGTTTGATAACCCGAAGATTAAAAATACTTATCATGCAGATTTTGAGTTTACAATGATTGAATATTATTCGCTGCTGGCGATGGCTTGTCTTTATGGTGGGATGATCGCGACGAAGGCGCTGGACAAAAATCTAGCGAATATGACCGCAAGCGGAAAGAGAATCGCAGTTTCGGCAGTATCAAAGGCAAAAATTGTGCTGGGCGCGTTATTCACTAGTTATATTACGCAACTTATAGGGCTGGCGCTTTTGTTTTCTTATATGACCCTGATACTCCGGATTGACTTTGGGGCGAACTTACCATATATTATATTGTTTACGATGGTTGGGGCCTTGATGGGGCTGGCGCTTGGGACCTTTGTTTCGGCGGTGTTCAAGACTAAAGAAGATAATAAAGACGGTATTTTGACTGGGTTTACAATGGTGGGCTGTTTCTTTGCCGGAATGATGGGGCCGCAAATGAAATACTTGATTGACAGTAGCGTACCGATTATCAACAAACTAAACCCGTCTGCGATTATTACAGATGGTTATTATGCCCTGTCTACCTACGGTCCAGGTGAGCGGTTTTTCTTTGATATTATTTCCCTTTTGGTTTTTAGCGCTATTTTAAGCACAGTTTCAATAATGGTTCTGAGGAGGCAAAAATATGACAACCTATAAAGCATTCCTGAAAGTCCTCCGCAAAAATATCTGGGTGATTATACTCTACACCGTAATTTTGATAGTTTGCGTGATTGGAAATAGCCAGAATAGCAAAAGTATGGTGAACTTCACCGCTACCAAGCCAAATGTAACGATTTATGACAACGACAAATCTCTGCTTTCCGAGCGAATGGAAAAGTATTTTACGGAACGAGCGAAGATTGTGAAACTTGACAGCGCGGAGGCGCTGGAGGACGCGCTATATTTTGACGGTACCGATTATGTGATTAATATTGAAAAAGGCTTTGGCGAAGAAATTGCGCGGAGCGAGAAGCCAGAGATGCTGGTAAAATCAGTTGGGAATTATGCGTCTTATCTTTCTGAAACGATGCTTTCAAGGTTTTTGAAGATTGCCGAGGCTTTTGCGCCGGCGCCGGAAGAAGACATCGTAAAGAATATGGATAGCGTCCTTTCGCACGAAACGGAAGTCCAGATGGACTCTGGGCTAGACGTAAACGCACTTTCAAACGCAAAGAATTATTATAACTTTATGAACTACGCGATTTTGGCCGGGCTAGTGTTTGCGGTGGCCTACTCAACCGCAGCCTTTAAGCGCGAAATGGTCAGGAAGCGCCTGGCGATTTCGGCGACAAATTACAAGAAAATTAACCACCAGCTTTTGATTTGTAATTTAGTGATGGCGCTGGTGCTACTTGCGTTTTATGTAGCCCTCAGCCTTCTGATGGTGGGAGATATTATGCTGACGATGAATGGGGCGCTGTTTATCGCGAATGCCGCCTTTATGTCACTATTTGCGGTTTCGCTTGCGTTCCTGCTCACGAATTTATTAAAGAGTAACAATGCGATTTTGGCGCTGATAAACGTAGTGTCAATCGGGTCGTGTTTTCTTTGTGGCGTGTTCGTGCCGACGGAATGGATGCCGGTGTTCGTCCAAAATCTGGGGCGGGCGCTGCCGAGTTTTTACTACGTTGAAAACAACCGGCTGATTGCCGAACTTGAGAAATTTAATTTTGAATCTCTAAAGCCGATTTTGGTTAACGTGGTGGTAATAATTGGCGCAACTGTGTTAGTTGTGATTATCAATAATCTCGTGACACGCAAGAAGCAGAAAGATTAATCTGTGGTATAATAAAGATATGAAAAAGATGAATACCACCCCTATTTCTGGGACGTTAGAGCTTTTGCCTGAAGACCAGGCTGTATTTAATGAAATTAAAACGCGAATTATGCGAGCATATCATTTGAACGGATTCAGAGCGATTGAGCCGCCAACGATAGACCGAAACGAGATTTTGTTTGCCAAAGCGGGTGGGGATACTGAAAAGCAGATTTATCGGGTGATAAAGACAGCAGAAACAGCAGAAGATTCAGATCAGGCACTTCGTTTTGACCACACCGTGCCTTTGGCGCGCTACGTGGTAGAGTACGAGTCGTTTCTTTCCTTCCCTTTTAGAGTAACGCAAGTTGGCAAGAACTTCCGTGGCGAGAGAGCACAGAAAGGACGGTTTCGCGAGTTTTATCAATGTGATGTAGACGTAATCGGTCGTGGCGAGCTTCCGATTATTTATGATGCTGAGGTGATTTATACGCTTTACTCTGCGCTTTCCAGTTTCTTAAAGCCGGGGATGCTCATTCGGATTTCTAACCGCAAGATTTTGTCTGGGCTGATTGAAATGTTGGACCTTATTTCTAAGTCCGAGGCGATTTATAGCATTATTGACCACGCCGAGAAAGTGCCGCCGGTAAAGACTCAGCAATTTTTAATGGAAGAAATCGGCGATGACGACGAAGTAGATTTCTTTGTGGAGTTTATAAGCACCGCTGGCAATATTTCTGATGTGAAGAATGTACTTGAAGCAATTCTTCGCGAAGTAAAAAACTATGTTCCGGCTGAGATTCAGGCGTCCGAAAGATTTGTGTCTGGTGAGCGAAAGTTTCTAGTTGGGCTTTCTGAACTAGAGGAAGTGATGAATGTGCTAGAAAAGCGTGGGCTTGCCGAGAATATTGTGGCCGATATGCTGATTGTGAGAGGGCTGGATTATTATACTGGCACCGTGTTTGAAACGGTGCTTCCAGACTATAGAGAGATTGGTTCGGTCTGCTCGGGCGGTAGGTACGAGAATCTCTGCGAGCATTATAGCGACCAGAAGTTCCCTGGGGTTGGCGGCTCGGTTGGTTTAACAAGACTGTTCTATATTTTGAAAGAGAACAACTTACTGCCGGAAGTTTCTGGCTTGATTGATTATGCGATTATCCCAATGTCTAATAATGAATATGAAGCCGCTTTTAGGCTGGCGGATAGTTTGAAGAATGACGGCCGGTCTTCAGATGTGATTCTGACCGACAAGAAGCTTGGTGACAAAATGTCCTTAGCTTCTAAAATTGCGTGCTTTGGCATCGTCCTTGGAGACCGCGAAATCGCAGAAGGCAAGGCGATAGTGAAAGACTTTGCCTCCGGCGAACAGACGGAAATTGAGCTATAGCTTCATTGCTAAAGCTTGCGTGATTTAGACATATACAAGTCGGTCTAAGCGATCTTTTTGGCTTCAAAGAGTACCGTAGGTACGGCCGGCGGTGGGGTGAAATCAAAAGGTTTTAGGGGGTAGCGAATCTTAGTCTGATACTTTGCCGTAAGCGCATACCCGAGCTGTGAGGTATAATGGCGGTCCGTGCCCAGGAGCTTCAGGGCGAACTGTTTTTGTAGAATCAAATATATCGCATCGGGCGGGTTTTCAGCCTCAAGCAGTTTATGGACAATGGCCGAAGAAAGATGAAACGGTGGGTTCGCAAAAACTTTGTACGGTTCTTTTGGAAGCCCCATCTCAAGAAAATCTGCTTCAATAATCTTTACGTTTTCTAATTCCCCGACATTTTGGCGCAATTTTTCACAAGCTATGGAATCTGATTCAACTGCCAAAACTTCACGGCATCTTTTGGAAAGCGCCGAGGTAATCACGCCACTGCCAGCACCAATGTCAATCACGAGGTCGCGCTTTTTAATATTAGTGTGGCCGATCAGCATCAAGGCTGTCCGCGGAGAGCGGAGAAAATGCTGTGACAGATGATGATTGCGCGAGTTTGACATATATAATATATTATATCATAGTATGACAACTGGGGCAACCAACTATTTTTTCAGGCCGGCGGCAAGGTATTGTTTAACGTAGTTATAATCCCAGGCGGGGTCAAAACCGGATTGAGCCCAGTTCCCAAAGGCAAAATATGGCAACCCAGACTGAACTGCATTATAGGCTTTTTCGGTATTTTTCTTGACGGCAGCGAGAGTTTCATCTGAGCCGTAGCAAGATATGAAATCTTCTTGATTTATGCCAGCCCTTTTCGCGACTTTGTCGGTCCAGTAGGACTCGGTCATACCGGAAATCATCGGCGCATCTTTGGCGCTACCAATGCCTTTGCTATGATAATCTTCCCAAAGCGACATCACACCAGCCTCGTAATATTCCCAGAACTTGTTCTGCTTGGCGGCACAATAGGTACCCTTTGCGCTCCAGCGCGACATCTCCGGGCGGTGAGCGCTATTTTCATAAAGAAACTCTGTCACGCGGACTTCATATAAAATATGATTTTTCTCAAGGTAATCTTTGAAATCATCTTTGTTCTGGATGGTGAGGCGCGACCATACATCACAATATGGGCAAGCGAGATCAGTATAAAAGACATAGAAGTTCTTGGCATTCATATCGCCGATAGTGGCGGCTTCATCCCAAACTTTGTCTTTATTGCGTGGTTGCCCATTTGTATTCATAATCGCGACTAAAATAAAAAGCCCGACCAGCGCGACCAAAACTCCGACTCTAATTGCTTTTTTCATTTACACTCCTTTTATTTATTATATCACGCTTTTTGGGCAGATTACTTGTAACTATCGCGACATAGGCATTGTAGCCCAGCTTCTTTAAAGTAAAGAAAGCGAGCAGGATTGCGAGCCAAGTAATTACAACCGAAACGGTGCCGGCGAGTGCCACACCGGAGCCAAAAATGGCGGTGAGAACAGGTGTAAGTAGCGCGGTGCCACAAGTTGGGCAGCCGGAGCCGAGTACAGCAAGAATTGCGACAATGCCAGAGTTTTGGACTGAGGCAGAGTTATCGGCACCTTTTTTACTATATTTAATTACAGTGACGAGCAGACCAATTAGCAACCCTTGGAGAAGCGCAAGGAGAAAGATACTAAGCCAATCGGTGAAATTGCGATTCACCCCAAAAGTCTGTAGAAACGCATCCCAAATGACTTTGAGCCCGCCCGGAAAGCCGAGTGCACCAATTAAATTAAAGGCGGCAAACCCGCCTGAAAGAAGATTTAGGAGTGTACCAAAAATACAGAAAGTCGGGACAAAACCAAACCAAAAATGTTTTTCTTTGGTCGCGAGAAACAACCCGCGCACAGAGAACTTACCGTGTTCCCACCATTCATCAAAACGGCTCTTAAAACCTCTACTTACTCCACTTGCCATATGTATATTATATCACAAGCAGTTAGTTTTCGTTCAAGAATGCTCCAGACTGGCGCGACCAAAGTTTAGCATAGGCGCCACCTTTCTTAAGTAGTTCATTATGGGAACCGCTTTCGACAATCTTTCCATCTTTCAAGACAATGATGCGGTCTAGATCCATCACGGTAGAAAGGCGGTGGGCAATCACGATAGAAGTGCGGCCTTTGATTAATTCCCTCAAAGCACTTTGAATTAAGGCTTCCGATTCAGAATCTAGTGCAGAAGTCGCCTCGTCCAGAACGAGGATAGGTGCGTTTTTCAAGATAGCACGGGCGATAGCAATGCGCTGGCGTTGGCCACCAGAAAGTTTCACACCACGTTCGCCAACGAGCGTTTCATAGCCTTCTGGCAAGTCTTTAATAAATTCATCCGCGTTAGCAAGTTTGGCGGCGCGGACAATTTCTTCCATAGTCGCATCTGGTTTTCCATAGGAAATATTTTCAGCAATGGAGCGATGAAACAAGGCCGTTTCTTGCGGAACATAGGCGATATTTTTACGCAGTGATTCTTGAGTGACATATTTAATATTTTGGCCGTCGATAGAAATTTCGCCATCGTTGACATCGGCAAATCTAAGTAATAGTTTTGTCAAAGTAGTCTTACCAGAACCGGAAATACCCACTAAACCGATACGCTCACCCGGCTGAATTTGAAGCGAAAAATCTTCGAAAATTGGGGCTTTGGCACCATGATGCTTGAAGGAAATTTTATCAAAATTGATTCCAGCTTCTTCAACTTTCAAATAGGTGGCGCCCGAAAGGTCTACTACATCATCTTTGAGATCAAGGTTTAAAGTCATTTCGTGCGAATCGCCAAAAATACGGTTTAGCGATTTAAAGACGGAGTGGATATCCCACAAATCGTTCATAATAGTATCTGAGTAGTTAATAAGTAGAACTATCGTGGCGACGGATAGGCCAAAGTAATTTTGCCCATAAAGCATAAAGGCAATTAGGCCGATGTTAATGATGAGGAAAATTGTGTCAAAGCAATAATTCCTCTTAGTGTTCATACCTAGGTTGCGATGGGAGATTTTGTAAACATCGTGGAGAAAGCCCGAAAAGCGTTTTTCTTCATACTTTTCGTTGGCATACGACTTTACGGAACCAATATTAGTGATTGAATCAGAAAGTTGGCCGGTGCGTTTGTTATAGGCAGCGGCTTCTTCTTTGTTGATTTTCGAAATTCTTTTGGCCCAAAAAACCGAAATGATAATAAATAGCACAATAATTCCGGCTAAAACAAGTGTGAAAATCGGCGCTCTGGGAGCTAAAATTATCATCGCAAGACATATATCAATCGCCACCGGAAAAATGTTCCAGAAAAACTCGTCCGCCAACCTTTCATAGGCACTGACGAAATTGTTAGTCTGCGAAATCAGAGAGCCAGAAAAACGATTGTTGTGGAATTGCATAGATTGAGCAGAAATTGAATTAAAACACTGTAAGTTCAGGTCTTTCATAGTTTTAATTTCCATCTCCCAAATACAATAAAGCCGAATCGGGCCGACGATAAAGTGACGAATAATTTCCTCGCCAATTAGCATTATCGCAAGTGGCAAAAGCCGATTCTTTAGCTCTTCAAATGGCAAACCCAAAGCGACTACGCCAACCATATCAGCCATTAAAATCAAACAAAACGCTCTAAGGGTGTAAACTATAGGGGTAGTAATGAAGGCCCCGAATGTAAGTAATTTATATTTTTTATTAGCGCACCAAAAATAATGGAGTGTCCTTCTCCAGGTTTTTGCGATTTTTGCTGGTTTATTTTTAGCCATAAAAATATTATAATATAATTATTTTTACTTGGCAAGCATTTTATCTAAAGTTCAGAGATCTTGGTGCGAACCTGAGTGGCAGTGTCGCGATCGCGAACAGTGACAGTGTCGTCTTCTAAAGTATCAAAGTCAATCACTACGCATTTCGGGGTGCCGATCTCGTCTTGCTTACGATAGCGTTTACCGATGTTTCCGGAATCATCCCAAGTAATATTCCCGTATTTCTCTTTTAGCTTCTTATAGACTTCTCTGGCCTTCTCGACTAACTCCGGCTTGTTCTTTAGGAGTGGTGAAACACAGAAACTATATGGCGCAAGATTTTCGGGGAGTTTCAAGACAATACGCTTACTACCATCAATTTCGTCCTCAGTGTAAGCAGAAGAAAGGACGGCAAGAATTAGGCGCTCGACGCCGATACTTGGCTCAATCACGTGTGGGACAAAAGTTTCGCCGGTGTTTTTGTCGCGGTATTCAATATTTTTACCAGATTCGCGAGCGATGTTTTGGAGGTCGAAATCGGTGCGGTAGGCTAGACCCATCAACTCTTCCTCGCCGTTTGGATAATCAAACATGAAGTCGACAGTGCGCTTAGAATAATGCGCGCGGTCTTCTGGGGCAACCTCAAGGTCATGAATCTTCTCTTTTGGAAGGCCCATCTTTTCTTCTAGGAAGCGGTGGTTTTCTTTTAGCATTTCTTCGAAAGCTGGCTCCCACTCGTTTGGGCGGACGAAATATTCAATTTCCATCTGCGAGCATTCACGGTCCCTCAAAATGAAATCACGCGGAGAGATTTCGTTTCGGAAAGCCTTGCCTTGCTGGGCGATGCCAAACGGGATGTCTGGATAAATCGTATCAACAACGTTTTTATAATTAACAAAAATACCCTGCGCAGTTTCTGGACGGAGATAAGCAATAGATTTCTCGACCAATTCTACATCAGTATCGTCTGGGAGGACAGCGCCAACGTGAGTGGTGAACATCATGTTAAACTTGCGAATTGGGCCCCAATCAGTTTTGCCGCAAGTTGGGCATTTAACATTTAATTTTTGAAATTCTTCAGTCGTGACGGACTCGGTGATGCCGTCTGCGATTTTATCGGCACGGAAGCGGCCGTGGCAGCCCTTACACTCGACTAGAGGGTCGGCAAAAGTAGCGGTATGGCCAGAAGCAACCCAAGTTTTCGGGTTCATTAAAATTGTAGCGTCGACGCCAAAAATGTCGTCGCGCTTTTCAACCCAAAAGCTCCACCATTCATTTTCAATTTTCTTCTTTAATTCCACCCCAAGCGGGCCAAAGTCCCAAGTTCCAGCAAAGCCCCCGTAAATATCGGAGCCTGGAAAAATGAAACCGCGGCGCTTGCAGAGACTTACTAAATCGTCTAACATTATTTGTCTTCCCAACGCTTGATGGCGTCTTTAATGACTGCTTTAGCTTCTTCAATATCGCCAAATTTCTCGACTTTAGTTGTGCCTGGTTTCTTCAAATCTTTGTAGTGGTTGAAGTGGAATTCGATTTGTTCGAGAGTCCGCTTTGGCAAATCTTCCAAAGTATTGTAGCAATCGCCATTGTTGCGGTCGTCGGCCGGGACACAGATGATTTTGTCATCAACTTCGCCGTCGTCGACAAACTTCATTACGCCGAGCACCTTGGCGGTCATATAGATACCAGTAGTTAGAGGCTGGTCGGTAATGATGAGCGCGTCAAGCTCGTCGCCATCTTCGTCAAGAGTCTGTGGGATGAAACCATAGTTACAAGGCTTGGCAAAAGCAATCGGCTCTACGCGGTCTAGCATAAAGCAAGCATTGTCGCGATCCCATTCAATCTTGTGGTTGGAACCAGTTGGGATTTCAATAACGACGTTAATCTCGCCATTTTCATAATCACCAGCATTTAAAATTTTATTAAAATCTGCCATAATTTCTCCTACAGTTATTTTTACTATTATACCACAGATTTACTGATATACTCAATTTGGTCTAGATGTTTTTCGAGGCCTTTAATTCTACTAATTAGAGCCAGTGGGCTAACGAGAATCATGCGCATAATTTTGATTTCATCCGCGCCAACTTTCCCTTCTGGAAGTTTTTTAAAGGCCTCACTGGTGGAATCCCAGACGTAGTTTAGGTTTTCCTTTAGCTTGTCACCGTCGGTGTCGGTTAAGAGATTAATTTGTTCACCACGAGCCTTGGCGAGATTGAAATTAAACCAAGTTTCAACCAGCCTCAAATCATAGCCATTATTTAGGCCTTCTAAAGATTGCTTTAAAATACTGAAAAATTCATCATTATCCACTTGCTCAGTAATACGATTCAATTCTTTCAAGATTTTTGAAGCCAGCTCTAGGCGGCTGTAGTCTGAAAGTAGGTTGCTATAAAAAACTTTCATTTTAGCAGAGGTAAGAAGCTGCAAATCGGATTTTACACTTTTGTGTAAAGTAATTTCGCTCAAAGTAAAAAGTTCAATTCCGCCGGCAAGCTTGGACTTTTCTTTTCTGACACCTTTAGCAAGACAAGAAATTTTACCCTCGGGAGTTAGGACGTTTAGGATGCGGTCGGTTTCACCATAATTAGTGCGGCGCAAGACAATCGCCTCGGTCTTTAGATCAGTGCCAGACATTCCTTAATCTCCTTTGGCGTCAGAGTTTCTTTCTTCAAGATTTTTTTGACACCGTAATCTTTTAGGCCATCTGTTTTTAAATCTAATGATGTAACTATTACAACTGGGATTTTGCTGGTATTTTCGTATGAAACAGTTTCGTTTAAAAATGTGAACCCGTCTGGACCATCCAAGAGCACGTCTAGAAAAATTAGACTAGGCTCGTCATCATCGATGTTCGAGATGGCATCAATAGCGTTAGTAAAAATCTTGGTTTCTTCAGGGCGAAGAAAGCGGGCAATACATTCTGCCATTTGGTAGTTATCATCAATGATATAGATCATATAAATAAACTTTCTTGTTTTGAGGCAGGAAGTTCAATATAAAAACTAGTGCCGTCGCGATGGCGGACAGCGCCGACCGGCGCATTCATCGCCTTGGAAAATTTAGATGCAATGTAGAGCCCGAGACCAGAGGAGCCGGGGCGCATCGCGATGGAAGTGGGCTGTTCGACCCAACCCTGCTTTAAGGCGCGCCAAACATCCATTGGCAGAGCCGGGCCAAAATCGCGCACTTCAAGGCGGACATTTTCCTGGCGGTCATAGACAGAGAGAAAGCTGGCGGTCTCTTCGTCAGAATAATGAAGCGCGTTAATACAGAAATTATAAATGACAGAATGCAACAAATCGCGATTCCCCACTACGAGGCGAGAACGGTTGCGATATTCAAGTTTCAGATTTTTGTGGTTCGCGCGGAAGAGATCGCGAAGCTCATTTGTAACTTCATCACAGACGGAACGAACAGCAACCGGTTCAAAGTCAAAGAGGCCGTTTTCAATACGTGAAATGCGCGAAAGATCGTTCACCTGTTTCAAGGCACGACTAGAAACATCAATCATCTGCTCTTGGATTTTCCTAAGTTCTTTTTCAGAATCGGCATATTCCAGTGAAAAAGCAAGCTGGCGAAGAAGTGCCAGCGGGCCTTTTAGCTCGTGCGCAGCAACTAAAACTCCACTTACCTCACTCTGCATAATTTTATTTTAGCACAAAAAGGCAGACTTATGTGCAGTAGAATTTACAAGTTGTAACTTACGGTGTTTAAGATAGTATTGAAATCATCGGTAAAGACTAGCGAGTCGGTCTGGATGACGACGGTTTTGTCGCGAATCTTTAGGACGGCAGCGATGCCCTGGTAGTCATTTTCTAGTAAGCCTTTGTAAATATTAGCATTGGAGCCGCCAACTGGAGAGACGGTGAGAGTCATAGAACCATCTTCGACTTTGCCCTGGTAATTCTGAATATAACTGTCATAAGCCTCGGCTAAAATCATGACGCGGAGGGCGAGCGGGTTTTCGTTGACCGGCAAAACTTTGTCTGGATTTAGATAGGCATAATAATCGCCACCCTTTGAAGCGTCCTCTGCTTCATAAAGACTCCAGGTCTTTGGGTACTCGAAATTTAAACTACCAAGATCGGCTGGGCCGGAGAAAATCTTGTACGGCTGCTTTTCGCGCTCCTCAAAAGTCCTTTCAGTCTCGGCGATAGCCTCGCTTCTAGCGATAGCAACGGCAGATTCGATCTGGCCGCTGACGTTCGTGTCGGCATCATTCCATTTGTTATACATCCAAATAAATAGGCCAATAAAAGTGATGGCAACAAGACCACTAATAATCGTGACAATAATCCAAAGAATCGAGCGATTCTTCTGAGTTTGAAGCGCATCTTTTGGAATGACCTGATTGCCCGTAAGCGGAGTCTCCGCCGAGTGGGAATAAGGTTGATTTTCAATATTGATGCCCGGAGCGGGTTGAAAATTATTATTATCCATTACTTCTATTTTATTCTTTAGCGAAATCTTTGTCAATCACCTCAATCTCGTTTTTGAGGTTTTTTAAATCAGCCTCAATTTCTTTGACGAGGCTGGTTGCGGTGCGGTATTTTTCGGTGGCTTGGTCGAGCGAAAAATCTTCGCCGTAGAACCAGTCGGTCAGCTCATCTAGTTTAGCGATTTTTTGGTTGATAGTTTCCTTTTCAGCCATTTTACTTCCTTTCTTTAACTTCTTTAATTTCAGCCTTAATTTCTTGTTCGTATGTTGTAATATCTACATTTTCACCTGGAGCAAGTTTGCCAGAAATGATGGCGTAGCCTTGCTTTAAAACTAACTCTGGATTGAGACGCTCGATATGTTTGAACTCGGATTTGATTTTCTCAATCTCATTTTCGATGCGAGTCTTCATACTAGTGCGGACGTTTTTTAATGATTCGTAAATCGTGATAATGCTTTGGGCGATTTTAGAACGCGCAGATTTTAGACTTTGCATTAAGTTTGCCGAAATGGCGACTTTGTCTGGGGTGATGAGCTCCGCGACATTGGACGGGGTGGAACCGCGAAGGTCCGCGACAAGATCAGCGAGCGATTCGTCAACTTCGTGGCCGATGCCGGTCATAACCGGGATTTTAGAAGCAGCAATAGCGCGGGCGAGATCTTCGTCGTTAAAACAAGAAAGATCATCTTTAGAGCCGCCACCACGGATAATCACAATTAGTTGGACTTCGGATTTTTCATTAAAATATTTTAGGGCACGCATGATTTGGATTGGCGCATCTAGGCCCTGGACCTGGGTGTTTGCGGTCTGAATTTTGAGACCGCCCCACCTTGCATTTAGGATTTTACAGAAATCAGCATAGCCGGCGGCACCAGTAGAAGAAATTACTCCAATTCTAGTTAAATCTTCTGGAAGCGGGCGCTTTCTCTCAGGCGCGAAGAGCCCCTCTTTCTCTAATTTCTTTTTCAACATTTCAAAGGCTTTTTTGATGCTGCCTTCACCAACTGGCATAATCTGTTCGGCAGTGAAGGAAAATTTACCCCATTTGGTTAGCTTTGGGTAGCCACGCACGACAATTTTCATACCATCTTCAAGCGGGACTCTTAATTTGAAAAGCGGAATAAAACACGGTAGGCTAGACTCTTCGTCCTTGAGGTTAAAGAAAACCCATTTGCCTTGACTGGTTTTAAACTCGGAAACTTCGCCCTCCACGATGGCGCTGGGGTAGGCATACTCCAAAGTCTGGTTTATAACGTCGACAAATTGAGAAACAGAAAAGCGCGGTTCTTCCATGGTTCTATTATATCATATGGATTTTTTTAAAAATTGTGATATAATAGTACGGTACTGTTGCTTTTTAAGGGAGGTGGGTTTAATGAAAAGAAATGCAGCAGAGTATATTTTCAAGGAAGTGCTTTCAGAGTTCCCCGTTATTGAGAAAAACGGGATTGTGCACAGTGACGAGTATTATGAGGCTCTTATTGAGGACACCAATCTGTCCGATAGCGAAAAGCTAGAGGCCTTAAACAATGTTTGTCAGAGGGTAGAAAAAGAGGTTGAAAACCTTGAGCAGGAACGCTGCAAGATAGTCGAAGAGATTACCCCTTATGATGATGAGGAGTTTTTGTCCAAGGCCGTAGAAAAAGAGCAGCGCGCGACCTTTACCTATAGGACTGTTTGGCTCACGTCTGTCATATTTATGATTACTACGTTCATAATTTTTGTGACGCCGCTCAACACGGTGGCCAAATTTAGTACCCCTCTAGTGTGGCTCTGTCTCTTTAGCTCGCTAGTGTTATCCTATTTAATAGCGTTGGCGTTTTCAGACAAAGATGGGATTTATGATGCCGAAGAAGCATCTTTTCTCGCAAGGCTTGACGCTAAAAGGCTGAAAATTAAAGAGATTGATAAGAGTATCTTGGACCTAAAGAGGGTGACAAAATTTGCAGAACGAGTCCTAAAGGTTGAGGACGACCTCAAATACAAATAGCACTTCAAAAAACCGGCTTTTGGCCGGTTTTTTTAATTTATTTAGCGGACTTCAACGCGAACGCGTGGAACCGAGCGACCAGAGAAGTGGGTCTTCTTGGTCTTGACGAAGGTCACGACACCGTCTTTAGCAGCGTGAATCGTGAAGTTTCTAGACATATAGGTGCCTGGGCCGGCGATCTTGGTGCTGCCGGTCTGGCGAACGAGTACCTCGCCGTTTTTGACTTTTTGGCCACCAAAACGCTTGACGCCAAGGCGCTGACCAGCGTTGTTATGGATGTTCTTGGCGGTACCGCCAGCTTTAACATGTGACATACTATTTTTTCCTTAATACTATTATTTCGCGAGCAACGACCTGATTTTCTCTGGCATAGAGAAGTCCGCCCGCACTCTTATTTAATACATTATACCCCAATTTTTCTATAAAATCAAGGGGTATTAGACGTTCAAAGCCGCCGTCTCTCCTGCGCCAAGCGGGGATGGCCAGCGTAACGGGGGTATCTTTGGCGATTTGGCTACCTAGGTTCTTCAAAAATTCGGTTAAAATCGCGCCACATTCCTGTTTCACGGTCTTTAGTTTGATTTCTACCGGAGGCTCGGACATCGGAGGGCCAAGGTAGATTTCGGCCGCGACGGCAGTGATGGGACCGCGCCATTTGAAATTTGTAGCGTCGCCACATGCGAAAAGTTTTGAAGGTTCTTCGGGGCGCGTCGGCTTTAACCAATCCAAATTCTTTTCGGTGTAGCGCACCATACGCTCGTCTTTGTCGGTGCCGTAGACGTTGTAGCCCATGAGGAGAGCCTCCTGGAGGACGACGCCGGTGCCGCAGAAAGGATCTAGGATGGTAGCATCTTCCGGGAGGTGGCCGCAGAGATTAATTAGAATCTGGGCGAGTTTGGGCGGAAGCATCCCAACCTTGGCATCGCGCGCTGGGCGGGCCTGGTCGCGGTTTTTATAGGCGGTGATGTTTTGCGCGCCCAGAGAAACAAACCATTCGTTCTTAAATTTAATCAGCTCAACTTTCTTTGGACTCTTGCCTAAACCATTATGGTGTGCGGCAGCGGTAGAGATGGCGGGTGCGGAGTTTGGCAGTAAGCGGACAGAGCGACCTTTTTTCTTTAATGCTTGCTTAATCTTAATCCCGTATTGTGATATATTTTTTATATCATGGGATGAATAATTTGATATTCCCAGGGTAATTTTCCCCTCTGGAAGCGAGATAAGGTATTCTTCAGGTGAGATATTTCCGAGGTATTTTGCGAGCTTTAAAGAGCCACCAAGACGGTCTAGGTCTGGCTGTTTTTCAGACTCAAAGAAAGCGATTTCCCTACTTTGCTGCTTTACATTATCAAAAAGCGCCTCAAGTTCGGCTATGGATATTTCCGGCTGACGCCCTAGAACAGCAAGGTATTTCATATCTATATTATACCATAAAATCGCAAAATAAAAAAGAGCCCAAGGTTATCGGGCTCTTTTTATTAAGACTATTCCTTAGACTCTTCAGAAGCGCCTTCGGCGGCCTCTTCAGGCTTGGAACCGTTATCAGACGGAACATCGGCAGCGTCGACGTTAGCCTCGGCAGCGGCGGCTTCTTCAGCTTCACGAGCGGCAGCCTCGGCGGCTGGGTCGTAGATGCTGGCGATAACCTGGTCTGGGGCAAGCTCTTTGTCGGCGAGCTCAACACCCTTTGGAAGCTCTAGATCGGCGACAGTAAGCTTGTCGTCAAGATCGGCAAACTTGGAAGCATCGGCAATAATCTTCTCTGGAAGGTCGGCTGGCTTGGCTTTAACATCGATTTCCTCCATAACCTGGAGAACGACGTAGTGAAGCTTGTTGGCCTCGGAAGTTTCAAAGCCTTCAAGGACGATTGGGGCGGTAGCCTCAATGACTTCGTTCGCAGAAACAGCCTGGAACTCAACGTTTACAAGCTTGCGACTAACTGGGTTAATATCAATATTCTTAACGATAGCGAGCTGGCTTTTACCGGCAACGTCGAGATCAATCGTGGAGTGATAACCAGCAAGGCGGAGAGCCTTCTCAATATCGTTATATTCAGCCTGGACTAAGATCGGCTCGGTCTTTCCACCATAAATGACGGCCGGAACTTTGCCAGCATCACGCAAAGCAGCCAGCTTTTTGCCAGCAACATCGCGCTTCTCTAGTGACAACTTAATTTCTGCCATAATATTCCTTTATAACTTTAACTTTAACTTTATATATTTTACACTACTTTGCGGAATTTAGCAAGGGGTAACCTCTATTTTTTCTTGAGGGCCTCGGTGTTGGCGATTAGACGCTGGCGGAAAGCCTCGCGGGCGGTGTCGCAGTTCTCATTGTTCCCCATCCAAGCACCGAGTGCTGGGTCTTGGAGGGCGCGAGCGAAGGAGAAGGTGACTGGCCATGGAAATGGGCCATTATTGGTAACCTCTTGGAGATTCTCTGTGGCCTGGACAACGGTTTGGCCACCGGAGAGGAAGACTACACCAGCCAAGCTCTGCGGTACATGTGTGCGGAGCACCTCGGCGGTAGCGCGGCCGACTTCCTCCTTAGAGGATGGGATTGGGTATTGTTTGCCGGCGATAATCATATTGACCTTTAGGATACACTGGTCAAGACGGACCTTTTCGCGGTTCAAAGCATCAAAGAGAGTGTCTAAAATCTTGGCGGTAACCTCTTCGCATTGCTTGATAGTGTAGTTACCGTCATAAACAACCTCTGGCTCGACAATCGGAACCATCTTGGCATCTTGGCAGATGCGGGCGTATTTTGCGAGGTCGCTACAGTTTTTCTCAATTGCCATATCGGACGGGCGGCCAGGCGCGATTTCAAAGGCGGAGCGCCATTTGCAGAAGCGAAGCCCCATCTTGTAATACTCGGCGAGGCGCTGTGGCAAATCATCTAGACCCTTGGTGTATTTTTCCTCGGAATTCTCGAAATTCTCAAGGCCTTGGTCTACCTTGATGCCAGCGACAATACCCTTGGAAGTTAGGAAGTCGACAAAGTTACGGCCATCGTCGGCCTTCTGGCGAGCGGTTTCATCAAAGAGAATGACACCGGAAACATATTTCTCTAAATCTGGGGTGGTAAAGAAGATGTTGCGATAGTCGCGGCGGTGCTCCTCATCATCAGGGATGCGCATGTTCTCAAACTTCTTGTGAATGGAGCCACCAGATTCGTCGGCGGCGAGGATGCCCTTGCCAGCGGTCATTAAAGTCTTTGCAATCATAGCCGTGTCGGCCTCCTCGGAGCGGGCGACCGAGAGCATTTCCTCGAGTTTATCAAACGGAGCGGTGCCGTCCAGAGAAGACTGGAGGGCGTTATCGCGGGCCATCATGAGAGAATCGTCAATAGATTTACCCTTTAAGAGTGCGCCAAAGACGGTGGCGGCAAGAATAGAATACAAGGTTAAATGTGTCATTAAATCGGCATTTTCGGCGGACCAGATGATTTTGGAATCGCCAAAGATGAGCTCGTGGTCTGAAAGCTGGCAGACTGAGCCGTAATATTTAGTACCAGTGAGGAGGCCATCCGAAAAGACTAGGTTTGCCATCTCAACTAGCTCGCGGTCTGCGTCGGTCATCTCCTTGGGGGCATAGACCACAACGCGAGTGTGGGACGAGACGGAGAGGAAGCTCTTTAGGCCCTTGACGAGCTCTGGGGTAACCTTGGCGGAACGGTCTACAAAAATCCAATCAACGGACTCCGTAGGGTTGTACCACTCTGTCTTCTCGCGCGACTCTGGCACGAGATAGGTGATTTTATTCTCTTTGCAAAGAATGTAACGGGTGGTTTTGATTTCCTGCTCGCCAGGGACAATCTCGCCATTTCTAAACTCGGCGAGAGAGCCGGCAATTTTAGCGTTGGCACCCATGCGATTTAAAACTTCTAGCGCGACGGTGGCGCCGGCGTAGACCGAGGTCTTCTTGATATATTTATGGCTGCTGCCATCAAAGCCGAGATCAAGCCAAGGCGTGCCACGCTCGTCGGTCTCGAACTTGTTTTGTTGCTCATCAAGACGAAGATAAACATCCTGATGGACATTCCCAATTATTAACACATTACTCATAATATCATTTTAGCATAAAAGTTTATGTTTGGGAGCAGTAGAAATTACAACACCGTACGGAGATATTCACCAGTTGGAGTATTGGCAGATTTAGCGAGAGCTTCGGGAGTACCGGTGGCGATAATCTGGCCACCGCCTTGGCCGCCCTCTGGACCCATATCAATTACCCAGTCTGCAGATTTGATGACGTGGAGGTTATGTTCGATTACGATGGCAGAGTTGCCGCCGTCTACGAGTTTATTTAAAATCATCAAAAGTCTTTTGACGTCGGCGGTGTGGAGGCCGGTGGTTGGCTCGTCTAGAATATAGAGAGTCTTGCCAGTGGAACGGCGAGCGAGCTCTGTGGCGAGCTTGATGCGCTGGGCCTCGCCACCAGAGAAAGTTGTGGCCGGCTGGCCGAGGCGGATGTAGCCCAGGCCGACTTCTTGGAGAGTCTTGAGCTTTGGAGCGATACTGGGGATATTTTCAAAGAATTCTACCGCTTCGTCTATGGTCATATCAAGAACTTCAGAAATATCTTTGCCTTTATATTTAATCTCTAGCGCCTCGCGGTTGTAGCGGCGGCCATGGCAGGCCGGGCAGGTAACATAAACATCCGGTAGGAAGTGCATTTCAATTTTATTGACACCATCGCCTTGACAAGTTTCGCAGCGACCGCCCTTGACGTTGAACGAGAAACGGCCGGCTTTGTAGCCGCGGATTTCAGCCTCGGGCTGGTGAGCGTAAAGTTCGCGAATCTGGTTGAAAACACCGGTGTAGGTAGCTGGGTTAGAACGCGGAGTGCGGCCGATAGGCGACTGATCGATAACAATACATTTATCTAGGTTTTCAATTCCCTCGATGCTGTCGTGAGCGCCAGAAACAGTCTGGGCGCGGTGGAGGCGAGCAAGAAGCTCGTTGGCGAGAATTTCATTGACTAAAGTAGACTTGCCAGAGCCGGAAACGCCAGAGACTACGGTCATGACACCGAGTGGGAAGTGGGCATCAATATTCTTTAAGTTGTTTTCGCGCGCGCCTCTGACAACCAGCTCTAGTCCCATTTTGGCTTTCCTACGCTTTTTTGGAGTGTCAATTTTCTTGGCGCCAGAGAGATATTGGCCAGTGATAGATTCTGGATTTTTCATCACCTCTTCTGGGGTGCCGGCAGCCACCACTCTACCTCCGTCTATACCGGCGCCAGGTCCGATGTCAATGAGGTAATCAGCTGAGCGCATCGTGTCTTCGTCGTGCTCAACGACAAGGACGGTATTCTTTAGGTCGCGGAGGTGCTTTAAAGTAGCAATTAGCTTATCATTATCTCTCTGATGAAGGCCAATGGACGGCTCGTCTAAGACGTAAAGCACGCCCTGGAGGCCAGAGCCAATCTGGGTGGCAAGGCGGATTCTCTGGGCTTCGCCGCCAGAGAGGGTGTTGGCGGCGCGGCCAAGCTCCATATAGCCAAGACCGACGTCTTGCATAAACTTCACCCGCTCTTTGATTTCCTTGATGATAGGGCCGGCAATCTGCTTTTCTTCCTCGGTAAAGCCAAGGTCTTGGTTTAAAATCTCTAGCGTATGATCTACATCTAGACTACACATATCAACAATGTTTAAATTATGAACCGTAACCGCCAACACAACCGGCTTTAGCCTAGCGCCGTGACAAGTTTGGCATTTGTGGACACGCATAAAGCGTTCAATGTCTTTTCTGATAAAGTCGGAATCGGTCTCGCGATGGCGACGCTCCAAGGTTGGAATGACGCCTTCGTAAGTAGTTTCATAAATTGTGCCCTTGGCAAACTTGCCAGAGCCGCCAATATGAACGCGATATTTTTCTTCGCCGGTACCATAGAGAATGATATGCTTGGTTTCTTCAGAAAATTGTTTAATTGGGGTGTAAATATCAAAACCGTGTTTTTTACCAACGGCATCCAGACGGCGGAGCCACCAAGAATCTTGCGAAACGCGGTTGAACGGGCGGATACCACCTTCGGCGATAGTAAGATTCTCGTTAAGAACCAGGTCTGGGTCTACTTCCATACGAGTGCCAAGGCCAGTACAAGTCGGGCAGGCGCCTTGCGGAGCGTTGAAAGAAAAGAGGCGCGGCTCTAGTTCTGGGATAAGCTCATCTGGGTGATTTGGACAGGCGTAGCGCTGGGAATAAGTATAAACCTCGGTGTTATCTGCGCTGGGGTTCTGGTCTACGGCGGTGGAATTATCAGTAATTTTTAAGAGTTTAATGATTCCCTGGCCAAGTTCTAGGGCTTGCTCTACAGAACTAGTGATACGAGTGAGAAGGTCTGGGCTCAAAATAAAACGGTCCACCACGATTTCAATATCGTGTTTTTCCTGTTTCTTTAATTCTGGGAACTCATCTAGGGCATAAACAATACCATCCACGCGAACACGAGAGAAGCCTTTGGCCTGGTACTGCTCTGGGATATGCTGGAACTCACCCTTTTTCTGTTGGACAATTGGTGCTAGAAGCATCAATTTAGAACCTAGTGGAAGCTTCATTACTTCATTTACAATGTCTTCGTTAGTTCTTCTGGAAACTTCAGAGTGGCAAATCGGACAATGTGGCACACCGACGCGCGCAAAGAGGAGACGGAGATAATCATAAACTTCAGTCACAGTAGCGACGGTGGAGCGAGGGTTTCTAGAAGTTGATTTTTGGTCGATGGAAATCGCCGGGGAGAGACCAGTGATAGTATCAACATCGGGTTTATCCATCACGCCAAGAAACATACGAGCGTAGCTCGACAAGCTCTCAACATAGCGCCTCTGACCCTCGGCATAAATCGTATCAAAAGCCAGGCTAGACTTGCCGGAACCAGAAAGTCCGGTAAGAACCACTAGCTTATCACGCGGAATATCGACGTCAATATTTTTTAGATTATGCTGTCGACAACCCCGAATTTTAATTGCGTTATCTTTCATTTGCTCTCCTAAAAACTCGTATTATTATACTCCTTTTTAGGAGAAAAGTCTAGTCTTCGTCTTCGATTGGTTGGATGTGAATATCTTTTAATTGGTATTCATCTACTTCGGAT
>CAZKNA010000007.1:0-23916 GCA_964554175.1 uncultured Candidatus Saccharibacteria bacterium | reverse complement strand
TAAAGAGGGAATTGTCGCGACGATTAATCAACGCCTTGATTTTGATACCGCTTCAATTATTATTGAGGAATTAGGGATTTCTGGGGTAAAACTGGAAAAAAAGAACTCCTCTACTCAGATTGGTGATGACCACAGAGAGCTTTCAGACCACGCAGTTTTGAGGCCACCAGTAGTAGCAGTAATGGGCCACGTTGACCACGGTAAAACTACGCTACTTGATACGCTCCTTCATAAAAAAACGGTTGAGGGCGAAGCTGGTGGAATTACGCAGCATATTTCTGCTTATCAGCTAAAATATGATGATAGATTGATTACGTTTCTAGATACGCCGGGCCACGAGGCTTTTGCGGCGATTCGCCAACACGGTGCGATGTTGACAGATATTGTGGTGATTGTGGTGGCGGCGGATGACGGCGTAAAGCCGCAGACGATTGAGGCGATTAAGTTTGCTCAGGGGGCGAACGCAAAGATTATCGTAGCGATTAACAAGATAGACCGTGAGGGGGCGGATGTCCAGAGGACGATGGCAGACTTGGCCAACCACGGGCTTCAGCCAGAGGAATGGGGTGGCGATATTACGATGGTGCCGATTTCGGCGAAGCAGAATCAGAACCTCGATAAGTTGCTTGATATGATTCTCTTGACTGCAGACCTTGAAGAGCTAAAGGCTGATGTTGATATTCCGAGCGAGGGATTGGTGATTGAGTCCCATATGGAGACTGGCAAAGGCTCGGTGGTGAACTTGCTAGTAACAGGGGGAGAGTTGAAGACTGGCGAGTTTATTGTGGCTGGTAACACCTATGCGAAGGTTCGCACGATGGTAGACTGGAAGGGCAAACCAAAGGGTAAGGCACTACCTTCTACTCCTGTAACGGTGACTGGTTTTAAGGAATTGCCAAACTTTGGTGATAGATTTATAGAGGTAGCAGACGAAAAAACTGCGCGCAAGATGGCACTTCTAAATGCCAACGCTTCGGCGGACGCAAGCGCTTCGGCAAATGTAACTTCTACTGATCTTCTCAGAATGATGAATGTGGCGGATAATTCCAAAGTATTTAACGTGCTAATTAAGGGCGACGTTTTAGGCTCGGTGACAAGTGTGGTTGACAGTTTAAAGATGATTGATACCGGTGGCGAGATTACTCTCAATATTGTGGCCACTGGCGTAGGTGATGTGACAGAGAACGACGTTTATATGGCGACTGGTGAGAATACCGTGATTTATGGCTTTAATGTGTCAGTACCGATTAACATTTCCAAGATGGCAGCGAGAGATGGCGTGCCGATTAGGTGTTACAAGGTGATTTATGAGCTACTTGATGACGCAAAGAGAGAGATGAGCAATTTGCTTGATGCTGAAGTAGTAGAAACAGAGGTCGGCGAGATGAAAGTTAAGGGGGTATTTAGGACCGAGAAAACTTCTATTATCGCTGGTGGCGAGGTGACAGAAGGCCGGTGCGAAGCAGGGACTTTGGCGCGGATTATTAGAGGTAAGGAAATAATCGGTGAAGCAGAAGTTTCAAGCGTCCAAAAAGAGAAAATGGATGTGTCCGAGCTGGTTTCTGGGGAAATTGGGGGACTTGCGCTAACTACGAAGCATAAGATTCAGCTTGAAATTGGTGATAAATTAGAGTTCTTCACTAGAGAAGAAAAGAGGAGAAGTTTGTAATGAAGGTAATTACAACTCCAGATGAGAGGCTTCGGAAGCGCTCTACAAAGGTCCACCCGGGCGATCCAGAGCTCACCAAGATTATAGAGGAAATGCGTAAGAATACTCTCGAGTGGGAGAAGAGCCACGAGCACGAGCTTTCGGCGGCGATGGCGGCGCCACAATTAGGGGTGAATAAGAGAGTAATTATCGTGAGGGATGATTTTGATGATAAGGAAAATCGCCATTTTACAGCGCTTCTAAATCCAGAGATAATAAAGACTGAGGGGAAGATTGTAAAAGAGCATGAAGGTTGCCTATCTGTGCCAAGATATTACGGGCTAGTACCAAGGCATGAAAAGGTAAAAGTAAAGGCGTTTTTAGAGGATGGGAGCGAGGTCCGAATTAAGGCAGATGGGTTTCTAGCTAGGACACTTCAGCACGAGATTGACCACCTAAATGGGGTACTATTTATTGATCATATTAAGGATGAAAAAGATGCTTGGTTTTACATTGATGATGATGGGGAGCTAAAGCCCGTTGAGGATTATTCTGAGATAGAGAATAACAAGGACTTGTGGCCAGATGAATAAGCCAAAAGTGATATTTTTTGGAAATGGGCCGCTTGTGACGGCGGTTTATGGTGGGCTGAAAGATCACATTGAACTTTTATTTTGGGCAAAGAAAAAGGAAGACCTAGACGAAGTGGAGAAAATAAAGTCGGGTTCTGAACAAAAAATTTATGCAATTTTAGCATCGTTTGGAGTTTTGATTCCAAAGCGAATTTTGGACTTGTTTGAGCCGGAGGGAATTTTGAATATTCACCCTTCACTTTTGCCGGATCTTCGGGGGCCGTCGCCAATTGAAACGGCGATTTTACGGGGGGATACTGAGTTTGGAGTTTCGGTGATGAAGTTGGTTTCAAAGATGGATGCAGGCCCAATTTACCACCGGGAAAAGAAATCGTACAATAAATTTGTTCAAAAGTCTGAAATTTATGAATCGCTTGGCAGGGCGGGTGCGGAGTGGTTGGTGGCAAATCTCACGGACTTGCCGGAGCCGATTTCGCAGAACGAAAAAATGGCAACTTACTGCCAGAAATTGGATACTTCAATGGCGATGCTTCGGCCCATGATGCAGACTGCGGAAGAAATGATGGATCAAGTGCGGGCTTTTGCGGGGTTTCCGAAGACGAGAATAGAGATTTCTGGGGTGGATTGTATTGTCTTGGGGGCGCATATTTCAAATGAACCAGAGGAGATAAGGGGTCACAAGGAGCTGAGCCTAAAGGGAAAAGACGGATTTTACCTTGTAATAGATGAGTTGCAACCAGCGGGGCGGAAGGTAATGGGGGCGGATGCATTTGTAAACGGGTACCTCCGTTAGTTTGACTTTTGTAACGCAAGCGCTTATACTAAAAATATGGAAATAGATGAGAAATTTCTTAACGAAGTTGGACTATCTGGTATGCCAGAGGAGAAGAAGCGGGAATTTTTGAAGCGAACAAAGGCTGAACTTGAGGTGAGGGTAGGGCGAGAGATTAGTAAAGGGTTAAGTCCGGAACAGATAAAGGAGTTTGAGGCGCTTTCAGAGGGGGACCAGAGAGTGATAAAGAAGCTGGTGTTTGAGATGGATTCGGATTTTAGAGATGATAAGGTTTATCAGCTGATTTTAGAGAGAAGTGGTAAAGAGAAGGGGGATTGGGATACGCTAGGAGAATACCTTTCGGTACGGTGGATTCAGAAAAACCGCCCAGATTACAGGGAAGTAGTAGAGCGAGTGGCCGAAGAACTCAAAAACGAGATTAAGAACCGAGCAAACTAGGGGGGTCAAGGCTGATACGAAAGCCTTGAGATTTTTTTAGGGATGAAATAGCGGTTAGGAGGGTTTTTCTAGAGGTAGATTTGATGACGAGTTGCCAGGTATGACCTTTTAAACTGCGCTCGTGAAAAGCGGGGGTTGGGGCGGAAACAGAGAGGCCAGGGATTTTGGAGAGGGTTTTATGGTAGGTTTTAAGATGTTTCAGGACGGTTTCCTCGGTTTTATAGGTGAGGGAAAGTTTAGCTAGATAGGAAAAAGGTGGGAGATAGGCTTTGCCTCGGTTTTTTAAGAGGTAGGAACTGAAAGATTCGTAATCTGCGGAGGTTGCCAGGGAGATGGCTGGATGGTCTGGCTGGTAGGTTTGAATAAAAACCTCGGCGGTTTTTTGGTGACCGCGCCCGACGCGCCCGATAACCTGGGTCAGGAGCTCAAAAGTGTGTTCTTCAGAGGCGAAATCAGGGAGGCTGAGGCCGGCGTCGGCCTGGACAACACCTACGGTGGAAAGCAGCGGCAGATCAAGACCTTTGGCAACAGTTTGGGTGCCGATAATGATGTCGAAATCACCGTTTTTAACCTTGTCATAAAGAGCATCAAGAGCTTCGGACTTCTTATTATCAGCATCGAAACGAGCAATGTTGGCGTCTTTGAAGAGTTTCTTGAGCTCGGATTCGAGGAGCTTAGTGCCGAAACCTTTATGGATGATATTGGGGCATTTACACTCTGGGCAGTTTAAGGGGACGGGCTCGGAATGACCGCAGGCGTGGCAGAGAAGATGATAGGAATCTGAATGGAGGGTAAGAGGGAGAAAACAGGTTGGGCAGAGAGCTTGCCAGCCACAATTTTCACAGATAGTAAGAGGGGCGGAACCACGGCGATTATGGAAAATTAGAGTTTGGGTTTTGTTCTCAAGATTGGATTTGATGGCATTTAACAGGGGTGTGCTAAAGAAGCGATTTTTGCTAAAATTATTGCGGTCTTTGAGGTCGATAATGTGGACTTCGGGAGGAGTAACGTCCTCTTTAGCTTTAGAGGTGAGAGGGATGAGGGCGTTTTTTTGTTTTGCCAGATAATAATCGGAGACAAGAGGAGTGGCAGAACCTTGGAGACAAGTGATTTTTAGGGTGCTAGCCAAAAAACTAGCTAGCCGGAGAGCAGAATATTTAGTGGTGTTTTCTTGATAATAAGAAGACTCGTGGGATTAGTCAATAATAAAAAGACCAAGATACATAACATGGGCAAAAAGGGCGGAGCGACTGCCAATAATGAATTGGGGATTTTCTGTGGTTAAGATTTGCTCCCAAATCTGGTGGCGACTAGTATCGGTCTGACGGGAATGAAGGAGAATAACACTCTTTTTAAAGGTCTGTTCAAAGACCTGGACGAGCTGGGAAGTAAGGGCGATTTCAGGTACGAGCAGGATGACGGAGCGATGGCCTTTTAAGGTCCTCTCGGCGAGTTTGAGATAGATATTAGTTTTTCCGCTTCCGGTGATGCCAAAAAGGAGTTTGGTGGCCGTAGCAGTGCTCTCAATGCGTTCTAGGGCCTGTTTTTGGGCAGGGTTCAAGGGGATGTGGGGCTTTTCTTCGGAAGAAGAACCTAGCTTGGCGGACGGGTCGAAAAGCGCGGTTTCTGGCTTGTCTGTGATTTTTGATCGGCGACGGGTTTTTTCAAGGCCGTTTGGTAAAATGGCGGCGGCGACGGAAGGAAGGGGATTAAGATAATATTCAGAGAGCCAGGAGAGAGATTTTAAGAGGTGGTTTGGCAAAGGTTCACTATAGAGAAGTTTTTCAATGGGTTTTACTTTAAACTCGGGCTTAGACACTTTTTTCACTACAATGCCAGGTATTTTGGCAGATTTTAGAGGTATCAGGACAAGCGCACCGGGCTTTAAGTTCTCGTCAGAGGAATAAGTCAAATAATCAACAGAGTAGCGACCAATTTGTTTAGCGGGGATCACCTCATAGAACATGTAATTATTATATCATATCAGGGAGATGAGGCTTGGCAATGGAATGTGTTCAGGACTTAAATTACAACAATTATCCCGTTAGGATTGTGAAAAAAACTGTTGTGTTTAAAAAAATGTAAATTTCACTAGATTTTTTATTAGAGGTGGGTTATAATAGAGGTACTAAAGAGTGTAGAGTTAATAAAAAGAGGTATTATATGCTAGACATATTTATTACATCAAGGGTACGGCGCAAGATTTTGGTCGTGTTTGCGAAATATCCAGATTTTAAGACACACGTTCGGGCGCTGTCTAAGCTAATTAAAGAGGATGCGGGGAATATTCAGCGCGAATTGAAGCGTCTAGAAATGGCAAATTTCCTAATTGCGCAGAGAAAAGGCCATATGGTAATTTATCAAACTAACAAAAAATATCCAATTCTAAAAGAGCTTCAAAGTATGGTAATTAAAAGCCAGCAGTATGATGCGGCTGGTCAGCCAATCAAGGGCGCAAAGCAAGCAAAAAAGATTAGTTAATCTGGAATTTAGGTGCGGTATTCAACTCTATTTTTGAACTTGTTAGAGAAGAGGGGACTTTCTTTAGATTTCTTATCTCCAAAGTATGAAGACCTTACGGACCCGTTTTTGCTACCCGATATGAAACAGGCAGTTTCTAGGGTAAAACGGGCGATTTCTGATGGTGAAAAGATCCTGATTTATGGAGATTATGACGTGGATGGGGTGACGGCGACGGCGATCATGTATGAGACTTTGGTACTTGCTGGGGTAAAAACAGAGAATATAAAGATGATGTTGCCCGATCGGTTTTTGGATGGTTATGGAATGAGTAAAAAAATTGTTCAAGAAGCAAGCTCTTTTGGGGCGAGCCTAGTTATAACAGTGGATTGTGGCAGCAATAACGGGGAAATAATTGAGGAATTATCAGAAAAAGGTATAGATACGGTAGTGACGGATCACCATGAGATAATGGGGGAGCTTCCAAAAGTGGTAGCGGTGGTGAATCCGAAGAGAGGGGAGACCTTGAGAGATTTGTGTGGGGCTGGAGTGGCGTTTTATCTGGCGCGAGCGTTGGCTCTTTTGGGATTAATTCCTAATGGCCAGGAAAAGTGGTTGCTTGACCTTGCGATGATTGGGACAATCTGCGATGCGATGAAACTGACCGGTGATAATAGAATAATCTGTAGATTTGGGATGATTGTGCTTTCAAAGACTAGAAGGGTTGGGCTAACTCAGTTGATGAAGGTGGCTGGGACGCGGAAGATTGATACGGATGCGGTAGGGTTTCAGATTGGGCCGAGGTTAAATGCGGCGGGGCGGTTAGAATCGGCCAAATTGGCGCTAGATTTATTACTGGCTAAATCAGATGTTGAAGCAATGGGTCTGGCGGAAAAACTAAATAGTTTGAATAGCGAAAGAAAGAAGAAACAGGGTGAGGCGGTGCTGGAAATTGAGAAGCGGGGAGTTTCTGATGAGCCAGTTTTAGTAGTTTCAGGAGCGTGGCACGAGGGAATTATTGGGATCGTGGCTGGGAAACTGATGGAGATTTATAAAAAGCCGGCGTTTGTACTATCCGAGGGGGAGGACTTTTTAAAGGGGAGTGGGCGGAGTTTTGGCGAGTTCAATCTGGCGAGGGCTTTGGATAATTGTAAAGACTATTTAATTTCTGGGGGCGGGCACGCGGAGGCTTGCGGGCTGAAGATTGAGAAAGGGAAACTTTTAGATTTTTCGCAGGCAGTAAACGAATATTATCGCAGTCTAGGACTGAAGAACCAAGAGAGATTTTTAGAGGAGCACGAAGACCTGAAAGTTGGGAAGTTGGCATCAATCTCGTTAGTATTTATGGGAGAGCTAGAGCTTTTACAGCCATTTGGAGAGGGAAACCCAGAGCCAAAGATTTTACTAGAAGGCGTGAAAGTTAGATTTGCGGATAGAATCGGGACAGACGGTAGGCATTTGAGGCTAACGGTAGTAGATAAAGAAATGGGGCAGATGAGATTGGTGGCATTTGGGGCGGAGAAAGAATGGTTTGAGATAGAACCAGATGAAAAAATCTCCGTACTCATTACGCCGTTCGTGAACGAATGGAACGGAGTTTCTTCGGTGGAAGGGCGAATCATAAAAATAAGCCGGGCTTAGCGGCTTATCTTTTAGCGAAGGCCGAGCTTGATGCGCTCAGTCTTTTCAGCTTTGCGAATCTCGCGAATGATAGCGCGGTTTCTGCGCTCGCGCTTAGAAATAGGCTTGCTGAAACGGAGCTGGGACTTAGCAAGAGGCATTACACCGCTCTGAAGAACCTTGCGGTTGAAGCGGCGAATAATGTTCTCATTAGCTTCGCTTTGGTCTTTTCTAGTAACTTTAATAGACATACTTGCTACATTATATCAAATATTATAGGGTTTGGCAAGAGTTTAATCTGGCAAAGTTAGAACCTCGTAACCGTCTTCGGTGACGAGAATGGTATGCTCGCAGTGGCAGGCAATGGAGCCGTCGTTTAGGACGACAGTCCAGCCGGAAGCATCATCTTTTTCGATATGATTTGCGGGTTTGCCGAGCGAAGACATAGGCTCGATACAAAGAGTGTCACCAGGTTTTAAAACATAGCCGTGGCCGCGTTTGCCATAATTTGGGACGGCAGGCTCTTCGTGCATTTCTTTGCCGATAAAATGGCCGACGTAGTTTTCAACGACGCCGAGATTGCCGCGACGTAGGACTTTTTCGACGGCGTAGCCGATGTCGCCGAGGTGAGCACCAGGGTGAACTTGCTCAATTCCTTCCCAAAGGGCAGATTCGGTTATATTGATCATTCTTTTGACGGCTGGGGAACCTTTGCCGACGAGCATGGTAAAGGCGGAATCAGTGAAGTAACCTTTGTAGAGAATTACCATATCAAAAGAAACTTTATCGCCTTCCTCAAGGCGGTAGTCGGTGGGGGCGCCGTGAACGAGCTGGTCGTTGGTAGAAATACAGATGGCGCCAGGGAACTTCTCTGGCAAAAGGTCGTAGGCGACTTTGGCGCCACGTCTCTCAACTTCTTTCCTGACCCAGGCGTCAATTTCTTTCTCGGACATACCAGGCTTGACGTGATCTTTCAAATCGCGTAATAGGTTGCCAAGGATTTTGCCACCTGCTCGCATTTTTTCAATTTTGTCTTGATTCATCTAGAAAATTATAGCACATTTTTTAAAAAAAGTCTTGCCATAATCATTATGGTGATATAGAATAGAACTATATAAAGAAAGGTCATATCGTATGAGAAATAAAAAATTTTATATAGGCGCAACATTTGGGCTTGTTTTTGGCGTGACAGCACTTGCTCCAGTTCTACCAATGGTGAGTGGAGTGGCGGACGTATACGCAATAGAGGGAAATAGCGCAGAAGTTACATCGTATGCCGATATTTTAAGCGCAATTTCGGACAGCTCTATTGATACAATTGTTCTTGCGGGCGATATTTTGGAGGATGCTGAAACTCTAGCAATTCCAGTCGGAAGGACATTGACGATTGACCTTAATACTTATCACTTAATGACGACCGGTTCGGAAGATCGTGGTATTTCAAACAGAGGCAATCTTACCATTATAAATGGTGGGGTGAGAAATGGTGACCACGAAAATGATTCATACGGTATCATTGATAACTTTGGAACTTTGACCTTAGACAATGTAAACTTTAGAGATTATGGCGCAAATATGGGCTCTTCAATCCGCAACTTTGGGACGGCCTATATCGGTTCTGATGTGAAGATTGAAAGCGTAAATGAAGACGGCGGGAACGTTGGCTTGTATGCTTGTAAGGGTGATACATATATTGCTGACGGGGCTGAAATCACGAGCTACTCAACGATCTACTATCCAGTTCAGGTTGGTAGAGGAAACTTAACGATTGGTACAGTCGGTAGCGAAAATCCAGTTAAGATCAAGGGTGATGCCGCGGGTATTTACGTCTTTGGTAAGGGTAAGTTGACAATTAATAACGCTATTATTGAAAGTGAGAGAAAGCAGTCAATCAGAGTTGATACAAACAACGCCGATGTCACAATTAATGGCGGTAAGTTCTCGGCTCCTTATGGTGGTGTGTATATTTATACTGCCGAAAGAGGCTCTAAGCCGATTGTGACGATTAACGACGGTGAGTTTAGCGGTCAATATGCCTCGCTGGTTTCTACGAATCGTGCTGGGACACTTGAAACTTGGGCGTTTGACATTAAGGGCGGCATCTTTGCCGGGACAAGAATTCGTTCCTATCTTTCTAGTGGCTATGGAGCCTACAAGATTCCAACCTATTTTGAGAATGGTTGGAATGGCTACAAAGTAGATGCTTATGAGGCTAGTAATATCCCAACGAAAATTTATGTGAAGAAGGGGAATCAAGCAACCTTTGGCATTTCTGAGGCGGCTTTGAAATATGCTGACATTACGATGGATAGAAACGATGTGATCATTCTTGATGGGCAGGAGATTACTTCTGGCAAGACTGGCATCGTGAAAATCACGACCGACCTAAGGGATGGTAGCGACCCGATTGTGACAACAGTCTATTCATATGAGGCACTACTTTCGGCCGAGCTAGTTGATGGTAGCGCAATGAGTGCGGCTGATATCGCAGCATTCAACAAGGCCTTAAAGGCTAATGAGCAGAAGATTGGCTATGTTGATGTTGAATACGCACGCATTATTGATGGCGAAGAGTTTAATAGGGCTACTGAGATTGAAGAGCCAGTCACGATTTTGGTTGAATTGCCAGAACTTCCAGCAGTCCCAGAGGGTTATAAGAGAACTTATAGATTATTACAATATCGTAATGGTAAAGTTACCGAAGTTAAAGATGCTGCGATAGATACAAAAGAGTGGACTCTAGGTTTTGAAACAAAGACTTTCTCTCCATTCCTTGTAACTTATCTTGATACTTTGATTCCAGTTGAGCCGGAGCCAGAGCAGCCAAATGATGAACCAAAAGATGAACCAAATCATCCAGAAATTCCAAAGGACAACACTTTTGAATTTGATGACCCGGGTGAGGTAGACCCACTTGGTGAAACTTATACTCAGCCAGCAAAGGTTACCTCAGCGGTAAAAGCTAACGGTGCTACTCCAAGCGTGCCAAATACCGCAAACGTAAAAGAATCTTCAGAGATTGATTTAATGATTGCAATGATGCTTGGCTCGGTCTTGATGACCACGGTGGTTCTAGGGGCAAAGAAAGCTTCAGTAAGGCGCTAAAAATTAAATAAAAACTCGGGCTTAGACCCGAGTTTTTTTGTGCTATAATGGTTATAGAAAAAAGGAGGAAAAATGATTTTATTATTCGGGCCGGCAGGCAGTGGTAAATCTACGCAAGGACGGGCACTCGCAGATCTTTATGGTTGGCGATGGCTTTCGGTAGGGCAGGTGCTTCGGGACTCGGGGGAATTTGATGAAACTCTGAACAATGGTATGCTGGTTGATGATGCGACGGTAGTCAGGCTGATGGATGAGCAGATTAAGTTTGCGGAGTCTGAGGGGATGGAGATTGTCCTAGATGGTTACCCGAGAGATTTAGAGCAGGCCAAGATTATGTTTGAGGCGGGTTCGTCTTTCTTTGACAAGATTGATGGCGCGATTGTTCTACAGGTGCCAGTTGAGGAGCTTTGGAAGAGGTTGGAGCTTCGGGGGCGGGAAGATGATACCAAAGAAGCGGTAGAACAGCGATTTAAGATTTTTGAGCAAAATATTGACGCGATTTTGAATTTACTGAAAGAGCGGGGGATTAAGATTTATGAGATTGACGGGGTCGGGGAATATGATGAAGTCACAGAGCGGCTTAGAAAGGTCTTTGAAGAGCTGAAGCCAAATACACCAGAGGTATTCCATACGGATGAACTAGGGGCGATTGAAAATGATGCGAACTCGCGAGAGAAATCTTACGGGGAATAATTGACATTTTTGAAAAAACTAGCATAAATACTGTTGACAAATTAGCATAAGTGTGATAGTATAGAAAGTAGTTAGAACATAAAACAAAAAATCTAACAAGAAAATTAAAAATAAACAGGAGAAAAAAATATATGAAAAAAGCCAACGCCTTGAATAGTAAGGTACTATATCTGCCCGGTAAGGTCTACGACAGTGACGGTGAAGGAGACGAAAACTGGAAGGATGACACGATTGACGCGCAGATAGAAGACAGCTTTGAATATTCTAAGGACGAAGGCAAGACTAATTACATCAATAAAAAAGAAACAGACACAAAAATTACAAACTTTCTAGCCAAGAAACTTGGAGAAGTCGCCGACATAGCGGCGGCAGCCTAAAACTTAAAATAAAAAACCGAACGTTTAGTTCGGTTTTTTGGTGTGGCTTAAAATTTGCCAAAGAGTTTTTTGAAGATTCCACCCCCAGATTTTTTCTTGGACTTTGGAGATTTTTTAGTGGTTTTCTTTGAAGCTGGGCTGCTAGAGGAGCGGGAGGCGAGGAGGGCAAGACCGAGCGCGCCAGCATATTCTGGGTTTGAAATGGCATCAGCGACACCGCCAAAACCGGTAGGAATGCCGATTCTAGTAGCAGTCTGAAGGACAGATTTGGCGTAGACATCAAGGTCGCGCATCTTGGCGCCACCACCGACAATAACGACACCCTCAGGGAGCTTCTTGTCGTAGCCGGCAAGCTTGATTTCATTTTCAACGCCAGCGAAAATCTCATCAAGGCGATCACGGACGACGCGGTTGACTTCTTTTCTAGAGAAGGAAAGCTCTTCACGACCCTTTTTGACGACGATTTCTTTGTCGTCATCCTTAAAGAGCCCAGTAACGAAACGGCGCTTGATATCTTCGGCAACTTCAGTAGGAACCTGGAGCAAGATGGCGAGGTCGTTGGTGATGTTGTTTGCGCCGACGGGGATGACACCGATATATTGGAGATCACCATTTTCATAGATAGCAACACCGGTAGTAGCATAGCCAAGGTCAATGACGGCGACACCATTTTCGCGCTGTTTTTCAGAGAGGACGGCGGTAGCGGCGGCACAAACACTTGGGACGAGCTTTTCAGCGGTGATATTAGCGCCGTCTAAAGATTTACGGAGATTAACGGCGGTAGGCATAAGAGCAGAAATGACATTGGCGCGCATCTCAAGAAGGAGGCCGGTCATACCGAGCGGGTCTTTGATACCACTTTGACCATCTAGAGTATAAGAAAGGGGAAGGACATCTAGAATCTCGCGGTTGGCAGGAATCTTGCCGAGGACGGCGGCGCCCTCAACGCGGTCTAAATCATCTTCGCTGATTTCGTGGTCGGGAGTGCCAAGAGCGATGCGGCCGTCCGCCTGAACGGACATAACATTGCTACCATTAATAGAAACAAAAGCAGAGTTGATATTGAAGCCACTCATCCGCTCTACTTCAAGAAGCATCTTATCAATAGCCTCGGCTGGGCCAGAGAGAGTATCAACAGTACCTTTCTGCATTCCGCCATTTTTGCCTTCGTTATAACCAACTACAGAAACGGAGCCATCGCGGCCAACCGTCGCGACGACGGCACGAACGTTTTCCGAACCGACATCAATTCCTGCTACATATCTAGTGTTTTCGTCCATAATAACTTTATTATACCATAAGTTTTATGAAGAAATTGGAAAAAATAAAAAATTAATCTACACTTTAGAAAATCTATGATATAATAGGAGAAAGAAAAGTGAGGAGTTAAGATGCCCGAAATTAAGCCAACAGAAGTTGAAGCAAACGCAAGTATCAAAGTAATAGGGGTCGGAGGAGCTGGTGGCTCTGCGATTGACCGTATGAAGGAAGTCGGTCTTTCTGGAGTTGAGTTTATCGCGGTGAACACAGATGCTCAGGCTTTACATCATTCCGCTGCAGACACAAAGGTCCACATTGGTAAGGGTCTTGGTGCTGGTGGCGACCCGCAGAAGGGCCGTGAGGCAGCTGAGGAGAGCCGCGAGCAGATTGGAAAGTCGCTTGATGGTGCTGACATGGTATTTATCACGCTTGGTGCGGGCGGTGGTACTGGTTCTGGTGCTGGTCCAATCGTGGCGCAAGAGGCAAAAGACCGTGATATTCTGACTGTTGGTGTGGCAACAAAGCCGTTTACTTTTGAGGGTGCGAAGAGGAGAGAGAACGCTGAAGAGGCAATTGAGGCTCTTTCTCATAACGTTGATGCTCTGATTACGATTCCAAATGATAGATTATTACAGACGATTGACCCAAGGACTCCACTACTTGAAACTTTCAAGATTGCGGATGATGTCCTTCGCCAAGGTGTTCAGGGTATTTCTGAGCTTATCACGGAGCATAGCTTGATTAACCTAGACTTCGCAGACGTGAAGGCGATTATGAAGAACGCTGGTTCGGCTTTGATGGGCATTGGCCGGGCAAGTGGCGAGAATCGCGCAGTATTAGCGGCACAGCAGGCGATTGAGAGCCCGCTGATTGAGGTTAAAATTGAAGGCGCAAGAGGCGTGCTATTCTCCGTTTCTGGTGGCTACGATATGAGTATGTCTGAGATTCAAGAAGCTGCCGAGGTGATTACCGGTGCGGTCAGCCCAGACGCAAACATTATCTTTGGTGCGTCAATTAGGCCAGAACTTGAAGACGAGATTATGATTACGGTAGTTGCGACTGGCTTTGATTCTGATTATTACCGCGCGCTTGATGAGAAAAAAGCTGAAGAAGAAGCAAAGTTTGACGATGAAGTTAGCGAAGAGGACAAGCCAAAAGATGATTCTCCAGCAGCAGCGATTATTGAGGAGGCGCTTACACAGGAACCAGAAGAACCAGTAGATGATACGCCAAGTGATATTGAAAATGAGAAGCCCCAGGTTTCTTCAACGGAGTTCGCAAAAGAATCTCCTAGAACTAGCATTTGGGACGCGATTCGGGGTGGAAAGAAAGATGATGGCGAAGAAGCTGAGGAGGATCTTGATGTTCCACCTTCCCTTCGCAATCGTATGAAACACTAAGTTTAGGTGAACAACTTGGAGGTAAAAATGCCGAGAGGCTTAAAAATCGGAGATAGTAAAGTTCTGGAGAGTAGGGAAACTCCAGATGGGACGATGATTAGAAGGAGGAGGATTACCTCTGATGGGAAATATCGCTTTACTACCTACGAGCGGATTGAGCTTCCGGAATTGACAGTTTTAAAACGGAGTGGGAACAAGGAAGTTTTTGACCGCGACAAACTACTTACAGCGGTGCGGCGAAGTGTTGGGAAGTTCTTTAATTCCGAGATGGAAGTTGAGCAAGTGGTGAACTCGGTGACAGAACGCCTTTATGAGTTAGGTACAGATGAAGTCACTTCAAAACAAGTAGGTGAGGCAATTTTGGATGTACTGGCAGAGGTGAACGAGGTAGCATATGTAAGATTTGCGAGCGTATTTCGCGAATTCAAGAGCTTAGACGAGTTTGAGAAAATTATTAGAGAGCAAAGGAAAAAGAAGGAGGAAAAATGAGAATAGCAGTTTTAACGAAAGATGGGTATGATTATTCTAGCGCGGTAGATACTTTTATCACGGAGCTGGAAAGTCAGGCGGTAGGTTCGGAAATTGAGCGGTTAAATCCGGATACTTATGAGGGGGAGAGTTTGGCGAGGTCGTTGGATATTTTGGAATTTCCGGCGGTGGTAGTACTAGACGATAGTGGAACATCGGTTCAGCAATGGTTGGGGATGCCACTTCCCCCGGTTTCTGAGGTTTCTTATTATACCAGTCTCTAATGTGGTATAATAGATACTATGAAATATGAGCCTAGACGGAGAGCGATTGAATACGAAAAAGCGCTCGTGGATTTTTGGAAGAAGAACAAAATTTTTGAGAAATCGGTTGAACAGAGGCCGATAGATAATTCATACGTATTTTATGATGGTCCTCCGTTTATCACGGGGATGCCGCACCACGGGACACTTTTGTCGTCGGTGGTGAAAGATGCGGTGCCGAGATTTTGGACAATGCGCGGAAAGCGGGTGGAGCGGCGCTGGGGCTGGGATTGCCATGGGCTTCCAGCGGAAAATTTTGTTGAGAAGCAGCTAGGTATTACAGACCGTCGCGAGATTGGCACGAAGTGGTCGCTAGAGGATTATATTATCAAAGCGCGTGAATCGATGGTGGCAAATTCGGAAACTTGGCGGGGGACGATTGACCGCGTAGGGCGGTGGGTTGATTTTGACAATGCTTATCGCACAATGAACAAAGATTTTATGGAATCGGTCTGGTGGGCGTTTAAGACTTTGTACGAAAAGGGGAAAATCTACGAGGGTCGGAAGGTTTTGATGTATGATACGAAGTTTGCGACGCCAGTTTCAAAGGCGGAAGTGACGATGGATAATGATGCATATCAAACCGTAACCGACCCATCCGCGTTCGTTTTATTTTCGGTTTCTGCTTCCTCAGCGGATGCGTTGCTCGCTCGCCGTACCTCAAGTACGGCTCGTTCCGCTACCCCCGCTTCGTCGCATAAATCCGAAACTAAAACAAACGAAGTTTTTCTGATGGCCTGGACGACGACGCCGTGGACTTTGCCAGCAAACCGGATGCTTGCGGTTAGCCCAAAGCTCAAATATGGATTTTATAAGGTTAATGGTAGGGTCTTGATTTTGGCAGAAAAGTTGGCTGAAAAGGTGCTGGGCGAAGATTACGAAAAGCCGTTTAAGACGGTGGCTGGCAAAGATTTGGCTGGAATGGAATATGAAGATTTGATGGGCGATGGGAAACACAAAGTTTTCACGGCTGATTTTGTGGGCGATGAAGAGGGCACAGGAATTGTTCATATCGCGCCGGCCTATGGTGAGGATGACTACAAACTTTATCTTGAGCACGAAAAAGAAGCAGAGTTTGCTGACGTACTAGATGAAAACGGGTATTATTTGCCGGAGATGGCAGAGAAACTACACGCATTAGGTGTACGCGATACAGATGAAAATGGAATTGAAATCTGGGCGGGGAATAAATTTATTGCGAAAGTGCTGGAAGAAAAAGGCGTCGTCTTTAAGATTGAATATATCAAGCATGAATATCCGTTTAACCCACGTTCAAAACAGAGGATTATGTATCGGGCATTTCCGAGCTGGTTCTTTGATGTAGATGGTTCGAAAGAGCTGATGATAGAGGAGAACGAGAATATTAACTGGTTCCCGGCCTATCTGAAACACGGCAGATTTTTGAAGAATATTGAGGCAGCGCCAGATTGGAATCTTTCGCGTGACCGCTTCTGGGCGACGGCGATGCCGGTTTGGAAGGGTGATAAAGGCACAATTAAAGTCGTCGGAAGCTATGACGAACTTTATGAGCTTTCGGGTGTGAGACTAGAAGATTACCACCGGCCGTGGGTGGACGAGATTGAATTTGATATTGACGGTGAGCATTTCAAGAGAATTGAGAAAGTGCTGGACTGCTGGTTTGAAAGTGGCTCGATGCCGTTTGCTGAGCTTCACTATCCGTTTGAGAATAAGGAGAAATTTGAGCAGAATTATCCGGCTGATTTCATTGTTGAGTACGTCGGGCAAGTTAGAGCGTGGTTTTATTATGTCCATTGCGTGAATACGGCATTGTTTGGACATAATGCGTATAAAAATGTGATTACTACGGGCACGCTCGCAGGGAATGACGGGCGCAAGATGAGCAAGTCGCTGGGCAACTTTACCGATCCAAACGAGCTAATGGACCAATATTCGGCCGACTCTTTGAGGTTTTTGCTACTTTCCTCGCCAGTGCTGGCGGGTGAAGATTTCGCGCTGCTTGATAAGGATGTGTCGGATGTGGCGCGAAAACTTTCGGGGATTTGGAACGTGTACGACTTTTTCAGCACCTATGCTAACGTTGATAAATTTGAATATAAAGGTTTAGGTAAATTAGACAATTCGCTAGATGAGTGGATCGTGTCACGAGTACATATGCTTCGCGATGAGATTACCGAGGGAATGGAAGAGTATAACTTGCCAAAGGCGCTAAATGGGGTTTTGCCGTTTGTCGACGACCTCTCTAACTGGTTTGTGAGAAGGTCCAGAAGGCGCTTCTGGAAGTCTGAAGATGATGGCGATAAGATGGAGGCTTATGCGACACTTTACTATGTACTGCTGTATCTTTCAGAGATTTTGGCGCCGTTTGTGCCGTTCCTCGCGGAGGAATTATACCAGAAGCTGACTGGCACGGAAGATTCGGTTCATTTGCTGGATTGGCCAGAGGCTGGGAAAGTGAATACAAAACTTGTTCAGGAGATGGCAAGGACGCGCGAGATTATTTCGGAAGGCCTAGCAATGAGAATGACAAAGAGTGCGGACGAGCAGCAAGTGAAGGTTCGCCAGCCACTATCTCTGTTTGTCTATGCGGGCGAGAAACTTGATCCTGAATATGAGAAGATGATTTTAGATGAGTTGAACGTCAAAGAAGTGAAGAATGGGAAAGAGACGAAGCTGGATAAGACAATTACGCCAGAGCTTGCCAAGGAAGGCTTTATGCGCGAGGTGATTCGTGCCGTTCAGGCCGCGAGAAAGAAGGCGGGTCTTGAAGTTGATGATAGAATCAAGCTTTATCTTTCCACTAAATTGGAGCCGGAATATCTTGATATAGTAAAGGCGGAGGTTCTGGCTTCTGAGATTTCTGAATCGGGAAACTTTGCCTACGATGAGATTGCGACGATTGGAAAAGAGCAAGTCACGATTTCTCTTGAAAAAATGTCCTAGTTGTGATAGAATAAATGGAGTTAATAATTTAAAGGAATAATATGAAGAAAGCAGTGATTCTCGTCGGCGGAAAGCAATATCTTGCTGAAGAGAAAGAGACCCTACGGGTGGACCTCCTCCCGGAAGGAACTAAAGAGCTCGAGCTGCCAGCTCTCCTTGTAATTGATGGTGATAAGACTACGGTCGGAACACCAGAGGTCAAGGGAGTAAAAGTCTCGGCCAAAGTTAAAGAAGCGATGGTTAAAGGCGACAAAGTCCGCGTAATTCGCTATCATTCAAAGAAGCGCGTCCATAAAGAGAATGGCCACCGCCAGAAATACTCGGAAATTGAAATTACTTCAATTAAATAAGAAAAAGCCCCTACTCGGGGCTTTTTTTATGCTATAATGGTTATATATGGCGACTGTGATTTGCGTTTCAAATCAAAAAGGAGGTGTCGGCAAGACGACGACAGCCGTTAATCTTTCTTATTATCTTGGAAAAGATAAATTTAAGACATTACTGATAGATTTTGATCCACAAGGAAACGCTACTTCTGGATTAGGTATAGATAAAGATTCACTTGATAAAACTATGACAGACGTGGCGATGGGCCAGGCTGGGCTTACTGAAATAGTTAAGGAAACTAAATATAAGAATTTGGTGGTGGCGCCGACTTCGACAGATCTCGCAAATGCCGAGGTTGAAATGGCAAATCTTCCGCAGAAGTTTACACAGCTAAAGCGGGCGATTGCCGCGGTCTCTAAAGATTATGATTACATTATTATTGACTGTCCGCCGAGCTTGTCGCTTTTGACGGTAAATGCGATGATTGCGGCGAACTATTTACTGCTTCCGGTTCAGACGGAGTTTTATGCGCTTGAGGGGGTGGCGCAGTTACTTGAAACGATGAAATTAGTAAAGAAGGCCGGGAACCCAAAGCTAAAGCTTTTAGGGGTGGTTGCGACAATGTATGACAAGAGAACATCACTTTCCCTACAGGTTTTAGAAGAAATCAAGAAATACTTTAAGGATTTGACCTTTAAGACGACGATTCCGCGCAACGTACGGGTGGCGGAGGCACCAAGCCACGGTGCGCCGGTAGGCGGATACGATTCGTTATCGCGGGGCGCAAGGGCCTATAAAGAGTTTGCGAGAGAAGTAGAAGCACGGACGAAAGGAGAGAAATAATGGCAAGAGGTCTTGGAAGAGGATTCTCCAGTTTAATCCCGACAGATTTGATAGACGAAGAGTTTGACCCTACAGCAGAGTCGGATAAAGAAGTGTCAAAACTTCTTGAGATAGACATTGATAAAATCGCGCGCGATGAAAATCAGCCAAGGAAAACTTTTTCAGAGGAGTCTTTGGCGGAGTTGGCAAGTTCGATTAAGCAACACGGCATTTTACAGCCCCTAGTTTTGATTGAAGAAGATGGGAAATATGTGATTATTGCGGGGGAGAGAAGGTGGCGAGCGGCAAAATTGGCGGGGTTAAATAAGGTTCCGGCGATTGTGCGGACAGAAGATTCGCAGAACCGGCTAGAGCTTTCTATTATTGAGAATGCCCAGCGGGAAGATTTGAACCCGATAGAGCTTGCGACGGCTTATACGAAATTAAAAACCCAGTTTAATATGAACGTGAAAGAAATCGCAGACAGAGTGGGGAAGAGCGAGTCTTCGGTTATAAACACGATGCGGCTTTTGAACTTGCCAGATGATGCGAAGAAAGCGATGGTGGAACACGGGCTTTCCGAGGGGGTGATGCGGCCACTAATTACGGCGGAGAAAAGTGTAGTTGATAAGGCGGTGCCTTTGATTGTTTCAGAAGGTTGGAGTGCTAGGAGGGTGGAGCAGTTTATTGCGGCAAACCGGAAAAAGAGTTCGGTGGTGGCGGTAAAGACTGACGCGCAGGCAAAAGAAGAAATAGCGCTGTCCGAGAAATACGGGGCAAAAGTAAGGGTGGCGGCGCGGTCTGTAACCTTTTCTTGTAAAGACGAAAAGGAACTAAAAGAACTACTTGAAAAATTGAAATAGGGGGTAGAATGGCAGATAAGAAGCGAATTGAAAAAGCCATAAAGATGGCCACGGCTGCGCACGAGGGGCAGATGCGTAAGAGTGGCGACCCTTATATTTCGCACCCGATTGCGGTGATGAAAATCGTGGAAGATTGGGGGATGGATGAGGACACGATTATTGCGGCGGTGTTACACGATACGGTAGAAGATACGGACGTTACGCTAGATGATATTAAAAAGGAATTTGGCGAGCAGGTGGCGTTTCTGGTAGATGGGGTGACAAAACTCAGCAACGCACGGTCTGGGATGCGTGATATTGATACTTATCTTCCAGAAACGAAAGACAACTTGCTCCGGCTTTTGATTGCGATGGGCGCGGACATCAGAGTTTTGATTATTAAACTGGCAGATAGGCTACATAATCTTCGGACGCTTTCGGCTTTGCCGCCAGAGAAGCAGCGTAAGATTGCGAAGGAATCCCTGGAAGTGTTTGCGCCGCTGGCGGACCGGTTGAATATGGGGCGACTAAGGGTGGAGATGGCAGATATTTCGTTTTCCTATGTTGACCCAAAGAGATTTCGTGAGCTTCAAGAACTGATTGAAGAATATAATCGTTCGGCAGCGACGGCACTAAAGAAAGTTCGGAACGAGGTGGCAGAAGCGCTGGGCCGAGAGGGAATAAAGTTTACGATTGACGGGCGGGTGAAATCGGTTTATTCACTACATAAAAAACTGGCCAAGCACAATCAGAATATGGGCGAGATTTATGATTTGACGGCGCTACGGGTGATTGTGACGGACATTACAGATTGCTATTTGGTACTGGGGGTAATTCACTCGCTTTATACGCCGATGTCGGGGAGAATTAAAGATTATATCGCGGTACCAAAGCAGAATGGTTATCAGTCGATTCATACGACGGTGATTACGAAGGACAAGCGTATTATTGAATTTCAGATTCGGACACGCGAGATGCACGAATATGCCGAGCGGGGGCTGGCGGCGAGTTTTTATTACAACGAGCAGAAGCTGACCGAGAATTATCGCACAGGCAAGATTCAGCATTTGCCGACGTCGCTACTCTGGATTACAGAGCTTCAGAATACAGCGGCGAGACTGAGGGCGGGGAAGAAAGTGGATATTAAGAAACTGAAACTGAATCTATTTGCGGACAAGATTTTTGTCTATACGCCGAAGGGAGATATCATAGACCTTCCAAAGGGGGCGTTGCCGCTAGATTTTGCGTACCGGCTACACTCGGAGATTGGTGGGCACGTGATTGGCGTGAAGATAAACGGGAAGATGAGTAATTTGAATAAAAAACTTGAACACGGCGATGTGGTAGAGATTTTGACTTCAAAAAAGCCGACGGCGAAGGAATCGTGGTTTGATAAAATCTTCACTTCGCACGCACGGCAAAAATTAAGGCAACAACTGAGTAAGAAATAATTACATAAGAGCGAAGTATGGCTGATCAATTTGGGCGCGGGGGTCTTGGCCAAAGACCATAAGGGTGCGCTCTAGGTCTTCCATTACTTCGGAAATCTTGTCTTCGTCTTTTAATTTAGTTTCGATCTTTAAATAGTAGCCAGCAACGCGATCTACTTTGTCTAGGCACATACGGGTATCTTCACCAATGGGGAGAATCTGGCGGCGGCGAGAAACCTCGGACTTTAGCTCAAAGCCAAGCTGGTGGATGATATTGACCATAGAAACGTAATCGCCAACGATGACGCGGTCTACGACATCAATGCCGGAATCTTCAATGTGGCGCTTTAAGATGAGTTCGTATTTTGGCGGACGGTCTATCGCCTTCATCTCGGTACGCATAATCATACGGGGCATATTGTTGCCAGCCTTGTAGCCGCGAGGGAGATAAACGCGGTCGTGCTGCCAAACCATCGGCTCAAACTCAAGGTCGATTTCGCTCATTTTGTCTTCAAGCTGCTCGCGACTCTTGATTTTTACCTTTACAACGGCAGTTTTCATACTCTTGTTCCTTTCCGGGCTCTACTCGCCCATTCGTCGGCTAATTCGTTTAGTTCGGTCCCGACGTGACCGCGGACATATACTAATTTAAAGTTGCCTTGCTCGTAGAGTTTAAAAGCCTTTTTTACGAGGTCAAGGTTTTTAATTTCACCAGATTTTTTCTTCCAGTTTCTTTCTTTCCAACCAGGAGCCCACTTGGTTAAAATATTTATCCAGAGCTCGGAATCAGTATGAATAGTACAAGGCTTGCCGTTTGCGTATTTCATTGCGGCGATTAAAGCCCAGCCTTCCATACGGATGTTGGTTGTCATATGACCTTCGGACGAGCGGGCGACGACCGGATTCCCATCTTCATCGATGACGGCAAAACCGCCCGGGCCGGGATTCGGATTTGCGCTTCCGTCTGTCCACAACTGAATCATATGTGATATAATTATACCATAAATCTAACTGGAGATAAAGATGGAAGAAAGTTTTGACGTGTTTCACTGGGCAAACGAAATTGACGAGATTAAGAACAATGTTTCAGTAGAGCTTTTCTTATTTAACAAAAATTATACCCCGTACAAGGTGCGCTATTCAGATGCTTTGACGAGTTCGGTCAAGGAACTGTTTATGAATGAGGCGGTCAAATACATCGTTGAGGAAGCGGACAAGGGGCTGGAGTGCCGCGAATATGAGAAGAGTGACGGCGAGGACAAGGTGATTTATCGGACAAAACTTTCTAAAGTCTCGCGAGCGGAAACGTTGCTCCATCTGATTGAACAAGAATATCGGGATATTGATTTCTTCTCCGATAATGAATATGGGTTTAAGAAAATCAAGGGGATATTGGCAAAGTTTTCTTATCCAGATGCGGACTCGGGCGAGACCAAGAGCTTTTATATCGCAAAGGGCATTTCGGCATCTTCGGCGCTAAAAGCTGGGTCTAGCTGGGAACTGAATGGGGAATCGTTTGAGCCGTTTTCAGCCGAGGTGGCTCTTAAGATGCCAGATGATAATCAAGTGGCGATTATTGGCGAGGATGTAATTATCTTTAATCAGACCAAGTTTGAGGCGCTGTTCCAATATGATTACAAGGCACAGGTTTTGGCTGAGGAGAAAGCAAAGGAGCTTTCTGAAAAATACAAGTTGTCTTTTGCTGAAGGGCTGACACTAGATGCGCTACTCGCAGATAGGAAGCCGATTTTGAAGAAAGTTCAGGCGATGGATATTGCGGAAGAGATGACCCAAGAGCAGGTGATTGACTATGCGGATGAGATGCGCCTAGAGCTAATGACGGATGATGATGGCTCCATTATTATTATGGATGATAAAGATTTGTCGATGTTGGTAAATCTGATCAACGAAGACTATTATGTCTCGCCGGTAAACGGGAAGAGATACGAGATTAAGTCCAAGAAGTTGCTGGCTGATGCCGAGGGTGAGCCACCACGCGGGTAAAAATTAGACAAAAAAGGCTTGCGGAGGGAATGGGCTTGTGCTAAAATAGAATGTAAGAATGAGTTCTTACGAAGTTTGACCAATGTGACAAGAGGTAGTGCGACTTCGTAATAACTTATTTGAAACTGACAGTTTAGCTTTTGTGGGGACCCTGATTTTGTTAGGGCTGGTAGCTGCTTGTTGGGTTATCAAAATAAGGAGGTAAAGTCGTATGACTATAAAGGGAAATAAACTTAAGAAAATCGGGTTGGTCCTAGCCGTAGTTTTTGGGTTGGCGCTAATGTCTACGGGGGAGAGGGTCTATGCCGAAGCTAGTATCAGTATCTCAAATAGTGCTAATCTCATTTCTTTCGGAGATGTAAAACCAGGCACTTCCGGTAGCGTTGCCACC
>CAZKNA010000006.1:0-27092 GCA_964554175.1 uncultured Candidatus Saccharibacteria bacterium | reverse complement strand
TCCGACTGCTCTAACCACTGAGCTATGCCCCCAACCTCTCTTATTCTATCACTAGCGCACTCAAAAGTAAAACAGTTGTGCTATAATAAAAGTGTCTATGCTAAACAAAGTTCGCAGACTAAAATACAATATTAAGCACGACTTTCCGCTGGACAAATTCCTGCTTTTCGTTGCGCTGCTTTTTTTCGCAGCCTGCGTCTTTGGCACAGTCTCCTCTATCACTAGGAACTGGGAGTTGGAGCAACGCCTCTCTTCTCAAAAGAAAGAACTAGAGATTATTGAACTAGAAGTCGAAGCTTCCAAGCTTGAAAACGAATATCTCGCCTCAGAAGAATACCAGGAGCTTTCCGCTCGTGCCAAGCAGAACAAAATCAAAGACGGCGAGACGTTAGTCTATCTTCCAAAAAACTCTGAACGGGCCAAGACTAAACACCAGGAAACTACCGCCACTCAAAAAACCGAAGAAGAAGACACGCGCACAAATTTTGAAAAATGGATGTCCTTCCTTTTTGGCGCCTAGCGCCTAAATCTTGCACCAGTTTTTCGTTTATGCTAGAATAGAACCAATGAAGGAGGAAAAAATAGTCCGCAGAAGATTTAAGAAGCTAAACTTCGTTTGGCTATTTTTGGTACTAGCGGTTGTGGTTGGAATGATTATCATCTCCAACAATAGCTCCGCCAGAAATACTGATGATGGCAATCCTAACCAGATGATTTTCGGGCTTGACCCTTTTGACCAAGAATATGCTACTGGTTACCTTGCTCTTGGCGACACTAACCTGAAAAGAACTTGTGGCCCCGGTGTTGGTGGCGAGAAGAAAAAATACTGTAGCCCATTTGGCGGCTCGGCCACAGATAAAGCAAGCGCCGTCGCTCGTCAGCATTGGATTCGTTATGATTTTGCTGGTATTAAATTAAACGATACCACAAATTTAACTGAGCAATACGATGCTCTTGAGTATATCTGGAGGTTGCGCGGAAGTAACTGGGGCGTGAATATTAATCGTACCGGCGGCTACTATGGTGGTTCAATTACTGGCGCATACTCAGCCTTCCTGCGCGAATGGCATTTTTATAAGGTAGACTATGATAATGCTGGTAACCCAATTCATCACTTAGACGAGTGTTTGCCACAAATGCCGAGCAACCCGAATGCCTGTGATATGTATGAGGTTGAATTTGCTGGTGTAATGCGGATGGACGATTTTGATGGATGGCCAGGTGACTATGAAGGCTATGCTTTTGCCCAAGGTGTAGAACCTTGGGGGGTTTGGGTTGCTACTAGGAATAATACCAGAACTGGCAAAACGGGGATTGCCGTTACTCAAAAAGAATACACAATAAACGGCAAAAAAGTCTTAGCAAACTATTGGCACGGTAAAGGTGGCAATGGGCTAGTTTCTTCCAGTACTCAGACGTCAGCTATCTGGGTTGAATTTAAAAATAGCTTTGACGAAAACGGTAAAATTATTCCTACCCAAATGATTTACGATATGGGTTCTCCTCGTGCCTCCAGTAATAGCTCTCAGCTTGTTGGCGTAGCATTTTGTGTAACTGGGGCTCTCCCAGAAAGTGTTAAGAAACAAACTACAATGTATCGTAATGGCACCGGGCTTCAGTCTCAGGATGTAAACTACGATGAGTATGAAGACCCAGACGACGAAGAATGGGGCGGCGAGGAAGAACCTGAAAAGGAAGATGAAGGAGGGAAAGAAGATGGGGGGAATAGCGAAGAGGAAGAACCTACGGGTATTTGCTACGAAGATCCGTCAGCTTGCGTTGAAGACACCAACTGGAACCTCTATAAAGCTGAAACTATGATTGCACAGTGCCATAGCCAAGGCTATGAGGCATATAGCGTCTTTGGAATTACCAAGTACGGCGCCCTCGATACCGATATGTATATGTTTAACATCGACGGCTATGAGTTCACCGGTTGGTACACTTCTGGCGGTGTAAAAGTTAGCAATGGTTTTTATGGCGACGGCCTAATGCAGTCTGCAGATATGAATATTTACTTCGGTAGATTTTCATACGCCCCTCGTCAAGAGGTGTCTGATTCGGCTTGCTATTCTGACTAGAGAACTTGATTTTTAAATCTAACTTATGCTAAAATAATCATATGGATAAGTTGAAGGAAGGTCTAAAAAGAACGAGACTTTTAGATATTTTACTATTTTCAGCTTGCATTCTCTTGGCACTAACTCTTCTAGTTGTTTCGCTTGTATTCCAAAAAAATGCGGTACCTTCCATCGTAGAAGGCTCCTCAACTGAAGATATTAAAGATTATGCGAACAGTCTTCTATCTAAAAAATACAATGCTGATGGCTACACTGATTCGGTAAATTATTACAAATCACAGATATCTTCTTCTGTACGGGAAAGAGATCGGTTTAATCTTTCTCTTGATCTTGCAAAGTTTTATGCAAAGCACGGTGATATCGATGCTGGACTTGCCGTGCTTGATAATTACTCAAACGACGAATTGCCAAAGGATGCAAAATACTACTATTACGCAACCTATATTTATTTGTATGGGCTAAAAGATGATAGTGACAGCGTAGCCGAATACCGAAAAATGATTGAGGAAGAAAAATTAGACGATTATTTTGCTGAGCTTGACAAAGAGGAGTCAGACGATGCGTAGCCTAAAACTTGCCGCCTTGCCGCTGCTCGCACTCCTTGGTATCTTTACTATTAGTGCCGATGTTGCTGCTACCGAGCGGATGGAGTGGGGCGAACGCGATACTAGCTATAGTGGTGACCTTGGTTACAATCGTAGTATTTCTGGCGCAACTTGGTATTATTATGAAATACCAAAAGGCTATAGCGACCCTCAAGAATATATTCAGGTGCCATTTTCAACCAACTACGGTAATAAGACCACGGTTCCGATTAATAACTGTAGGACCTACGGTGGCTTTTGGGCGTTGCTACGTAATGAATATAACCGTGCGGTTTATCGTCAGACCAATGGTGACCGTAGCGCTAGCTTGACTGGGCATCCTGCGGCCACTGCTACGATTGGTGAAATTAGGACAACTGGCTGGGAGGGGACAGACGGACACATTACTTATCTAAACGATTCTGACTTTGGTGGCAAAGCAATTGAAGATTCTACCAAAATTGGTGATTATACAATTAGGGCTACTATACGTGGAGATTGGGGAACTGTAGAAACGGCTTTCAAGAAAGTCAAAGGAACTTCTGCTGTCCCCTCAGAGGATGGTCTAGATGTTTCATACGAATGGAATACTGCCAGTGAACTCAGCTATTTCTGCTCAGCCCCACCAAACGAAGAAGACTCAATATCTTATGAAAAGAAAGTCCACCGTTTCTCCACTATCTCTATGGGATACGACGATACTAATGCCGTGGCTGGGGCTGATTACACTAGCACTAGTAAACCAGTTATGGATGGTGTCAGCTTTATTGGTACTTCATACACCGTTCCAATGGATACAACAATCCGGCTTAGCTTCAACCACTATCTTGCAATTGAAGATAATGTTGACGCTATAGACAAGAACAGAGTAGTCAATTGGCAACAGACCGGCTATGGTTCTAGCTCCGCTAGTAAAACTCTCGGTGACATTTCAGACCGAGATACGTGGTCCTACCTTTTCCCGAATTATTCAACCGTTGAAATTGCCCAAAGCGGGGATATAAGTGTGGAAGTTAGCGATGATATGCAGGTCTGTCAATATACTTCCATTAGCGGGACTACTAGCTATTCTTTCTCTACCGCGACAGGAAGCTTTTCTTATGGTAGCGCTCCATCTTCTAACACTTCTGGTGCTTGCGTAATTTTGAAGGTTGATAGACACTCGGTCAGTTTTCACTGTGACAACGTCAATGGCAGCCCAGTTGCAGGGGCCAATTACACTTACTCCGAAGATCTTGCCAACACAACAGGCGTTGCCGGAGTGAGAAAAAATACTGACCCAATCGTATATACTGACGGTGGCCACGCCTCTAGTGAGGTTTCTATTTATGCCAAGCCTGGGGACGCCATTCGTTTTTACCACTCAGTTTGCTTCGGTGCAAATGACGCTAAACCAAATCCTAAGCAGGGTTATAGATGGAAAACTATAACGGGAAATTTTACAACTAACAACAATATTAGTAGTGTCTTTGAAATCAAAAATAACGACGGTAACTATGGATTCGTCTTTGGTCGTGCCGATCCAATTTTAAATAAAGAAGTCTATGTTAGAAACGAAAATCTGAGAAATGGCACGCTCGGAAAGAACTCCTTTTATTCTGAGGCTTTGAAGACAAGTTCAAAAATTGCAGTAGATTTAGACTACATCTCAGTAGATGCCTTTAAGAGGGAAATTGGTGTAGTGTCTCCAGATGACCACGCTCAATCGGTCTACAGTGTTGACTTTACTGGTGAATACGACTGTGCTTTCTACTCCAGTTTAATTGGGAGTAGCTACAGTTCCTATTCAGATTTATCCACCGGTGTATATCGTATCCCAGGCCTTCAGAAAGAAAATGCTCTTTGTAATAGCTCCTATGTCCGCAATAAAGACCGAGCATTCCAGAGCAGTGTTGTTGGGTCGACCGTTAGTCAGACTTTGAGTTATCGGGTCGTTTCTGCCTGGCCAGCTAAAGTTCAAATGCCAGATGGTTCAACGAGAGAGTTTGGCTCCGCTGGAGATTATTGTACTAATGATTACTACGATGCGGCATACACAGCTATGATGGTGAATGGGGGTTCTAAGTGGACTGGCACGGAGGTCACCTATCAATATGACAAAAACGGCAATCTAGTCTATGATAAAAATGGCAATCCGAAAGTTAAGAAAACTGAGTCAGTTCAATCTGGCATAGCCTGCTATAATGCTTCTAGCTGGACTGACAAAACTGCCAAAGTTTCTGTTCCGTACAATTTTAATACTGTAGCCACTGCCAATATAGAAAACTCTGGCGAAGTCCTTTATCCAGGGACCAAAGTTGAATCTACCTATCAAGTTGACATCACTCCGCGTGTAAATCCGGTGACCAGTGACAAAGAATCTAATGGCGCGCTTATTCCTTATGCTACCATTACCCCACCAAACACACACGTCAACGTCGTGGAGTTTGTAGTTAAGGATACCGTAGACCCTTCAGACAGTATACTCGCCTCGGCGTTGGCCGAGAATAATGGTGGTATCAATAGTGGCTGGAAAGAGAATGGCGACGGTAGTGGCAATGGCAATCTATGCGCTTTCTATCGTAGCGTCCTAGGTGACAAGATTCCATTTGGCGGTTGTCAAGAAAAAGTCGTGAAGGGGCAGGGGGCTTTGGCTTGTGAAGGAGAGAATTGTGAAAGTGCCAGCACTAGGAATAACGTAGGTAATAATATGAGTAATCCATTAGGCGAAAATAGGTATTACTTCAAAACCCTAAAGAAAATAGTCCCAGACATAGAAGCCGGCTATAAGTATTGTACGGCGGTGGGCATTAACTATGGTGACAGCCACGGCTATCCAAACTCTGATTTATCCAGCAACCCATCAGCTCCTGACTTCGGCGGCAATGGCCAAAGCGTAAACAAAATTGGTATCGGCTCTAACCCCTCACCATATTGGCACATTTCGGCCGCATCTTGCAAAACCATCGCTAAAAAACCGAATTTCCAGGTGTGGAATGCAGGTACATACTCCTCTGGGTCTATCACCGCTGCTCTTACAAATAAAATCACAAATGCCATTTTGGGCGAGCCGGTCAAATATGATAGTAACCAAAAACAGCTCAAAAAGCCAGAATATTACTTTGGTTCCTGGGATGAATATTACGTTATTAGCAACAAAACCGTAAATGGCTTTGCTTCCGCTTCTGCGCTGAGCTACAATGGCCAATGGCTTAACAGTGAGGGTGTCGAAACTAAAAACAGCTCTTTCTGTAGTATGTCTAGATTGACCATTTCTAACCGTGAATGTAAAAACGGTGTTGCTGGTAATTCCGGAATCACAGATGAAGATACTAACGCGAGCATTGTTGTTCAAAGACTTCTAGCTCGCTATGCCAATATTAATTCTAGTGGTCTAAGCCCTAGTGAAGTTCCAGATATAAATGACACTTCAAAATATACAGATATAGGCAGCTTCACAACTTCGGGCTACATTAAAATCTCAGGCGATTATGTTCTGAATGATATTATTATCCAAAGTGCGGGCACCCGTATTATCCAAGTCGATGGTCACTTAACAATTAATAGAAATATTTGCCTTGGGAACCCTGACGATTATGATATTTGTCAAAATCCTGATAGTAACTATGGCAAAAATACCAATAACCTCAGTCTAGCTGGCCGTAATATAACTGAGTACAATAATATTGCCGACATCCCGCAAGTCCTTATTATTGCTGATAGTATTGGTATCAGCGGGGAGGTTTCTCAGATTGATGCGTGGCTAATTACTGCAGACCTTATCGCGGGCGATATGTACTCTGATGGCGGTTATGTCAATACTTGTGACAACTTTGTTGATGGTCGTACTGGCACAGACGACTGTTGGCGTACATTAAAAATTAATGGCCCAGTTCTAACATCCTCGTTGCTATTAAATCGGACGGGTGGCGCTTGGCCAGGCTTCTCTGGAGACATTGGGAATCCGTTATATGAGAGTACTTATGTGGGTGACGATTTAGTTTCAAAATATACAATCAGCTACGAAAATGACCCGAACGGTGAGCGTATCGAGAATGGCTCTATTAAGAAAAGCGAAATTTACAATGGCGGTTATGATAAAAATAGTACTAGTGCAAATTACCGTGACCTTACTTGCGACGGTTCTATCACTCCAGCTGAGATCTTTGACCTTCATCCTATGACATATCTCTGGGCATACTATCAAGCTTCGCGCACCCAAGCTTCAATCACATATGCCCGCGAGTTGGCTCCGCGCTATTAAACCCCTTGAGAAAATCATTCCGCTCGTGTATAATATAGATATGGGAAAAAAGAGATTGGGCTTCACAATTCTCGAGACGGTATTGTTTTTGGCTATTTCTACACTTCTTTTGATGAGTATAACTTGGGGTATTACTAGAAGAATTGCCGACGGGCGCTACAATAGCACTGTTGATGAATTTGCTAATATTATCCGCAATGTCTATGCATCTGCACTTAATGTGGAAAATGCCCGTCTTGAAAACGAAGGTAGCCGTGATTATTGCACTATTTCTGGCGCTGTTGCCACACCCGAGAAAGGGAATCAGCTTGCTATTAGAGGCGACTCAGAGTACCCTGATTATCCAGGTCGTACCGGTTGCGCCATTTATGGGAAGCTAATTATTTTTGGCAACGCCAACGGCCCAATTTCTAATGGCCGCCAAAGCGGAGATAATACCATTTACACTTTTGATCTTGTTGGCGACGCTGTAGATCAGCAAGCGATTAAGTACGGCGCGCTTAAAGACAGTAAAACCATTATCGAAGAGCTTAAAGCTATCCATCTAGATTACCTTGCTCTTGTCCCAGATGACTCGTCATCAAGTTCATTTTGCAAAATTAAATCGGCTGGGAGTTTATCCAAATCGTACGTCCCCTGGGAAGCCAATGTATATTCCAGCAACAATAATTCTCACGGCCTCACCAGTTCAGATGATTTTGTCGGTATGTTGATGATTGTTCGTTCGCCTGTCAGTGGAGAGGTCTCAACTTTAATTTACCAGGCTAGTCTTGATGACCGGACTGACTTAAGATATGTATATGGCGCCACTGATGATAATTCTGCCGTAACGTCCTATAGTTGTACTAGCTATGCCACTGCTAGCAGCGATCTCCATAGCTACAATCTTCGCCTAGATGATTATATGGATGATTTTAAGAGCGAAGAGAGCGGCTTCTGTATTGCCACTAACCAATTCCCACTTAACAATATGAGAAGATACGTTGGAGTTTCAAAGAATGGTCAGAACCAGAGTGCAGTCTTTATAGATGCTTCGGAGGATAACCCGTGTTACTAAAAAAGATTTTCTCAAAACGTGGCGATACTCTTCTTGAGGTAGTTTTTGCTTTCGTGATTTTCTCCACCGTTTGTGCCGTAACGATTGGCGCAATGAACGCTGGAATCTCTACCGCCGAAGCTTCACTAGAACTTTCTCAAGCCCGTAATGAAATAGACGCTCAGGCCGAAACTTTGCGCTTCATCCACGATTCTTATGTCAACGATGATGAATTTCAAGACGAAGACAAAAGTGCCTATGTTCTATTATGGAAAGCTATCATTGGTCACGCTATAGAAGATCTCAAAGACTTGCCGATTATTTCTGGCAAGACATCCTGCTCAGACTTCTATGATACTTACTCTCCAGATCACCACAATGTTTATGACGCACACGCTTTCGTTTTAAATACCAGAAAAGTTGTAACTGGGTCGGATGAAAGCAAGGATAATTACTACCTTAATTCTATAGTCAGTGCTGTAGAAGGAGAAAATATTTTCACTAGCACGTCTTTGTACCCACGGGTTATATATACGGCTAAAGGCTCCGATGATGATATGGAAACTACTTTGCTTGAAACCGAAACTTTTGATGTAGTCAAGAAGGCTGAAGGAATCTGGGTCGTTGCCGTGCCAGAAGAAACCAGCGGGGTCCCACAATATTATGATTTCTATATTGATGCCTGCTGGGTTGCACCAGGTAAAAGAATTGCTAGCACTATTGGGACAGTAATCCGCTTATATAACCCGTTATCGGTTACTTCGCCAGGAGGTAATATATGATAAAGTCAAAAAAGGGTTTCACTATTTTAGAGCTTGCACTAGCAATGGCTTTCTTGTCTTTCCTTCTTCTTGCCATTGGCACGGTTACAATTCAGCTCATCAAAGTTTATCAAAAGGGAATCGCTATCAAAGATGCTACGTCGGCCAGCCGCGAATTAATTGATGAATTCACCCATAGTATATCATCTTCATATTATCGTCCACCAGCTGAAACTGATAAGACAGGGTTCAAATATGACGTATATTTTGAAAAAACTCTTGGCATTGAATTTGATGGTGATACCAAAAAAGTCCCCGTTAACGGCGCTTTTTGTACTGGCAAATATAGCTATATTTGGAACACTGGCTATGCTCTCAATTCAGATAGACAAGTTTCGGGCGGCGATAAAGGGGAAGATTATTATAATGCCAATGTACGTGCTATCTATAGATACACAGACGAAAATGGTGCTGAACAAGATTACAATGAAGATGGCCAACCTTTTCGTCTTTTGCGAGTTCGCGACAACAGTAAAAGTGTTTGTGTCGAGCACGATCAAGACACTAACATTTATCAAGGTGGCACTGAGCCAACCGAGTTCCTCTCGCCTTCAGAAAGTGGCGACCTTGCCATATATGATCTAACTATTTTCAAGCCCGTCTACCACGCTAATACTGGCCACACGCTTTTCTCTGGTACATTTATCCTAGGCACGATTCACGGTGGAGTAGACATTATGTTATCGGGAGATTTTTGCCAAGACAAACCAGTTAATTTCACTACAGATTTCACGTATTGTTCAGTTAATAAATTTAATTTTGTCGCACGCGCGACGGGAGATGCAAGGTTATGAGAGAACACAATTTAGCTACTAAAAAAGGTATGGCTTCATTATACCTTGTTGCTTTTACCACCCTTTTGCTAGGTATAGTAACATTGAGCTTTACACAGATTATGATTACAGAGTCTAAAGAATCTAGCAACAGTGAGCTTTCCCAGTCGGCATACGACTCTGCTATGGCCGGGGTAGAAGATGCTAGGTTGGCATTACTTAAGTACAAAGATTGCATTGCCCGTGGTTTTACGTCCAAAAGCACCCCATCCGGCGATTCTCCAGAACTTGATACAACTGGCTGCGTAAATGCTATTAAAATGGTAGAGGAAAATGAAGCTCTGTATGACTCAAACGGTCAGTTAATAAATAGTGGCAATTGTGACATTACATCTAATGTGCTTGGGCGCGATGATAGCGATGGTGAAGTAATCATCCAAGAAACTGTAGGTTCGGAAGATTATGCCAATACTAACCAGGCTTATACCTGCGTTATGATATCAGAGGAATCACCAGATTATCGTTCTACGCTTACTACTAGCGACCGCGTTCGTGTTATACCGCTACACACTAAATATTACGAGGGAGTAGTTGGGGCAAAAATCCAATGGTATAGCGCTAGTGACCGTGACGGAAAAGGCTGGGATACTAGTGTAACAGACTCGAATAAATTTTACAAAAAGGCCGAAGCCGCTGAAAATCTACCTATTATCACAGCCGAGCTGTTCCAAACGGATAAAAGTTTTACGATGGCAGAGCTCGATATTAATAATGAAACAAATAGTGGCACTGACCACGCCTTGATAACTTTATACCCAGAAAATAGCGTCGCAAAAAATGAGAGCCCCGATAGCACTGATGGCGTGGGTACCTTTGTTACAGCCAAAGATTTATTGGAAGTATCAAATAAAAATAGCTTTCTTGCTACTGGTGCCGCTTATGAAGACGGCTATAGGGGTGCAGATGCTCTCCCTAAGATGGTGTCTTGTGGTTACAACAATAGTTTTCGTTGCCGGTCCACTATCCAGTTCCCAGCTACCTATGATGGCAATACGGTTGCCTATGATAACGTCAATGGACCATTCCGCTCCGAGGCTACTTTCTTCCTCCGGGTTACACTTCCATACGGGACCCCTGATTTAGATTTTTCAGTTACTCTTTGTAAAGGCTTTGACGCAGATGGTAATTGCGATGTTGCAAACTTCAACGGTGTTCAGGCTGTAGTGGATTCAACCGGTCGCGCCAGCACTCTTTACCGCCGCGTTGAAGCTCGCATTGATTTAGTCGATTCCAATTTTCCATACCCAGAGTTTGCGATTCAGATTACTGGAGATGGATCTATCGAAAAAAATTTTTGGGTGGCAAAGAACTGTTGGAAGACAGCTGATGACGGCCAAGTGCTTACTTGTGCTAACAATGGCACTGTATACTAAAACCAAAAATGGACTCGCGATAGGGGGATATCGTGAGTCCATTTTCAATCTCAACAGTTAAATCTGGTTGCGGGGGTTGGATTTGAACCAACGACCTTTTGGTTATGAGCCAAACGAGCTACCAGGCTGCTCTACCCCGCGATGTTAAGATACTAGTGTATTATACACCAAGAAAACAACATAGTCAAGAGCACTTTTGAGAAAGTTCTTTTTATACCAATTTCTTCGCGGCCAGGCGAATCAGCTCGCCCCACTCGCCGTTTGGATGCGGCGTGCTCGCAATCTCTACAACAGACAGACCGTGGCTAACACAAAGCGCGACTTCGTGTTGATTAGCGACCGCATTTGGCGCCATCATCGTCGCGCCAAGGATTCTCCCCTGAGAATTTGAAAGCATCTTGATAAATCCAAGTTTGAAATCTGTAACTACCGCAGCGCTCACCGATGAAAGTGGCAACATAGCCTTGTTATATTTTATATCGCGCTTCATCAAATCGTCTTCATTCATCCCGACTGTCGCAACTTGGGGATTCGTATTTATCGCCCGGATAAAGCCGTCATAATTTACCATCGTCTTAGTCTTCCCGAGCATATTTGATGTCGCAACTCCAGCCTCGTAATTTGCGAGTTCGGTTGCGCTGTCGCCTCCGACCACATCACCAGCCGCATAGATATGTTTAGCTGTTGTCTGGAGAGTTTTCTCTACGAAAACGCCTTTAGTGTCAAAATTCACGCCCGCATTTTCAAGCCCTAGGTCTGTGTTTGGTTTTGAGCCAGTTGCCACTACAACGCACTCGGCCTTTACTGCCCGCTCCTGACCGCCTCGTGCTAATGTTATCTTCGGGCAAGTCACATCGTTTTCCGCCGCTACTGCGCGCGTCTTTGTTAAAATCTTCACGCCGAGCTTTTTTTCTAGGTAAGCCGACATAATCTGGCCAACCTCTTCGTCTTCGCGCGGGAGCAATCTTTCTGAAAGTTCAATGATGGCGACTTTTACCCCAAGCCCGGCAAAGTATTCGGCAATTTCAACACCACTCGCGCCACCGCCAATCACCATTAGACTTTTTGGAAGTTTTTCAATTCTCAAAATCGTCTCAGGAATGTAATGTTTTACATCGGCAATGCCAGTTATCTCTGAAGCCTTTGGCACCGAGCCGGTCGCAATAATGAACTTAGCTGCGCTTAAAGTCTGGCCATTTGTTCCTGCTTTTGCTTCTTCTGCTGTCGGGGTCGCCGGGAGTTTCTTTCGTATAGAAATCTCATTTGGCGAAACAAAATGTGCCCGCCCAGCAATACAAGTAATACCTTCTTCTTCAAGCGCCTTTTTAGAAAAGCTCTCGCCGGCTTTAGCCACAGTCCGAAGCTGGACTTTCAAAGCAGTCGGATAATTATATCTTAAGTTTGTGGATGTAATTCCAAACCTAACCCCCGCCATCGCCTCAGCGTATAAATGCGCAAAGTTTAGAGCCGCAGCATAAGGAATATCGCGGAAATTCAAATTGTTCCCACCGAGCCTCCTAGCCTCAACAATAGCAACTTTTTTCTTTGCTTTCGCAAGATTTCGCGCTGCGGTTATCCCAGCTGCGCCACCTCCTATTATAATTGTGTCATATTCAAAACTTTTTCCCATATCTTTATATTATTTTACCACGATTTTTATAAATATATGCTAAATCTTTATCGTATTTTTCCAATTTCTCGCTTGCCACTCTAGTGATGTCATCCTCTGTAATAAAGGTGCGTTTCTTTGCCCAGGCCTCTACTTCATCTGCTACTTTTTCAGCGATTATTTCCGCCGACCCAAAATGGCGGTTCAAAACTTTCGCCTCAAACATAATCTCCGTGATCAATTTTTTCTTTGAAAATCGCGCCCGCTTTTTGTCGGCGCGGCTTCGTTTCTCTAAAGCCTCGCTTTTCGCTCGTGCTTTTTTATATCTCGCTTTTGCTTTTTCTAGAACCTTCATCCTAAGTCCTTTAGTATTTTAAAAGCAATCACAAAAGCTGCCAGGGCTATGTAGCAAATTCCCGTAAAAATCTTTAGGAAAGTTTTATTCTTTACGCGCCACCTCTGGATATCAGCCAGATTTTTGCCATTTCTAATTAATATTTTCATTATGACTAAAGGCATAACCACAATCAGCGAATAACTCGCTATTGCTAAAATTATTACCGCTTGTGGTAAATTGAGTAGCGAATTCGCCGCAACGATAATCAACATCAAAGAGAATGGCAACTCTGCGAGGACTGTTGTCATTCCTAGTGCGATTCCTTCCGCGCCCGTGTCAGCCTTACCGGCCCGCTTTCTAAAATACTTTGCGACAAAATCTGGAATCCAGAGCATTGTATTTTTCCCAGAACGATAATATAGAAAAATTGCCACAATCGACATAGCAAGCAATGCTCCCGCCGCAACTGTTAACCCATTTTCGCCAAATGGATGGCTATTAATTAGTAGAATCATAAGACTGGCCGCCGAAACGAGTAATATTGAAAATAGAAACGCTCCCACGATGAATCCTCTTGTCACTGCGCGTGTTGACTTTCGGACTTTTTTGCCAAGACTCTCGTTGTAAAGCAGAAGCAATGTCCCAGCCCCAAGCTGGAGTCCAGCATTCGTGATGGCTGCGAAAGCAATGATTAAAATATCAACTAATTCCTTCATTACCTTAATTATACCATAAGAACTATATAAACATAAGAAGAACCAAAAACATTATTTACAACACTTTGACCCCAATTAAAATTTACAATCTTGGCGTTTTCCAAAAAGGTTGTGTTTGTAATTTTTTTAAAATTTGTATTACGATAAAAATATGAAAAATTTTAGGAAAATTGCGCCTTGCGCACTCAGCATTTTGATGGCTGTTTCAGCCACGCTCCTTCCCTTAAAATCAACTAACGTTTTTGCGGACGACACGTCTTCACCACCAACTTGTAAAGACGGTTACGAGTATGTCGAGTCGGTCGGCAAATGTTACAAAAAATGCCAAGATGGCTGGGAACGCAATTCCGAAACTAACCGCTGCCGTAAAGTTCGTGCCGAAGAATCAAAAGGAGAGCCCAAAGAAGAAATTAAAGAAGAACTCAAGGAAGAGCCTAAAGAGGAAACTAAAGAAGCGCCCAAAGAAGAGTTAAAAACAGAAGTAAAAGCGGAAGCTTCTAAATCTACTAAGAGTACAAGTTCCTCCGCCTCTAATTCTGCCAAGCCATCATCTTTTCAAGAAGCTGCTACGACTTGTAAAGAGGGGTATGAATATGTCGAGTCGGTTGGTAAATGTTATAAAGAATGCGCGGATGGCTGGGAACGAAACCCCGAAACTAACCGCTGTAGAAAAGCGGCCGTTGAATCTGACTATGAAGCCACCACCAATTTGGGCTCCGGCTCCGGCTCTACCACTAAAAACTCCTCCGGGTCAAAAAGTAGTAAAACTTCTAGCACGACTTGTAAAGAGGGGTATGAATACGTCGAATCGGCAGGGAAGTGTTACAAGGCTTGTGCCGAGGGTCAAATCCGAAACCCCGAAACTAATCGTTGTAAAAAGGATACTACCAGTTCTACTGAAAGTAGCACCAAATCTAATTCCAAATCTTCCGCAAAGAAAACCAACGATGGTGCCGACTATGCGGTTGACGTACCCAACACCGGCACCGTTTCCTCTTTCACTGCCACGGGCGCGGTTGTTGCTCTTATTGCTGCCGGCCTAATTTTTGTAATCTTCCAATATCGAGTTGAAATTCGGCAATTTATTAAGAAGCGCTTTAAAAAATCATAGAGCCACCCCTGTTTTAGCACTCTTGCTTTTTGACTGCTAGTTTGCTATAATACTGATAAGCACTGGCACTCGCCTTAAACGAGTGCCAAAGAACTCAGGAACTAAGAAAGGAGAATATATGAGTAAAATTATCGGTATTGACCTCGGCACGACCAACTCGGCTTTTGCCTATATGGTTGCCGGCAAACCAGAAGTTATCACTAATGCTGAGGGTGACCGCACCACCCCATCGGTTGTTGCTGTTACTAAAAAAGGCGAGCGCCTTGTTGGTAAAGTCGCTCAGCGCCAAAGAGTAACCAACCCAAAGAATACAATTTACGGCATCAAGCGTCTAATCGGCCGCAAGTTTGAAGATAAGGAAGTTCAGCACGACCTTGATATTATGCCATACAAGATTATTAAAAAAGGCAACCAGGCCGCTGTTGAGATGGACGGCAAGGAATACACTCCTGAGGAAATCTCCGCGATGGTACTTTCCAAAATCAAGGCTGACGCCGAGGCTTTCCTTGGTGAAAAGGTAACCGAAGCTATTATTACTGTCCCGGCTTACTTTGACGACTCTCAACGTCAGGCTACCAAGGACGCTGGCAAAATCGCTGGCCTTGAAGTCAAGCGTATCATCAACGAGCCAACCGCCGCTGCCCTTGCCTATGGTCTAGAAAACAAGAAAGACGAGCAAATCGTTGTCTTCGACCTTGGTGGTGGTACATTTGATGTTTCCATCCTTGAGCTTGGTGATGGTGTCTTTGAAGTCAAATCTACTAATGGTGATACTCATCTTGGCGGCGAAGACTTTGATAACCTCATCGTAAATTATCTCCTTGATGAATTCAAGAAAGAATCCGGCATTGATATTAAAGATGATGCCGCCGCCATGCAACGCATCAAGGACGAAGCTGAAAAAGCCAAGAAGGAGCTATCCAGTGCCACTTCTACTGATATCAACCTTCCATTCCTCACCGCCGACGAAGATGGCCCAAAGCACTTTGAACATACTTTAACTAGAGCGAAACTCGAAGAGCTAGTTTCTCCGCTCCTCGATCGTCTCGAAGAGCCAGTTAAGAAAGCCTTGAAAGATGCTAAACTTGAAGCCAAGGATATCGATGAGGTCGTGATGGTCGGTGGTATGACTCGCATGCCAGCTGTCGTTGAACGCGTCAAGAAATTCTTTGGCAAGGACCCAATGCAAGGTGTTAACCCAGACGAGGTCGTTGCCGTTGGCGCCGCCATCCAAGGTGGTGTCCTCCAGGGCGATGTCAAGGACGTTCTACTCCTAGATGTAACTCCGCTTTCTCTTGGTATTGAAACTATGGGCGGTGTTAGCACCAAGCTAATTGAGAGAAATACCACTATCCCGACCAGTAAATCTGAGGTCTTCTCTACCGCTGCCGACAACCAGCCGTCCGTAGAGATTCACGTCCTTCAGGGCGAGCGCGAATTCGCTAGCGACAACAAATCTCTTGGCAAGTTCATCTTAGACGGTATTGCTCCAGCTCCACGTGGTGTCCCACAAATCGAGGTTACCTTTAACCTTGATGCGAACGGGATTTTAAATGTTACCGCCAAAGACAAGGGAACTGGCAAAGAGCAGTCCATTACGATTCAAAACTCTGGCAATATGAGCAAAGAAGATATTGAAAAGGCTCGTGCCGAGGCTGAGGCCCACGCTGAAGAAGATAAGAAGAAACGTGAGTCTGTTGATGCTAGAAATCAGCTTGAAAACGCTGTTTACCAGGCTGAAAAGATGCCAGACGAGTACAAAGATAAAATCAGTGATGACGATAAAAGGACCATCGAGGAAGCCGTCAAAGAGGCTAAAGAAGTCTTGAACGATAAGGATGCTGACAAAGACAAACTCGAAGCCGCCGCTAAAGAGCTTTCAAATAAGATTATGCCAATCGGCGCAAAGATGTACCAACAAGAAGCTCCCAAGTCTGATGATAAAAAAGAGGACAAAAAAGGCGACGACGAAGCCGTTGAAGGCGAAGTTGTAGAATAAACAATAATCGCTTGACTAATATAACCTTAAGGACTATAATAACATATAGTACTTAAGGTTATATTTTAATAGAGAGAGGAGAATAATGAGAAAAGGGATTTTTGCCCTGGGCCTCGCGTTCGCGATTGCTGGCCTAGGAATTAAAGATGTTGTGAAAGCTGTTGGAACCGATTCTACTGGTAGTAGCTCCGTCAGCAGTAGTTCTCTTGACACCTCTAAAATAACCGGCTCTAATGAGAGCATCAGGACCGCGCTCATCAAGACTCTTAATGCGGCTGCCGAAGACCCAGATACTTCCTCTGAGAATGGTCGCAAAATCGCTCAACTTCTCAATTCGGCCAAACAAGGTCACACTCTCTCTGCTTCTATCGTGATAAACGACGATCCAGAAATCACCGAAGATGTCCTTCAGGCATTACTTGAAGAAACTGCTGGTGATAATCTCGCCTCGGTTAGTGATATAAAATTTGTCGTTACCGACGCGGCCGACTCAAACTCCTCAGTAAATCTTACCTCTCTCGCTACCCCCGTAACAGTAACTCTGCCAGTACCGAGCCAATACAAAGAGGCCCTTTCTTCCCGCGTCATTGATATTCTTCACGTAGAATCTAAAGAAGAAATCAGCGTTATGGACGGTGTTAGCCTAAATGCTAATGGTGATGTAACCTTTGAAACAAGCGATTTCTCTCTCTTTGCCTTGATTTATGATGGCGAGCCAATCACCTCTATGGGTAGTGGCGATACTGCCGTTCCTCAGACCAGCGCCGCAAATGTGACGACCACTACAACCACTACCGCCGTCACCGCCGATACCGACACCGCTGCTGCGGTCGCCCCAGATACTGCCGGCTTCTTTGGTATTGAGCTCACCGTTTTCAACCTAGTTATGATTATCGGCATCGCACTCGTGATTATCGCCCTTGTCGCTTATGCTGGCAAGCGCGCTTATGTTAGAAGCCGCATCTCTTTAAGATAATTATTTAGATTTCTTTGAAGAGCCTGGGAGCTCCAAAAGTCCGATAAACCCGGTCGTTACAATACCGCCGGCAATCGCGACCAAGATATCTTGCATTGTGTCATCAAGCCCAACTGAAATCAGCTCTTGCATATGAGTACCAAAGAACTTATCGCTCCCATATTCAAAGCATTCCCAAACCGCCGCCGTCATCGCTGCGAAACAAATCATGAAAAGGTATTTAAACCATTTTGGCGCTGCCTTCTTTTTTGGAAATGCTTGGTTTGTCACTTCCCACGCCACTACCGCTGCCAGCATCCCCGAGGCGCAGTGGGCAATTTTATCAAGTGGTGCCCAAGTTTTATAAACGTCCAAATCAATCCCCAGTATCATCGCCGGAATCAGGAATATATAATATGCTAGTTCCGTCTCGTCCGACAGCTTCAATTTAAAAACGTGTCTCCAAATCTCTGGTGCAAATGCTAGGCCGATTGTCGCAACATAACTCCAGATTTTGTAAAATTGTGTTCCTGGCACGAGGTAAAGCACCGAAAGCAACACCCCAATAGTAATAATAATGACTTTAATGCATAGATTGATTTGCTTGATATACTGTTTCATAAGACATATTTTACCATATTTTAAGATTTTATGGTATAATTACACCTATAAGGAGTAATATGGATAAAAACAAACTAATTTTGATTACCAACCCTGGTAGCAGCTCACGCAAGTATGCTCTCTACAAAGGCACTGAACTTGTCTGCTCGCTCCACTTTGAATTTGAAGGCAAGGAGATCATCTGCACACTCAAGAAAGCTGATGGTTCCAAGAAAGTCTTAAAGCAGACTTTCAAAGAACTCACCTCTACCGTTGCCAACATCAACCGCATCTTGACTGAAGAAGGTTACCTTGGCGGTATGGCCAAGATTGATGCGATTCTCGCTCGTGTGGCTTGCCCTGGCGAATACTTTACTAAAGACCACATTGTCGATGAAGAATACTTAAAGGCTCTCGAGAAAGGCAAAAAGCGCGCCCCGCTTCACGTTCCGGTTGTCGCTGGCGAGATTGAACACTTTGTCAAAAGCTTCAAAGACACCCCAATTCTTGCGATTTCTGATACTTCCTTCCATAATGACCGCCCAGATTTAATGAAGTATTATGGTTTTGATACCGACCTTGCCGACAAGGCTGACATCAAGAAATTTGGCTACCACGGTCTCTCTATCGGTTCAATTGTTAATTATATGAAAGAGCAAGACATTCTTCCAGAGAAGTTAATTGTCTGTCACCTTGGCTCCGGTTCTTCACTCACGGCCGTTTTTGAAGGCAAATCCCTTGATACTACCATGGGCTACTCCCCAATCGGCGGTCTTTTGATGGCTACTCGTTGTGGCGATATGGACCCAGCCGCGGCCCTTGCCTTAAAGCGCCAGCTCGGCTACGAGTCCGACGAATCTATCGAGAAGTATCTCAACAAAGAATGTGGCCTTCTTGGCGTTTCTGGCCAGTCCGACGATATGCGCGAGATTTTGAGGCTCCGCGACGAAGGTGATAAAAAGGGAACTTTCGCCCACGCGATGTACGTCTACCGCGTCCAGAGTTGTATCGGCCAGATGGCTGCTTCACTTGGTGGTGTTGACGCCATCGTCTTTACCGCGACCATCGGCGAGCGCTCCGACGAGATCCGCCGCACCGTCACTCAGAAGTTAAATTACCTTGGCTTCTCTCTTGATGATGAAAAGAACGTTGGCGATTTTGACGAGCGCCATGTTAACATCGCCGCTGACGGTTCCAAACCAATCTGGGTCATCCGGACCGACGAATTTGAAGAAATGCTTCGCCGCGCCGCTCTTCTGATGGAGAAATAGTGGAGCAAGTATCAGCTAAAGAAACCGAAATCATCCTCGACCTCGCCGAAAAGGCCTTAAAAGTTGAGGGTGATTTTGTTGAACTTGGCTGCTATAAAGGAGACACTTCAATCTTACTCCAAAAATTACTTTTGAAAAATGGTTTTGATCGCCGACTTTTTCTTTATGATTCTTTTGAAGGCTTGCCAGAAAGAACTCGCGAGGATGCCTCCGTCGCGGGCGATGGTTTCAAGAAAGGGGAACTTCTCGTCACTAAAAAAGAAGTGGTTTTAAAGTTCAAAAAAGCCGGGCTGCCAGTTCCCAAAATCAAAAAAGCCTTCTTTGAAGATTTGGATTCGGGCAGTCGGCTTCCGAACGGCTCCATCAACCCAGCTCATCCAGGCGATCTCCCGGAAAAAATCGCCTTCGCTTTCCTAGACGGCGACCTTTACAGTTCCATCAAAACTTCTTTAGACCTTGTTCTTCCGCGCCTCTCAAAAGATGCGATTCTCCTCGTCCACGATTACAATAACCCCTCTCTTCCGGGCGTCGCCAGAGCCGTAGACGAACGCGGTCTAAAGGGCTCGCTTCGCGAAACACTATTCTTGGCAAACTAAAGTGTTGTAAAATTGTATTTCTTAAACCCTCATTTTTGCCCTTAGCCATAAGCACTATTAAGCGTTTTGGCCCCTGTTGAAAAAGCTAGTGCTGGTGTTTTTCTGAAGAGCGTGCTACAATGGACTTTGTCCATTCGGACATTTTTTTGATGTTTAAAAAAGGAGTTTTTATGAAGAGCAATTATGTAAAAATATTTTACGACTGGAATGAAGTAAAAATAAAAGTACACTTCAAAAGGGAATCTAAATACTTCAAACAGGGAGAAATTTGGTGGTGTAATGTTGGGCAAAATATAGGTACAGAGATAAATGGTAAAAAAGAGGCTTTTGCCCGTCCAGTCCTGATTTATAAAAAACTTAGCAAGGATTCTTTTTTAGCGGTCCCGATATCTACCCAAAATAAAAAAGGAACTTGGTACGTCAAAATAACTTTGACTACTAGAAATAGAATAGCGATTTTATCTCAAGTGAAGATTATGAGCTCGTTCAGGCTTATCTCTAAAAAAGACAAAATTAATAAAGGGGATTATGAATCTATAAAAGAAGGCCTGAGAAATCTGTATATTGACACAGTATTTATATAAAAAATCTTCCCCACATCCTTTCGGATGGGGGCTACTGGCACAATGTCCAGTAAAAATGTAACTCTATTATATCAAAAAAGCCTAAAAAATCAAGAGGACTTTTGAAGAAAGGAATCAGCCTTGAAATCTAAAAAACTTCACATTTCCGCTTTGCCAATAATTTTCTGCGTGGTAGTCATTGCGCTAGATATTTTTGCGCTCGCTACTGGCCTTATTAAGAAACCAGAAGAAACTGAAAACGCCGAGCCAGTTCTCATAGATTTTAAAACCGATTTTAAAAAGCGCATCAAGTCTGCTCTTCCAGATGAATCTGAAGGTCTTGCTCTCGGCTACCTCCTCGGCGACAAATCCGAGCTCAATAAAACCCTAAAAGAAACTATCGCAGCTGTTGGGTTAACGCATCTGATTGTTGCCTCCGGCGCCCACCTTGGCATCATCTTAAAATTTGCCAAGAAATCTTTTGCCAAAATCTCGCGCTTTGCTGGTCTTCTGGCCGGCCTTGCCGCAGTGGCACTTTTTGTTGGTATTATTGGTCTGACACCCAGCGCTCTCCGCGCCGGGCTTGTCGCAATGCTTAGTTTGCTCACAGCATATTTTGGCCGTGATTTAAAACCTGGCCGCCTCATTCTTTACGCTGCCACCATTACTATTTTTATCAACCCAACCTACCCACTAAATCTCTCCTGGCTCCTCTCTTTTGCCTCCTTTGCCGCCATCCTCCTTCTCGCGCCCGCCCTCGAAATCTATTTCTATGGCCCAGATAAAAAACCTTCCACTCTTGCCTCATTGCTTCTCGCCTCGCTTTCTGCCACACTGCTCACTGCGCCACTCACGCTCTTTTATTTCGGCCAGATGTCGCTTATTTCTCTCCTTGCTAACCTCCTCATCTCCCCAACTCTCGCCCTTACCATGCTAATGACTTTTCTCACGGGCATTCTGCCAAATCCCGTCACCGCTCTCGCCACTCACCTTCTCGTCCAGTATCATATTAACACCGCTTCTTTTCTCGCCGAACAGACCTCTTTTCTTATCACTATCGACAAAAACAACCCACTTGTTTTTACCCTCTACCTCCCAATTCTTGCGATTTATTTTTATCTCAAGCATTCATCCCGATTAAAACCACCGCATAATAAGCCACAAAAGTTAAAAGCATCAGCGCGCCCTCGCGCCGTGAAATCTTTCGTTTCGTCGTCGCAAAAATAAACAAAATCACCGCCGACACAACCAGCATCACTAAATCTACTACTTGGAAACTACCCGGCGTCACTTTGCCAAACAGCGCTACCGGCACCCCCAGCACCATACAAATATTAAAAATGTTGCTCCCAATAATGTTGCCAACTGCCAGCTCCGCCTCGCCCTTTCTGGCCGCGGTCAAGGTCGTCACGAGCTCTGGTAGGGAAGTGCCAAGCGCGATTACGGTCATCGCAATCACTCTTTCTGAAATCCCAATATCGGTCGCGATGGTTGTCGCGGAGTTTACGATTAAATTACTACCGATAATAACCCCAGCAATCCCAAGCGCCACCAAAATTAGTGAAACCGAAATTTTAAATTTTGCTTTTTCCGCTTTCTTATTACTACGCTTCCTCCGCGCCAGCGCAATCAAATAATAAAGGAATACTAGGAAGAACAAAATAATCGCAATTCCATCAGACCGCGAAATAATATTTTCGCTTCCGCCCGAAATTTGTATGTCCAGGAATAGCACTACTAAAAGCACCGAGACTAAAAGACATATTGGCAGTTCTTTACAGATTGTGTTTGCCTTCACCCGGATTGGTCTAATCAGCGCCGCCAGCCCAAGAATCAAAAGGATATTAATAATGTTACTGCCAATCACGTTCCCCAGCACCATATCAGTACTACCATTTGCTAGCGCCTGCATTGACACCGCAAACTCTGGCGCGCTCGTGCCGAACGCGATGATGGTTAAGCCAATTAGCATTTTTGACACTTTAAAATTTGCCGCGGTAGAAGAGGCGCCATCAACAAAAATATCCGCGCCCTTTATCAATAGTACAAAGCCAATAACAAGTAGAACAATCTGCCACCACATAATTCTAGTTTACCATAAACTCTATAAAATCCCTAGTAATTTCGTTCAGTTTATGCTAAAATAAAAGTAATGAGATTTGACGAGAAACCGAAAAGGAGGAGTTTTCATCTCAAGAAGTCGCGCGCTGGAATCTCGCGTGATTCAGACCTTTCTCGTCTTAAAAAGACCCCGAAAATTGAAAAACTCAAAGAAGAGCTGGAAGAGCCGCTGGTTTTCAAGCGCGAAAAGCCGATGAAATTGCCGGAGGATTATGATGAAGACGAGACTTTCCGCGAGAGCCTAACCTCTGCGATTAAGAATCACGTTCCGCTTATCGCCGCTGGTGTTGCGCTTTTGATTGCGATTGGATTCTTTACTGGCACGATTCAGCGTATTTTCACCCACGAGGAAACTCAGGAAAATACCGCTGCCGCGGCCACCGAGAGCACTTTCCTAGTAAACCCCACAAAAACCGTTTTTACTCAGGGCAAATTTAATTTAAGCACCGAAAATACCGACGCTGGCGTTGAAATTATTTGCGATACCATTACTGACGATGAGGGTAACGAGAAAAAGACTTGCCACGCCAAGACCGAGGAAGACAAGAAGCGCGAGGAAGAGGAAAAAGAACGCGAAGAGCAAGAAAAAAAGGCAAAAGAAGAGCGCGAGAAAGAGGAAAAGGAAGATCAGGAAGCTAAAGAAAAGAAAGCTAAAAGTTCGTCCGAGTCTTCCTCCAACTCTAAATCTACCGAAAAGGAAACTACCCCCAAAGTTTCAGAGCCAGTCAAGGCTACTGGTATCACTTCTATCTCCGGTTGCCCTGCTGAAGCAGCCGCTGGCAATCTCATTGTCTTAAAGGCAACAGTACTTCCGTTTAACGCCGAAAACCAAAACATTATCTGGTCTACTACTAGCTCGGCCAGCGTCGTTTACGATGGCACTGGCAATACTGCTACCGTTTCCGTCCACGCCGGCGAAAAAGTTATCGTCACTGCGATGACTGTAGACGGCGGCTACACCGAGCACTGCGTTTTCCCCATTGTCGCCGAGCTTACAGAATAGTAAAAATATGATATAATATATAGGCGCATAGCGTGAAGTCGCACCCTTAGCTCAGCGGATTAGAGCGTCTGTCTTCGGAACAGAAGGTCGTGGGTTCAAATCCCTCAGGGTGTACCACCGTAGAAGCCATCAATTTTGTTTTGCTCAATAATTTTCCGTACATTCTCATTTGTCGGCTTGATGCCGGCTTTTTTTAATTTCCGCGAAAGCTCACGTCCAATAAAGGCTTCCTCTTCCGAATAAACGCACCCGCAATATTTCTGCATATAAAGCCCTACAGCCCGCGCCGTTTCCTGGCCTTCTTTCCAACCCTCGCGAAAATCACGGTAGAGAAAAGTAATTCCATAGTCCTCGGCCAGTGCCTCCATAATTTCAATAATAAAATCATGCTTCTGGTAGATACTATATAGAAGCGTCGTGGAGACCGCATCGAAGCCTCCTTCTTTAGCATAATCAAAAACACGTCTTAGCCGCAGCGGGTAGCAATATTTCTCGCACCGATTTTCCAAATTACCGGCCTTTGCATTTACGTTGCAAACGAACTCGTCCAAACCATAAGCATCATCTAGAATTAATTCCGCGCCAATTTCCGCGGCATAAGATTTTAGGCAATCTCGCCGCATTTTGTATTCTTGGTACGGATGTATGTTGGGATTATACCAAAAAAGCGTCGGCTCAATTCCTTCCTCGCGCAAGGTTTTCACGCAGTAGACGCTACATGGGGCGCAACAAGTATGGAGCAAAAGTTTCATAGCGCCACAGCCTCCTTATGTTCATCACTGCCAAAATACGAAGCATCGAGATAAGTATAATCAGAAAGGTATTTTTCTTTGAAACTAAGAATCCGGTAGACCGATTCATCAATTCTTTTTTCATCAACATTTTCTTTTATCACTTGCACTGCTAGTTCTGGGTCGGTAGGCAAGACCAACAAATCTGCTCCCGCTTCCACCGCCATTTGGTAGATTTCTGCGTCTTCATAATTCGAAGTTAAAGCACCCATGTTCAGACCGTCGGTCACAACTAGACCTTTAAAACCAAGTTCGTTTCTAAGCAGGTCGGTCGTGAGTTTTTTAGAAAGCGAAGCTGGAGTATTGTCACCCGTCACATTCGGCAAAGCAATGTGCCCGACCATAATTATTTTGGCGCCGTTTTTGATCGCGTTTTTAAACGGTACGAGGTCGGTCGCGTCCAGCTCTGCACGTGTCGATTCAATAACTGGCAGAGCCGAATGAGAATCTGTCGCAGTGTTACCATGTCCCGGGAAATGTTTATAAGTCGCTACCACACCATTTTCCTCCAGGCCGTTTGCCAATGCAAGCGACATTTTAGAAACTACCTCCGGGTCAGACGAAAAGCTTCGCTGCCCAATCACAGTGTTGTATGGGTTTGAATAAACATCTGCGTCCGGCGCATTGTCAACATTAATGCCAATAGTGCGCATTTCTTCCGCCATCACGCGCCCGATAGTTTTCGCCTTCGTCGTGTCGCCAGTCTGCCCAACTTGCCACATAAAAGGAATATCAGTTGCCTGAACGTTAGTAATGCTCTGGACACGTTGAACTGAACCGCCTTCCTGGTCAGTCGTGATAATAAGCGGAGTCTTCGCCATACTTTGCATTTTTTCGATAAACTCGCGCGTCTTTTTAAGCGTGCGATAATTTTCGCCCATCAGAATGTATCCACCATACGGCGCAGTTTCCAATTTTTCGCTTACCGCTTCAAAAGACGTCGCCCGTGGCGCCTGGGGAATTATCATTTGCGAAACTTTTTCGTCCAGACTCATCGCGTCTAATTTTTCTTGAATTTTATCTACTTCCGGCTCAGAGTTTTGCGACTGTCCTTGTTCGCTCGTGCCACTCTGCGCCCACGGCTTCCACACAAAAACCGTCACCGCCCCACCCGCCAAAGCCATTAAAACCAGCAGGATAGTGACAACTTTTTTCATATCTATATTATACTACAATTATGGTATAATATCTCAAAGGGTAAAAATGGCCATTTCTAGAGAAAAAATCATCGTTAGAACCAGCATTATTGGCATTTTAGCCAACCTCGTTTTGGCTGGTTTCAAAGCCACAGTTGGCCTACTTTCAAATTCAATCGCAATTGTCACTGATGCGATTAACAATCTTAGCGACGCGCTTTCTAATATTGTCACTATTGTTGGCGCGAAATTTGCCAACAAAGCCCCGGATCGCGAGCACCCTTACGGCTACGGGCGCATAGAATACATGACGGCTTTTATTGTTTCATCGTTGGTTCTCTATGCCGGTATTACAGCCTTGGTCGAATCGATTGAGAAAATAATTTTTCCTGAAGCTACAGAATATAATGCAGTCACACTAGTTGTGTTGGGAGCCGCCATTGTGATAAAGTTGGCGCTTGGAGTATATGTCAAACGCAAAGGACGCCTAGCCAATTCTACTGCGCTCATCGCCAGCGGCACGGACGCCTTCAGCGACGCGGTCTTGACGACTTCGGTGCTCGCCTCTGCGGTTATCCACATGATTTTCCACGTCAGTCTCGAGGCTTATATTGGTATTTTACTAGCACTGTTTATTATTTATTCCGGCATCAAACTTATCAAAGAGTCGATTAATAATATGCTCGGTATGCGCATCGAAAGTAAACTTTCCAAAAAGATTAAAAAAGAAGTCACGCGCGAGTCGGAAGTCGAAGGCGCGTTTGATTTAGTCTTGCACGATTATGGCCCAGACAGATATCTTGGCTCCGTTCATATAGAAGTTGAAGATACTTTGACGGTTGCCGACGTCGACCGAATTTCTCGCCGAATTTCAAAGAATGTATTTAAAAAATACGGGGTGATTTTACACACGATTGGAGTTTATTCTGTCAATACTAAGGATGAAGATATTATTATGGCGCGTGAAGCGATTAAGGAAATGGTTTTCTCGCACGCCGGCGTTTTACAAATGCACGGATTCTATCTCGACCCAGAAAGCCACAGCATAACTTTTGATATTATTATCGATTTTAATGTCAAAGACCGCGAAGCGCTCTACGCCGAAATTTACGACGAAGTCAAGCAAAAATACCCAGGCTACAAGGTTAATATTACTCTGGATATTGATGCTGGAGACTAGATTTCGATTTCCCTCTTCCATTTTTCCCTAAGAAGTGTTATAATAACTAATGCGTACTAATAACGCACGGTGAGGGCTGGTAGCTCAGCTGGTTAGAGCATCTGCCTCTTAAGCAGAGTGTCGAGGGTTCGAG
>CAZKNA010000005.1:0-28249 GCA_964554175.1 uncultured Candidatus Saccharibacteria bacterium | reverse complement strand
CTCTATCTACGATGGTAACAACGGCTACGGCCTCTACTTCAGTACGTCGAATGTGTACCCCCAGAGCTACAGCAATAAGTACGTCGGGTTCGCTGTACGTTGTATAGCTGGTTCCTAGTTCCGGTTTACCCTTTCGCCCCTTTGGAAACTATCTTGCTCTTCTTGCGAAAAATCCGCTACGCTTTCCCTTTTGGCGTAGCCGAGTGGAGCCATGAACTCTTGGAAGTTTGTAGGGCTTGTCAGCCAGTCCAGCCCCATAGGGCTGGGCTGGCATACTTTTGTCGCTCCAAAAGAGCGACAAAAGGTGTATAATAATAAAAAAGAAGGAGTAATATGGCAACCAAGAAATCTGCCAAGGATAGTGAGGAGTTGTTGCAGAGCGAACGCAATAAGTTAAGGTACTATGAACGCAAGCGTCTGGTAGTCTCTCGTGAAAAGAAGAATTACACCAAGCTGATTTTGTTCCATGGAAGCAAAAATTGGTGGAAGGCCGTAAATAAATCCGCAGTCTACCTCACGACGGATATTGCCCCAAGGATAAAATCCAACATCCAGCTACGAGAAGATGACGACTACGAGTTCAAAGTCGAGTGTGTAGCCTCTATCCCTAACATTGAGAATATGACCGAGAAACTGAAGGCGATTGGTATTTCTCTCATTGAAGAAAAGGACGAGATCCGCACATACCTTTTGAAAGAGCCATATACGGCCGACCAATATAATTTGCTACGGTCTGAGAATGACACTATCACAGAGAGAGCCGGAAAGATGGCTTTGCCACACAAACTGATGCCAAATCTGCTTGAGGATATCAAGGAATTGCAACATTCCGTCTTTTGGGAGGTTAGGAAAATGGACGGAGCCACCAGGGAACTAATAGGTGACCAACTCGCTCAGACTGTCATCATGATGGTTGTAAAATACACAAAGATGGCGCGTGATATGAAAAGTGATGCAAAGGCCTATCTCTATGATGCGATGGATGATATTGAAACGGTAAACGGACTTTGTTATGCGCTAGATAGCTTGAGAACTAATATCACCGAGAAGAAAATGTTTGAAATAATGTACTTTATTTCAAAAACCAGAACCCAAATCATCCATGAAATGAAGAGAGAGGGGATGAAAGACATCGAAAAAGAGTTTGGAGGATTTAAGGGTTGAGAAAAGTCAGAAAGCGCTGGTCTAAAAATCAATTCCATGAATGTCCAGAGTGTGACAACGATCTGCTTTTTGCGCTTTATGAGGCGTATAAAATGGCAAAGCGGGCAAAATGCCGCACTGAAGATGAAAACAAGTTTGAAATGTTTGCGATGGAAAATCTTATCCAGCTCGCTGAAGATATAAAAAGGCGGCAGTATAAGCCAGGACGGAGCCGGGCCTTTATGATACACAAGCCGGTGGACCGCGAGATTTTTGCGGCACCGTTTCGGGATCGAGTAGTGCACCATTTTCTATTTGCGATGAATGGGCTTTGGTGGGACAAGCACTACATTTATGATTCCTATTCTTGTCGCGATAAAAAAGGGACTTTACTGGGGGCGCAGAGGTTGCAAAAGTTTATGGAAAGGTGTTCCCAAGCCGGCTCAAGAGAGGCTTATGTCATAAAAATGGATATCTCGGGGTACTTTATGAGTTTGAATCGCCAGAAATTGTTTAAAAGGGTGCTCCTAGGCCTTGGCAAACAGTATCCAAAAGGTGGCTGGGAGTATGAAATCTGCCGTTACCTCTGGTTTGAAATTATTTTTGACGACCCGGTGGATGGGGTAAAAAGAGTAGGAAGCCTTAGAGAATGGAAGAACCTCCCCGCAAGGAAAAGCCTTTTCTCCCAGCCCGAAGGACAAGGCATCGTCATTGGAAATTTAACTTCTCAGTCGCTTTCCAATACATATTTAGACCAGTTTGACCAGTTTATGAAAATAAAAATGAAATTCAAATATTATGGGCGCTATGTGGATGATGCAGTGGTGGTTGTGACGGGGGATGAGCTAGACGATGCGCTAGAAAAATTCCGGAATGACATACCGAAGTTTTTATCTGGCCTGGGGTTGACTATGCACCCAGATAAATTTTATGTGCAGCCAATTGAAAAAGGTTGCCCGTTTATTGGTATGATTGTCCATCGTAACTATATGACTATGAGCAAACGCACGCGGGGGAATTATTGGCAGGCGGCGAAAGATTATAAGGCTGGGAAAAAGGGAATTGATTCAATGATTTCTTATGTCGGGCATACAAAGTATATGAGTGCCGAAAAGCTTAATAAAAGGATTTTGAGAGAAGCTGGGATAGATTATAAATACCAGTCTTCCAAAAAGGATGTTTGGTCCTCCTTTAAACGGGAAAAACATCCAGAGGATATTTGCATAGTCGGGGCGAAAGGGTAAACCGGAACTAGGAACCAGCTATACAACGTACAGCGTTCCCGTTGTTCTTATTGTTGTTGTTCTGGGGGTTCACATTCGACGTATTGAAGTTGAGGTTGTAGCCGTTGTTACCATCGTAGATAGAGGAGGACCAATAGTTCCCGTTGGAGCCGACGTTGTTGAGCGAAGTGCCATTGTAGTTGCCGGCGTAGGTAAAGCCTGCGATGATAGTGGTACAAGGTGCTAACTTCCGACGAAGTGTCCACACAGAATCACCAACAATCGGAAAGGTGTGTTAATGAGAGGCGACTTGTGGTCGCAGGTCGCCAATTTTAGATTTTGGCGGCCGCACTAATCTGTATTAGCCTTGTTTTTGCAAGGGCGCCTCCCCCCAACTATAAATAACCGGCCCTTCCAAAGACCACTCATAAAAATAGTAGCGCGTCGGTGGATAGTCGGCTACCCTCTAGTATATTATAGTATATGGGATACCACTCCTGCCTGCCGTCTCTCTTCTAGCCTCTTCTTCCGCCCCAGTGGCGGGAGGGGCTTATCACTTAAACCATAACCGCTCTGGGTGTGTAATATTTACAATCTAAACCCCTGTAAACCATCGCAAAATTCCTTAAAACATCAAGGTTATGATTGTAAGTTTTTTCAAATTTGCTATATACTCTTTACGTGGGGTTAGAGGCTTAACTCTAGTCCGGTCACCCAGGTGGGCTGGGCTTTTAAGAACTTGGCTGCGAGAGATGGATACTAGGCTCTGGTCTGGGTTCTTCTTTGGAAAGGAGGATAAATGAAAGTAGGCTTAACAATCTACATTGGTAAGTTCCAAATCACCATCTTAACCAAGAAGACCCGCCGTTAAGCGGGGCTTCTACCTCATCGGCACGGTGGATTGTATCTAATCCTAGTTTGATATGACCTGCCGTGCCTTTATTATACTGCATATGTCTAAATTATACAACCCTAGATTACTCTAGCCACTTCCTCTAGTGTGGTTTCGCCACGGAGGGCGGCGGGGACGCCCTTCTATCCTCTTAAACCATAACCACTCTGGGTGTGTAATATTTACAATCTAAACCCCTATAGACCGTCGCAAAATCCCTTAAAACATCAAGGTTATGATTGTAAGTTTTTCAAAATTTGCTATATACTAGGGGATATGATAGCAAAAAAGCAACCCTATAAAATTATTCCCTATCCGCATCGGCGGAATATTGGAAAAATTATCCCTAGCCCTTGTCACAAAAAGAAAGAGGGTGAAGAAATTGCTGCCAAGATTTTGTCATCTATGGGAAGTGATGTAAAGTTTTTGCCAGAGTTACATATACCAAACATTAAAAATCCCGATTGTGAATGGCGCGGGATAATCTGGGAGATAAAAACACTTTATGGTAACAGTCGTGATACTACAATAGAAGCAATCCACAAGGGTGCTAAACAATCTCATAATATTATAATAAACGCATGCTTGACGAAAAGGGATATCAATAGAGTAGCTATAGACATTTGTTTTTATTTTAAAACCGACCCGGCTTCATATCAGGCTAAACAGATTCTTGTCCTTGGCAAAAATGAGTATTCCCTTATTAAGCGAAATATGCTAAAATAGAAACATAAAGGGTTGGAGTAGCGACAATGTCCGTAACCGATCGTTATATCCGGACAGCGCCAAGCGCCAACGAAATACAAGCCCCGGGCGATAACGCGCCGGGGGTTTGGCTTTTCGAGCGCGCCGCAAGGCGCGACTTTGAATTCTACTAAACCCTAAATAACCCGCGCGACTTCCTCTAGTGTGGTTTCGCCACGGAGGGCGGCAAGGACGCCCTTTTGCTCCAGAGTGAGGAGGCCGGAGGCTCTGGCAGTGTCTTCAATCGTCTTGGTGTTAATGTCTTTTACGTCGCCACGGATGAAGGAAGCGATTTCGTCGGTCACGACCATCTGCTCCATAATCACCGTGCGCCCCTTGTAGCCAAACGGGTATTGGTCTGAAATCACCGGCCGGCAGAGAGTGATGTCGTTTAGGTCTATGTTGTGGTCGCGCATCACTTTTTCTGGTACGCCTTCAAACACCTTCTCAATGTAACGCCGCGTCGGCTCGTCTGGGCGGTACATTTCCTTGTTTTCGGCCAGCTTGCGCACCAATCTCTGCGCCATCACTAGTCGCACCGAGCTGGAGAAAATCGGGTTTTGGCCAATCATATCAATCATACGCGAGAAAGCAGCGGAGGTAGAATTCGCGTGGAACGAAGAAAGCACCAAGTGTCCCGTAATAGAGGCCTGAATCGCCGTGCGCGCGGTGTCGGTGTCGCGAATCTCGCCCACCATTACTACGTCTGGGTCTAGGCGAAGGACGCTACGCAGCCCGTCTGCAAACTCTTGGCCACCAGTAGTGTCGATTGGAATCTGGGTAATACCAGTGATACCGTATTCAATCGGGTCCTCAAGAGTGATAATCTTTCTATCCGTAGAATTTAACGCGTTCAAAATTGAATAGAGCGTGGTAGATTTACCAGAGCCGGTCGGGCCAACCATCAGGACTAGACCGCGCGGGTGGGAAATCACTTCGTCAATCTCGGCTCTTTCATCTTCAGAAAGCCCCAAAAGATCCAGATTCAGCAAAGTTTCATCAAAGTTGAATAACCTTAAAACCGCGTCTTGGCCATACATCGTCGGGACAGTTTCCACACGAATGTTTAAAAGGTGGCTCTTGCCGTCTCGCTCAATATCTTTTTGCATATGCCCGGACTGCGCCGTCTTGGCGGCGGTAGAGATGCCCGCGCACGAGGAAAGCTCGCCCATAAAGATACGGTAACGGTCTCTGTTAATATCGGCCACCGGGTGTAAAATACCGTCTACACGCATCCGGATGCGGATTTTGTCGCGCATGTTCTCAATGTGAATGTCGCTCGCGCCTAATTTGTCTGCCTGGTCTAGTAGAAAATCAAAAACTTTGTCTGTGCTGACTTCGTTTAGAGTTTTAGAAACGGACTCTATCGTCTCGGAGTCACCCTCTTTAGCAATCTCAATATCATCGTAAACCGTCTCTACCGGCGGGTCGTAACGGAGCATAAAGGCCTTGTAGGCCGAACCAGAAATTAGGAAGAAATCTGCGCGCTCGCCTTGCTCCTCGTATTCGCGGCGGATGTCCGCGATGACAGACTTTGGCGTCTGGGCGGTAATCATAAACTGGTAATGCTCTGCCCCACCGCCTTTCTGGAGTGGCAGAATGTAATCTCTGTGCATTTGGTCGACATCAAGAAGCTCTTCTACCAGCGGAATGTTCTGCTCGAAATTGCGCGTATCAAGATACGGAAAACCAAGCACCCGCGCCCGCATCCGCGTTGATTCTTCTTCGTTGTTACGCCGATTAAACTGAATCTGTGATTCGTCCATATGCTTATTATAGCATAAGCACTAAACTTTGTTAATCACCGGAATCACGATTGGCGTGTGGCCGGTAGCATCAAAGAGAATATGAGTGACGTCTTCTTTAATTTCGTCTTTCAGCTCTTTTAGTTCTGGGTCTACCGAAATAGATTTTTCAATTTTCATTCGCAGATAGTGGCGAATTTTACCAATCAGCTCCTCGGAGTTATCAAGGTAAATAAACGCGCGCGAAATGATATCTGGGGTCTTAATCAGACGGCCGGTCTTTTTACTCATAGAAAGCACAATCACGAAAATACCCTCGCGTGAGATATGGATGCGGTCTTTTACTACTGCTTCGTGGACCTGCTGGTCTGCATCATCATAGAGCAAATTGCCAGCGTGGACACGGCCATTCTTGCGTACGAGCTTGTCCTTTGTAAGTTCTACAACATCACCATCGTCCATCACGAGAATCCGCTCGCGCGGGATACCAAGCACATTGTCGGCCATCTCGGCGTTGTGCTCGAGCATGTAAAACTCACCGTGATATGGGATATAATTTAACGGATGTAATCTCTCCACGAATTCAACGTGGTCTTCATAATAAGCATGGCCAGAAAGGTGGAGTGGCCCGATAGAATTGAGATGGGTCTTGCCGTTTTGAATCACCTGGGAGCCCTCGCGGAGTAGACCATCTACCGTGGAAACAACGTGTGGCTCGTTGCCTGGAATCGGGTTTGAAGAAAACACTACCACATCTGTAGGCTTAATCTTGATATATTTATGCGCGCCGGTGACCATACGGTTTAGAACGGCGTTCAACTCGCCCTGAGAGCCGGTACAGATAATCGTGACTTTGTCATCTGGCAATTTGACCACGTCCTCCATCTTGACGATGGTGTCTTTTGGTACTTTGATACACCTAGAACGAAGCGCCACCTCTACGTTGTTGATCATTGAGAAGCCAGAGAAGGCGACTTTGCGCCCGCGCTTGGCTGCCTCTTGGAGGGCGAGCTCGATACGAGAAATTTGAGACGAGAAGCAAGAGATGATGATGCGGCCATTGCCGTAATAATCCATCACTTTTCCAAAGCTTTCGCCGATATCAAACTCGGTGTGTGGGTGATGGCCAGGGGAGTCAATGTTGGTAGACTCGTTTAACATCAAATCAATGCCCTCGTTTTTGACAATTTCGTCAATGCGTTCGTAGTCCGCTTGGCGACCAAGTGGCTTGGACTCGGCGCGCCAGTCCCCAGAAACATAGACCACGCCATTTGGAGTACGCACGACAATTGCGGTATTACCAGGGATGGAATGAAGCATATGGATAAACTCTACCGAAAGATGTTCAGAAACCTTGATAATCTCGTGCTTGAATGGGTCTACTGGGCAATAGTTCATTTCTGGCACGTCCTCTAGTTCGGACATCTGCTTTTTGATCATACCAAGAGTAAAATCGGTGCCATAAATCGGGGTAGTAGGGTTAAACTTCGGCAAAAGATGGCGGCAAGCGCCGATGTGATCAAGGTGGGCGTGAGTAAAGCAGATGGCTTTGACCTTGTCGCGGTTATCTTCAAGATATTTAATATCGGGAATAAGATAGTTTACACCGGGATAGTCATCGCCAGCAAAGAGAACACCCATATCAATAATAATCATCTCAGATTTGTATTCAATGATAGTCATATTTTTACCAATACCAAACTCGCCAACACCACCCATCGGGATAATGCGGACCGCCTCTGGGTCTGGGCGGGCTTTCTTTAGCATCGCGTTTGTGACTTGGCGACCATCGTAGCCATTATATTTAGATTTGTTGACCGGCACGCCGATAATATGCTGAGTAGCCTGGGCGTTGACATCTTGCGATAGCATCCGCTGATGATGGACCATCTCGCCTTTGCGTGTAGAAACGGAAAGATTGACCTTTAGAGGCTTTTCGGCCGGCTGCTTGGGCTGCTTTGCCTGCTTTTTGCCCGCTTTTTTGGCGGACTTTTTTGCCTTAACAAGCTTGGCATCTTTGCCACCGGGGGCAAAATTACTGTTGAAGTTGCGATTTTGCGCCTCTTCAAACTTCTTGCGGATGTCTGGTAGGCGCTCTGCGCTCATTTTCATTAGGCGTTCGCGCCTGGCTTTTTCTTGTTCGTTCATTAAACTCCTTTTTCTTAATTTTTGAGCCTGTCATTCGCATAAGAATCGGCGAATTGGCTACGGCATTATCCCACGATAATACAAGTGTAATTAGTATCTCTATTATATCAAATTTATGGTAAAAAAGCAAGAAAAAAAATGGTCCCCGCGACTAGACTCGAACTAGCACACCCTTCCGGGCACTAGCACCTGAAGCTAGCGCGTCTACCAATTCCGCCACACGGGGACTTATATAATTATACCATATCTTAAAGAGTTGTGTTATAATTAAAACAGTTATGCTTAGATTTCACGCGACTAGCCCAGAAGGGCAAGATGAAACTATAAACCTAGATTTAAACCCGGCCAAAGCCGCCGTTTCCGAGCTCCGCGAGGACCCGATGGCGGGCTGGTTCTCTGTCCCGGTCTATCAAACCGAGCTTGAAAAGATTAAAAAGACCGCAGCAAAAATCAACCAGAACTCTGGATATCTCGTCTGTATCGGCATCGGCGGTTCCTACCTTGGCCACAAGGCCATCATTGATGCGCTCGCCCCTAGCTCTAAAACCAAGATTCTCTATGCCGGAAACAACTTAAGCGAGAAATCATTAAACAAAGTCTTAAACGAAATTGAGGGCAAAGATTTTTCCGTCAATGTCATCTCAAAATCTGGTACCACTTTAGAGCCGTCGCTCGCTTTTGAGACTTTTAAGCAGAAATTAAAAGCACGCTATAAAGATGAAGATAGAGTAAGGAGCCGTATTTTTGCCACTACAGATGCCAAGTCTGGCGCGCTTCACGACGAGGCTAAGGAAAACGGCTACGAAACTTTTGTCGTTCCTGATAATATCGGCGGCCGCTACTCCGTCCTTACTGCCGTAGGGCTTTTGCCGCTCGCTGTCGCCGGGGTAGATATCGACGCTTTGCTCGCCGGCGCCACCGCCGAAAAAGACGAATTTATGACTAACTTTGCTAAAAACTCCAATGTCCCTTCTGAATTAAAGGCTTTGACATACGCCACCATCCGCCAGCATTATCACGGCAAATATCACGACGTTGAAATCCTTGCGGCCTTTGAGCCAGAGCTCCAGACTTTTGAAGAATGGTGGAAGCAGCTCTTTGGCGAGTCCGAGGGTAAAAACGGCAAAGGCATTTTCCCAGCTAGTGTAATTTATACAACAGACCTTCATTCACTTGGCCAATATCTCCAAGACGGCCGTAGAAATATCCTAGAAACTTTTCTAAAAATTCCGCTAACCGGCTATAACGAGATTGCCGAGCGCGCGACTATTGCCGCCCACAAAGAGGGTAAAATCCCCGTTTTTGAAATTGAGCTAGATAAATTAGATGAAGAAAACCTCGGCCGTCTAATTTATTTCTTTGAGCTTGCTTGTGCCGTTTCTGCCAAACTACAGGGTGCGAACCCCTTTGACCAGCCGGGCGTAGAAACTTATAAACGAAATATGAAAAAGGAGTGGGAATGAAATTAGATTATAAAGGGCCGGTTATACTTGCTATTTTAGATGGGGTGGGCTTGCGCCGCGAGCTCGCTGGCAACGCGGTTAAACTCGCACACACCGAATTTTTAAATAAGGCTGTCAAAGAGTATCCGTCCACCGGGCTGCTCGCCTCTGGCGAGGCTGTCGGGGTGCTAAAAGGCGACATGGGCAATTCCGAGGTCGGACACAACGCTATCGGCTCTGGCCAGATTATCAAGCAGGGAATCGCGCGGGTTGAGGACGCTTTTGATACTGACGCAATCTGGAAAACTGAAGCTTGGCGTGGCGCGATTGACCGTGTCCATCAAAACGAGGGCAGCACTCTCCATTTCTCCGGTATTTTTTCAGATGGCAAAGTCCATTCTTCCATTGACCATCTAAAAAAGATGATTGAAAAGGCTTATCAAGAGGGCGTCAAGCGCATCCGCATCCATATCGTTTTAGACGGTCGCGACGTTCCGCCTCAGTCCGCCGAGGTTTACATTAAAGATTTAGAAGATTTTATCGCTTCACTCGGTAGTGAAGCCATCAATTCTGCGCCAGTAGATTACAAAATCGCCTCTGGCGGCGGTCGGATGGTTTATGTCGCAGACCGTTACGAGAGCGATTGGGAGATGGTTAAGCGTGGCTGGGATGCTATCGTTTGGGGCGCGGCCGAGCATCATTTCCACTCCGCTATGGAAGCCCTAGAATATTTTAGAAAAGAAGACCCAGAAGTCCAGGATCAATATATCCCAACTTTTGTCATTGTGGACAGCAATAACCAGCCTGTCGGCAAAGTCCTAGACGGTGACGCTTTCATTTACACCGATTTCCGCGCCGACCGCGCGATTGAAATTGCCGAGGCCTTTACTTATGAAGATTTCCCCTATTTTGAACGCGGCACCGATGACAACCGCCGCCCCGACGTTTATTTTGTCGGTATGACCGAATATAATTCCGACACCCACGTCCCAGAGCATCGCCTGGTTGAACCAGTTGAAATTCACGCTACGCTTAACACTTTTCTCGGCTCTAAAAATATCCCCCAGCTCGCAATTTCTGAAACGGTTAAATTCGGCCACATTACTTACTACTTTAATGGTAACAGCTATGAAAAAGCCCCTGGCGAGCAACATATGGAAATCCCTTCCGACACCATGCCTTTTGACACTCGCCCTTGGATGAAGTCCGCCGAAATCACCGACCGTGTCCTAGAGCTTGCCGATGAGTTTAAGTTCATCCGCCTCAATTTCCCTGGTGGCGATATGGTTGGCCACTTTGCCGAGCTTGAACCTACTATCAACGCGATTGAAGCCATTGATATTGAACTTGCCCGCATCGCCAAAAGAGTAGACGAGCTTGGCGGTGCCCTTATCATCACCGCCGATCACGGCAATGCCGAAGAATTAACAGACGAGCAAGGTGTGCCAAAGACCTCTCACTCAACCAATCCAGTTCCATTCATCATTTATGACAATACCGAGAATGCTAAAAAGTACCAGCTAAACACAGTTGAGAATGCCGGCCTTGCCAATATTGCCGCGACCCTCGCGCTTTTGCTCGGCGAAGAATCTTACCCGGCCGTCTGGCACGAACCGTTGATAAAATTGCTCTAGTCAAAATCAAAAATTAGTGCTATTATTACGGTATGGAAAAGATTACGAAGGCAATTATCCCTGTTGCCGGTTGGGGCACCAGACGTTTGCCGATTACCAAGATTATTGAAAAGTCAATGTTACCAGTTGGGAATCGCCCACTCGTGGACTACTCTGTCCAAGAACTGATTAAGGCCGGCGTCAAAGATATTTATATGATTGTATCAAACGTTGAGCCTTGCCAGGTTCGCGCCTATTACAGGGACAACTTAGCACTTAATCTGTATCTTAAAGAGCGTGGGAAGGAAGACCGCCTAAAAAAAGCCAAGACTATTTCTGATGATGTAAAGATTCACTATATCACCCAAGACCCATCGGGAGATTATGGTACGGCCATTCCTATAGCTTTAGCCGTAGAAGAATACAATTTAAACGAGCCGATTCTCTATTATATGGGTGATGATTTTATTTGGAACCCAGGCGGACCTTCTGCTACGGAGCTTTTGACTAGCGCGGTCAAGGATGACACCGAAAGTGCAATTTATGGGCTGGAACTTTCGGCTGAAGAAACTACAAAATTTGCCGCTCTTTCCACGGATAAGGACGGTTTCCTAGCTGAAATTATTGAAAAACCCCCTATAGAGGAGGCCCACGGGAAACTCTCCAGTGTCGGTAAATATATCTTAAGCCCAGAGCTTTTGAAAGAAATTGTTAAGTATGTCCACGAAAATAATTTTGGGCCAGAAGACCAAGAATATATGATTACCGACCCAATTGAAACTTATATTAAATCCGGCGGGAAAATGCGCGTTGTCAAGGGTGAAGGTGAGCAGCTAGATGGTGGCACTCTAGAAGGTTGGGTCCACGCTAACAACGTTGTTTGTGGCAGCTAAACTATTGTAAAATTATTCATCTCGTGATATAATTCAGAGTATGAGTAAACAGCAAAGATATCAAGAAGCTATTGGCTCCGTCATTGCTAGAATGCGCCTTGAAAAAGGCCTGACACAAAGCGAATTGGCCGAGGCCGTCGGGACTTCTCAGTCCGCCATTCACCGCATTGAAAAAGGCGGCCAAAATATTTCACTTGAGATGGTCAGTAAACTCTCGAAGTTTTTTGGTTCGCCAATTCTCTCTATAAACACCTCCACTACCCAGTCTTTACAGATTAATGGTGGCAAGGAGCTTTCTGGCGAGATCACGACCTACACGTCTAAAAATGCTGCTGTCGGCCTTCTTTGCGCTGCGCTAGTCAATTCTGGCAAGACCACTTTTCATCATCTCGCTCGCATTGAAGAAGTTTTCCGCATTGTTGAAGTTTTGGAAAGTATTGGCGTCAAATGCCGTTGGATTAACCGCAAGCGCGACCTTGAAATTATATCACCGCGCGAATTAAAATTGGATGAAATGGACATTGAAGCGGCCAGAAAAACTCGTTCCATTATTATGTTTATGGGTCCACTACTTCATCGCTACGAAAAGTTCCGTTTGCCTTATGCTGGTGGCTGCTCGCTCGGCACTCGCACCGTTGAGCCGCATCTAAAGGCCCTGGATGCCTTTGGCCTCAACGTCGACGCCGAGAAAAACAGTGGTTTTTATGAGATTACCGTCAAGAAACCAGCTGGAAATCCAGACCGCAGAATCGTCTTGACTGAGCGTGGCGATACCGTGACCGAGAATATCTTGATGGCCGCCGCCCTTTATCCTGGCAAGACCACCATCATCGGCGCTTCGCCAAACTATATGGTTCAGGATGTCTGCTTCTATTTGAAAAAACTGGGGGTTAAAATCTCTGGCATCGGCACTACTACCCTTAGAATTGAAGGTAAAGAGGAAATTGATGTTGACGTTGATTATTCTCCGTCTGAAGACCCGATTGAGGCGATGTCCTTTATTGCCGCCGCTCTTGCGACTCATTCCGAAATCACGATTACGCGCGCTCCGATTGAGTTCCTAGAATATGAGCTTGAGGTTTTGAAAGATATGAACGCAAAAATTGAAGTTTCCGAAGAATATCTTTCCCACAATGGTTACACGCGCCTGGCCGACCTCACGATTAAAAAATCTGATCTCGTTGCGCCGGTAGATAAGATTCACCCGCTCCCGTTCCCGGGTCTAAATATTGACAACCTCCCGTTCTTCTCCGTGATTGCCGCTACTGCCGAGGGCCGGACTTTGATTCACGACTGGGTCTTTGAAAACCGCGCGATTTATAGCACGGAACTTGCGAACCTAAACGCCAAGGTTGAGTTACTTGATGCCCACCGCATCTACGTTGAAGGCCCGACCAACTGGCGCCCGGCCGAGCTCGTCGCTCCGCCAGCACTCCGCCCATCTGTCGTGATTTTGATTGCGATGCTCGCCGCCCCTGGTACTTCTATTCTTAGAAACGTCTATCCAATTAACCGTGGCTACCAAGATTTTGCCGCTAGATTAAGGCATCTTGGCGCCGACGTCCACCCACTAACTGGTATTTAATAGTCCCACACCGGCACATCTTCTGGAAATGGGTCGTCGTCCCAGCCTTCTTCAAAATCGTCATCCGAAATGGTGCCGTATGGGTTGTACCCAAGTTCCAGCAAAAATCTTGATGGCTCCGAGTATCCTCTTGTGCCAAAAGTAAAGCGCGATTTTGCGTAGGTTAAAATCAACTTCTCTTCCGCTCTTGTCATCCCAACGTAGGCGAGGCGTCTCTCTTCCTCTAGCCCCTCTTCATTTTCGGCACTGCGCGCGCTGGGGAACAGCCCGTCTTCCATCCCAACCAAAAATACTATCGGGAATTCCAGGCCCTTTGCCGCGTGAAGCGTCATTAAAGTGACAGAGTTTTTTGAAGTTTCTTCATCCGCCGAGGACATCAGCGCCGCATCGGCTAGAAACTCCTCAAGTGTTTCATAAGGTGCCGCATTTGAGGCTAAGACGGAAAGGTTTTCTAGCCTTTCTTCACCGGTCGGGGTGCCGTCGTTTAAAAGTTCGGCAAAATTAAAATATGAAACTACACGATTCACGATTTCTACCGGCGCGGTTTCAGTAATGTCGGTAGTTGCTAAGAAATTCTGGAGTCTCAAAAATGAGTTTCTAGCCTTTGCCGCCAGGCCGTCCGTAATAGCGGTGTTTGTGAGCGGGTTTTCAGCGCCGCTAAGTTCCAGCGCATCTACGCGCTCGATAATTTTCGTAAGGCTCGCCGCGCCGATTCCAGAAAGCACATTTTTGACGACTCTTTCTAGCGAAACGCGGTCGGCCGGGTTTACTAATAGTTTCAAAATCGCCAAAGCGTCCTTTACTTCTTTTCTATCATAGAATCTTACGCCGCCAACGATTTTATAGGGAATTTTTGCGCCAATAAAAGCTTTTTCAAAAGTATAAGACTGGGCATTGGTCCGGTAGAGAACCGCAAAATCTGAAAAACTTCGCCCCTCTTCCAAAATCTTCATCGCCACAAAACTGGCCTCTTGAGTTTCGTCCGCAAGGTCTTTAATTTCTACTGGCGCCCCATCTTCCGCCTCGGTAAACAGTTCTTTGTCCGTCCGGGTTTTATTATTTGTGATGACTTTTTGCGAAGCCTTCAAAATGTTGCCAGTAGAACGATAATTTTGTTCTAGTTTCACAACTTTTGCGCCTGGGAAATCTTTTTCAAAATTCAAAATATTGGTAAAATCCGCCCCACGCCAAGAGTAAATCGACTGCCAGTCGTCCCCCACCACGCAGATATTTCGCCGTTCATTTACTAAAGCCTTAATCAACTCATATTGAATATGGTTTGTGTCCTGATACTCGTCTATTAAAATATGTTGGAAACGATTTTGCCATTTTTCGCGCACTTCCTTATGTTTCTTGAATAGTCGCGCCGTTTCTAGCAGGAGGTCATCAAAATCCAGCGCGCTACATTTTCTTTTTTCTTTTTCATAACGCGCGTAAACTTTGGCAGTTTGCTTTTGGTTTGGATAGTAACAAGTTGCCTCGTAATCAGAAGGCGAAAGCCCAGTATTTTTACAGTTTGAAATTACCGACTGTACCATCTTGGGTTTCAAAGTTTTCGTGTCAATATGTAGGTCTTTAAAAATACGTTTAATCAGTGCAATTTGGTCCTCGGCATCATAAATCGTAAAGTTTGGGTCTAGCCCGGCCGCCTCATGCTCCATATGTAAAATGCGCACACAAATACCGTGAAAAGTCCCCATATAGGGCATAAAAGTACGGGGGGAGGGAACATCCTTATCACTTTCTGGGTTTAAAATTCGCCAAAGCCTATCGCGCATCTCCTTTGCGGCCTTGTTTGTAAAAGTTACAGCAAGGATGTTCTGTGGCGGAATGCCGTGCGCGATTAGATTCGCAATGCGGTGAGTGAGAGTTTTTGTTTTGCCGGAGCCAGCCCCCGCGAGAATCAAAATTGGACCTTCCAGCGTCTTTACTGCGTCGGCTTGTGCTGGGTTTAACCCTTTAAAAATCGGATTTTTTTCTCCACTCTTTTCCATTCTTATATTTTAGCATAAAACCAGTTGCTCGTCTAGCACTCTTGATATTAGTCTGCCAAAGTAGTATAATAATAGTATGAATTTAACTGAAAGACAGAAAGAGATTCTCTTTGCCATCATTGAAGAATATTCTGAAATGGCGGCTCCTGTTGGGAGTGTCACTTTGGCGAAACTTTTTGATGTTTCTAGCGCTACTATCCGCGCCGAAATGGCCAAACTTGAAAATCTTGGCCTCATCGCCCAGCCACATACTTCTGCTGGCCGCATCCCTACCGATGCTGGTTACCGTCTCTACGTCAATTCTATGACCGATGAAGTAGACCGTGAAATAGACGAGGGGGAGTTTTATGAATCTCCGCTTCAAAATCGCCTCGGCTCACCGGCCTCTCTAGATCGCTCTGCTCACGCCCTTGAAATTCGTGTTTCTTCTCAGACTCGCGCGGATTACGCCATCCGCGGTGCGGTTGATTCACTCGTAGAACTTACGGGGAATCTTGGCCTCGCCACTATTGGCGACCAGCTTTATCTTTCTGGCATCTCCCGCCTCTTCACTCAGCCCGAGTTTAGCGACAGCGAGCGCGTCCAGGCGGTTGCGAAGCTGCTAGACAATCTTGAACCTTGGCTGAAAGAGGCTGCTCCTGGTGACCCGCTAAATATTTTCATTGGCCAAGAAAACCCGATTGGCAAAAGTTCCGGTGTTTCGCTGATTATCAGCAAGTTCCGCTCGCCGTACTCAGATAATAGCTACATCGGTGTGCTCGGCCCGACTCGCCAGAATTACAGTCGTGTGATGTCGCTAGTCCGTCACGCTGGTAATAAATTGGAGGAAATTTTATGAAAAAAACCGATAAAGCCGTAGCTGAGGACCCACGCGACCAGCAAATTACTGAGCTTACAAATGATCTTCAGCGCACCCGCGCCGATTTTGAAAATTATCGCAAACAAATTGAGGCTCAAAAATCTTCTGCTATCAATCTTGCTCGCCTAGATACAGTTTCCAAGTTTCTTCCGCTTCTAGACGATATCGATCGCGCGATTGCCGCCACTCCAGACCTTGCCCCGCTTGCTAAGACTTTGGAAAAAACTGTTTCAGATCTTGGCCTAGCCAAAATACCTGCCACTCCCGGCACCGATTTTAACCCTGATTTCCACGATGCGATCTCCATGGAAGAAGGTGAGGGTGAAAAAGAAGTTATCTCCGAGGTCCTCCGCGAGGGCTACCTGTATAACGGCGAAGTTCTCCGCCCCGCGATGGTTAAAGTAAAAACTGTTTAGACACGAACCAAAATATGTGATATAATGTAAGTATATGGTATGTTCCTAGAAAACAAGACCATTAGAGTCGTCCGGGCCGTTCTAGGCGGAATGCCGGCGCCGACTTTCCTAGTAGGTAGCATGTATTTGCTCCCTAGACAAGCACCCTAAAGGGTGCCTTTCTAGTTTTAGAAATTTGTTTTTTATTAGAATCATCTGCCAGCCGTTTTAACTCTTTTGGTTCGAAAAATAATCTCTCCGAGGCAGTCAATTTTATATGCTTTCTATGTTTGTAGATTAATTTATCCACAAAAGTCAGCATATCCGCAACTTGGAATAACTTCTTTTCTCGATGGTCAAACTTTGATTTTCGTCTATACCCTCTCAAAGTTCCAAATTCGTCATCAATTATTTTTGAAAGTCGCTTCTGCCCACCGTCATAATAAACCACCACTTCATTAAAGTTTGTAAGATACTCCAGATTATTTTCAATGAAACTTCTAATAAGCTTCTTAAGCGCAGATTGTAGCTTAAGCTCATCATCGGCAAACCTTTTTCTAAAAATAATAGAGTGGTATTTTGTTTCTATGGCAGAAGAAAAACGATAAAGTGAGATAAAGATTTGCTTCCGCTTTTCGACGGTCATACCCTCAAAATCACCGTGGCCATTTATGAGGTCCCCGAGATGTATCATTTTGGAGAAGTCGAGTTCTTTCAGTCTAGCTTCCAATTTATTCACTTGGAACGATATATCTGCCGATTGCTCGTGTAGCACCATTGAGATACCGTATAATTTAGCTGAACGCACACTCAAACCAAACTCGCCAGTTTCGTCTATAAAAATGTTTAGCCTATTTGTTTCAACTCCACTTTTCATAGCGCCAATTATACCAAAAGCTTGTGGAAAAGTCCAGCATTTTGTAGAGGTAAGCGGAATGGACTGGTGATTTGTGGAAAATTGCTGGAACATTGTAAATTCTACATACATTTTGCCCTTGATTTTTGTTGCCGGGGGGGGGGTATAATCTATTTAGCAACCATATCCATTATGGAAAGTATTGTGTTAATAGGAGGTAAAATGAAAAATAATAACTTGAACACTCTGACAAGTATCGGAGTCCACTACCAAAGACAATCCGTCTTTAGTATCTTGTCACATTGCTCCGATACTTATCAGAGGGCTCAAAATCATAAGACCCTTGGGCCCTCTACCTCCCAAGGTAGAACTAGAAGAATATTAGGCGTAATAAGCACTATGTTTGTTATGGCTCTGCTTGGAGGTACCTTCTTCTCCCATTCCGCTTATGCTGGGACTAGTATTAGTGTAGCTAACACAGGAAACACCATTTCATTCGGTAGTGTAAAACCTAGTAATTCTGGTAGCGTAGCTACGGCTACTGATACCCTTACTATCACTACAGACTGTTCTGCTGGTTCTAATGTTTATATCTCTGCTGTAAATGGTTCAGCTACTGGAACTAATCTAGTTAATAATGCTGGAAGCTCTAATAATACTATCTCTACTCTTTCTGGCACTACCATAGGAACTACCGCTCTAGCACTAGAGAACAATACTTGGGGTTTTAATACAACAGACAATAATACCTATTATGGTCTACCAGCCTTTGCTAATGCTACAGACCATGCTATTTATTCTGGCACTAATACTACTGTTCCTATCTACTATGGAGCTAAAGTAACTAGCTCTCTTACCCCAGGAAAGTATACTGGGCAAGTATTATATACCGCTACCGTTAATAGTTCTTGTCTAAACTATACTGTAATCTTTAACAAGAATGCTAATGATGCTACTGGTACTATGGACAACCAGACCATTCCGCCAGCTACTTCTACTCCACTCACTTCTAACGGTTTCTCTAGGCCAGGCTATGTCTTCCTTGGTTGGAGTACAGATTCAAGTGCCACAACCCCAACTTATACAGATGGGCAATCTGTTACGAATCTAACTAGTGCTGGGGGTTCTATTACATTATATGCGGTGTGGGACAGATCAATGCAAGATTGGGCGCAAAGTGGGGTTTGTTCTAATCTTTCAGTTGGCGATTCGGTCACCCTAGTAGATGCTCGCGACAAAAAACAATATGCTGTAAAGAAGTTGCCAGACGGGAAATGTTGGATGACCCAAAATCTCACCATAAACGGTGTCGCTCTGACTCCAGATGATACTAATATAGATAATGGCACTACTTACTATTTACCAAAAGACGGTGGCATTGGTGATATCACCAATTCATCCACGGCGAATTCTACTAGTGGCTTCAGCTTTAGTGATACTAATAGCAATAAAGCCGTCTTCAAATTCCGTTCCAAAGATTCCAGCGTTACCAATGATAGTGATACTGGTTATTATAATTTTTATACTGCTACACTAGGTTTTTCCTACCTTAACGATGATAAAGCTTCTGGTTCCTCCACTAGGGATATTTGTCCAAAGGGTTGGAGATTACCCAAAATTACAGATAGTGGTGACACGATAACTTCTAACAGCCCAGCGGAATTTACCACTTTGGCTAAAGCTTACAATTCTAGTGCATCCTGGGCTAACAATAGCACGGCATGGGACTACCAAACTTCAGACTCTACTATTGAAGCTGGTATGTATACCGGAATTGCAACAAGTGATAATGAGTTCGCTGGTTTCTCATACTCAGGCCGCTATGATGATACTTCACAGAGCCAAGTTGGTTATACTGGGTTTTATTGGTCTTCATCAGTTTATAATACTGCACAAGGCTATCGCTTATTCTTTGATTCGTCCGTGCTCTACCCACAGCGCAATAACGGCAAAACTAGTGGGTTCCCCGTGCGTTGTGTAGCTAAAACTTTATCAATGCAGAACACCAATATTAGTGCATTGGCAGAAAATACAGTCAGCTACTTAATCGATGAGCGTGACAAGCAGAGTTACACAATCTATCGTTGGCCTTCTACTGGTACAGCTGGCACCGATTACCCGACCGATATGGCAGGCTATGCCATTATGACTAAAGACCTATCCATTGGCTATGGTAGTTCTTCAAGTCTAGCCCTCTCCGTAAATACCTCTGCCGGCAGCGGAACTATTTATTACGTCAATTCTACAAACGACGGCTATGGATGGAGTACGGCTAATAATCCTCTTCAGTATACCAATGGTCCCAAATCTGGAGGCACAGAAGCCCAAATAGCCGTCTCCAGCCACTCCTACTATTCCTTTGGTGCTGCCCAAATAGCCTGTCCAAAAGGTTGGACCCCGCCCACAAAGGATCAATATGAAAGTATCGCATCATTTGCTGATACTTCCACACTTGTAGACAAATATGGCTTTATGCTCGGGGGCGTCTTTAGCTCGGGTGGTTGGGATATTAACGTTGGGAAAGTTGGACGCTATTGGGCATCTACCCAGTATGATTCTTCCAGAGGTTGGCATTTTGGGTTTGATAGTATTAATACCAATGCTGGCGTCGGTAATGCCGATAAATATAGCGGTAGATCCGTGCGATGCATAGCTAGTCCAACTATACAAGATTTTGATGCCTCGACCTTATTGCCTAATGCTGGCGATCAGACAGTATTAAGGGATATTAGGGATGGAGAAGAATATACTGTAAAAAGGCTCCCAGATGGTAAAGTCTGGATGACCCAAAATCTCACCATAAACGGTGTCGCTCTGACTCCAGATGATACTAATATAGATAATGGCACTACTTACTATTTACCAAAAGACGGTGGCATTGGTGATATCACCAATTCATCCACGGCGAATTCTACTAGTGGCTTCAGCTTTAGTGATACTAATAGCAATAAAGCCGTCTTCAAATTCCGTTCCAAAGATTCCAGCGTTACCAATGATAGTGATACTGGTTATTATAATTTTTATACTGCTACACTAGGTTTTTCCTACCTTAACGATGATAAAGCTTCTGGTTCCTCCACTAGGGATATTTGTCCAAAGGGTTGGAGATTACCCAAAATTACAGATAGTGGTGACACGATAACTTCTAACAGCCCAGCGGAATTTACCACTTTGGCTAAAGCTTACAATTCTAGTGCATCCTGGGCTAACAATAGCACGGCATGGGACTACCAAACTTCAGACTCTACTATTGAAGCTGGTATGTATACCGGAATTGCAACAAGTGATAATGAGTTCGCTGGTTTCTCATACTCAGGCCGCTATGATGATACTTCACAGAGCCAAGTTGGTTATACTGGGTTTTATTGGTCTTCATCAGTTTATAATACTGCACAAGGCTATCGCTTATTCTTTGATTCGTCCGTGCTCTACCCACAGCGCAATAACGGCAAAACTAGTGGGTTCCCCGTGCGTTGTGTAGCTAAATAATAAAAAGCTCAGGTTGGAGTAGCGCTTAAAGAAGGTAATTTAGGGTTCCTATAATATTGTGGTATTTGCCATACATATAGATGAAAAACAAGACTTGTTTTAAGTTCTAGAGCGTAGGTTAGAAGCTCCTAATAAGAAGAAACAACGAAACTGTGCTATAATATATACTATGAGCAAAAAAGACCCTATTGTTATTGATTACAACGGCTACGATTATGAAAAATTCTGGAAAGATTCTGGCCGTGAATATGAAGATGCCGCAGATAAACTCGCTATTCAAAAATTACTACCAAAGGAAATTGACAGCATTGTGGATGTCGCCGGTGGCTATGGCCGTCTCGCGCCAATGTATTTAGACCGCGCCAAAAAATCCACCCTCTTTGATTATTCCAAAACCGAGCTGGCCCAGGCCAAAGAAATCTACGGCGACCGCCTCGCAACTAAAGCTGGCGATGCTTATAATATGCCGTTTAAAGATGGTGAATTCTCTGCCGCCATTATGGTCCGCGCCACCCATCACTTTGAGGATGTTGAAAAAGTCATCAAAGAAATCTACCGCATTTTGAAACCAGGCGGCGTAGCTGTGATTGAAGTCGCCAACAAGAAGACTCTTCCGCGTATGGTGCGCTATTGGCGTGGCAAGTCCGACGTCAATCCTTTTGACCTTTCCATCGAAAATCGTAAAGATGTCACTAAGACCGTCTTTTATAATTACCATCCAAAATACATTGAAAAAATCTTTAGAGATGCTGGCTTTGAAATTGAAAAGGTCCGCTCTGTCTCGAATTTTCGTTCTAGAAAGCTCAAGAAAATCTTTGGCAAAAACGGTCTGATGTTCCTCGAGCGCGGCGCCCAAAAAGCGCTCGCCCCAGTACGTTTCGCCCCTTCTATTTATTATCGTCTAAAGAAGTAAATCTGTCCCCAGCTCCAGCGCGTGCTCATGGTTTAGTTTCAAGAGATTTTCATATTTTATAATTAGATCTTCGCGATTTTGGTCGCGCGCTACTTCTAGCGCGAGGTTGTAGCGTGAAGCATTGTTTAGACTCAACATTTCAAACGGAGTCGTAGTAGAACCCTGCTCAACAAAACCGTGCGCGCGGATGCGAATCGGGTCGGCGTAGTTTTTCAAAATGTTTTTCAAAGTCTCTGGATAACCGTGGAAGTTCGCAATAATGGAACTATATTCGCCGAAGTAGCGATTAAACGTCATTAAATCTAACTGATTTTTGGTCGTGCCAATCGCATTGTGTGAGAGGGCTGCGATATTAATTACACGCACCTTAAGATAGGGAAGATCTTCTCTCAAAATTTCTGCTGCCTTGATGACTTCGCGCGAGACAATGTCGCCCGCCGAAACAAAAGTGTAATCTGGCTCTTCATCTTCATTACAATTACTCGCAAAACCTAGTATGCTTGCGCCACCACTATCAAGCTGGAACTTGGCGTGCCCGCGGTCTAGCCATCTCGGCTCATCGGACTTGTTAAACGTAGTGAGATTTACAACATTCCTAGATTCCAACATAAAATCAAACGCCGCGGCCGAAGCTACATCGTCAATCGGGAACAAGCAGTTTACCCGCGGATTCGGTACTGAAAGCAGAGTTGAAATCAGGGCTGGAGATTGGTGTGAGAAACCATTGTGGTCTTGGCGCCAGCAAGTGCTGGTAGAAAGTAAATTTATCGCCGGGAAAGTTTCTGGCGTTCCGTCTGGGTTCTTTCGCCACTCTGCCTCCTCGGCTTGTTTCAAAAACTTTAGATGCTGTAAAATTTGTGAAGAAATAATCTGGAAAAACGATTCGTAGCTAGTCATAAAGGCTTGCTCTTTGCTGCCTAGGACGTGCCCGACTTGCGCCGCAAACAAAGTATTTTCCGAAAGCAGCTCGACGATGCGCCCATTTTCCGCTTCTGGCAAATCCCAATTTCTCACTGGCATATCCCAGGCTCTCGCCGACACCTCGTAGGTTTCGTCCAATTTATTGCTGGTTGTTTCATCTGGTGAGAAAAGATAAAGATGCGGGTCTTTTTTCATTTCTTCGGTCAGAAGTTTGCCGATCAATTTTGCCGAGGAAAAATTCTCCGCGCCTGGATTTTCAATTCTTTCTGGCATCTGGTCTAGGTAGCTCATAGTAAGAATCCTTTCTCTGGGTCAAACAGTTCGTTAAAACGGTAAGATTTTAGCCAATCTCCAAGGTCTTTTAGTTCGCCTTCATCTGTCTTGGCATTTGCAAGCGGAATTTGATGCGAAAGGAAATTCCCCGCGACTTTCTTGCCGTGCTCATACTTCGGCCCGCCCGCGCCCTTTTCAGTTTTCATAATAATAAACGGTGGATTCTCGGCATAAGCGGGTTCTTTTATACCATAAGCATTATAAAGATTAGCATGAGGATTATGAATTTTAGCATAAAAGGCTTCCGTATTTTGGAGCGCACGCTCAAAAGATTCCGCCGAACCGTCGGTCAAAATCGGTTCAAAGCCAAATCCGCGGATGAGGCTCAAAAGTTCGCGCTCAGATTTGCGCGCCGGGACAGTCGGCCCAGAAATCTTGTAGCCGTTTAGATGTAAAATTGGTAGCACTGAGCCGTTATATTTTGAACAGAACAATTTAGCTAGGTTCATTGAAGCAAGGCAAGTCGCGGTTTCAAATTCGCCGTCGCCGAGCAGGACTGCCACCATTTTTTCGGGGTGGCCAAGTGCCGCCCCATAGGCTGCGCCGAGCGCATAGCCAAGCTCGCCACCTTCACAAATTACTCCGGGGGTTAAAGGACTGGCGTGAGAAGGGTATCCTCCCGGCCAAGAAAAATGTTTACAAAGATAAGCGACGTTATCTCGTGGATTGCCCTGAAGATTCGGGTCTACTTTCGCAAGTTCACCATCTAAAAATAGATTCGCTTGTAGCGCCGGAAACCCGTGGCCCGGCCCCAGTACAAACGTAAAATCTCTGTGCCGACTCTCAAAATAAGATTTCAAGTTTGCGATTGCTAAATCTATGCCGTGACAAGTCCCCCAGTGGCCAAGCAGCCTCGGTTTTATATCGTCAAAAGAAAGTTCTCTTTCAAGCAGGAAATTATCCTGTAAAAAAAGCTGCGCCACTACAAGATAATCTGTCGCTCGCACACGTTTTTTGATATAGAGCCCATCCATACATATAATTATATCATAAGCTGTGTTATAATTTATGTATGTACAAATTATTTTCTCCGATTGCCAAACGTGCCACGGTTATTTTTATCTGTATTTGTACTACCTTGGTCGCTTTAAACGTTGTTGCCAGCGCCTATTTTAGTCCTAAGGCCGTCGTTAACCGCGAGATTACGGCTTTGGCGGAAGAATATTACGAAGATTATCTTTACCAAAATCTGATTGGTAGCAAAACCGGCGATGCCATTGGTGAAGAATTAAAACGCTATAAAGATTCTGGAACGGGCACTACTTATCTTCGCCAACTTCTACTTTACGATTCTGGCCGCCGTCAAAAAGCTACCAGCTATTTTGAGCAGGACAGCTTCACTTGCGACCGCAACAAGACTTATGTCAAATATTTCCCCGACCCACCCTACGGCAAAGAGGATTACCATTTTGACATAAAATTGGTCTGTGACTAAGAATCTGTGATATAATAATATACAGTTTATGGAGAACGCTATGAGTAAAAATAAGAGTGGGCAAAAAGCTGCGCCGAAGAGAAGTCGTTTCACAAGAAAGTCAAAAGCGAAGTCGACCTATACTAGTTTGATGTATAAAACTAAGGCCAAAAAAGACCAGCGAGCAAGGAAGAAAGCCGAAGACCTCGCAACTCTCCCCAAGACTCCGGTCAAGCGCTTTTTTGCGCATTTTGAGCCAAAGCGCGTTTTTCATTATTGGTTCTCCTGGAACGGCCTTAAGAAAATCGGCAAGTTTATCGCCGCTTGTATTCTCCTTAGCATCATTGCCGTTGGTGGTCTTTTCCTTTACTATAAAAAAGACCTTGAGGCTATTCGCCTAGACGAGCTAAAAGTCTCCGAAACTGTCAACACTTACCTAGATCGTAACGGCGAAGTTCTTTGGGAAGACCGTGGCGATGGTGATTACCGTCTCGTCGTTGATGGTAGCGATATCTCCACTTATATGCGCCAGGCAACCGTCGCGATTGAGGATAGAAACTTCTACAATCACAACGGTGTTGATGTCTTCTCGCTCGTCCGCGCGGCATTTTCCACCTTGACTGGTAAAAGTGTCCAGGGTGGTTCCACTCTGACTCAGCAGCTCATCAAGCAGGTTTACTTCTCTGACGAGTCTAGCGACCGTGGCCTAACCGGCATCCCAAGAAAAATCAAGGAGGCCATCCTTGCGCTTGAAGTAGAAAAAATGTACGACAAAGAGCAGATTATTACGATGTACTTAAACGAATCGCCTTATGGTGGTCGCAGAAACGGTGTTGAATCTGCTGCCCAGACCTACTTCGGCAAGTCCGCCAAGGATTTAACTCTTGCCGAGTCTGCGCTCCTCGCCGCTATCCCTCAAAACCCGGCGCTTTTCAACCCCTATAATGAATATGGCCACGACCAGCTTCTCTGGCGCCAGCAATACACACTAGATGTAATGGCCGAGCTTGGCTTTATCACCGAAGCTCAAAGAGACGAAGCCAAGGCTGTTCCAATTCTAGACCAAATTCAGCCGGAGCAAGAGCAATATAGCAATATGAAGGCTCCGCACTTTGTCCTCGCGGTTAAGGGTTATCTTGAGGATAAATACGGCGTCAAGACGATGCGCTCGGGTGGCTTCACTATTAAAACTACACTTGATTACCGCGCTCAGCAGATGGCGGAGCAAGCTGTCGCCGAGGGTGCCGAGCTCTTCTATACCAATGCTTCCGACAACATCTCACTTTCTTCTGTAGATGTTGAAACTTCCCAGGTCATCGCTATGGTTGGCTCTGCTGACTGGAATGCTCCAGTTTATGGCCAGGTTAATGCCGCGACTTCTCCGCTTGAGCCGGGCTCTTCCATCAAGCCGATTCTAGATTACACCCCACTCTTTATGCAGCGTTCCGACATTAATTACGGCCCAGGCTCCGTCCTCCGCGATGAAAACATTGACTCGCTCTACTGTGCTGGGTTTAGTGGTGCTTGTGCGCTCAGAAACGCTTCTGGTGCTTTCTATGGTAACATCACCATCAGAAAAGCCCTTGGCAACTCTTTGAACATTCCGGCAGTAAAGGCCCTCTATATCAATGGCATAGATAACTCCCTTGAGATTGCTCACGCGCTTGGCGACGAACATTACTGTTCCGACAACGAGAATGCGGGTCTTTCAATGGCTATTGGTTCTGGTTGTACAGTCGTTCCGGTTGAGCACGCTAACGCTTACGCATCTATCGCCCGTGGTGGCACCGCCAAGCCCCTCGCCTATGTCCTAGAGGTTAAAAACTCCGCTGGCGATATCATTGAACAATGGGAAGATACCGCTGGCGAGCGCATCGTTGATGAGCAGGTCGCCTATATGATTTCTAACATTCTCTCCGACCCAGATGCCAGAACTATCACCTTTGGTTCTCAGGCTCGTGACTATGGTTTCTATATGCAAGGTATTTGGAGCGCTTCCAAGACTGGTACTACCACTACTGCCGTTTCTACTCAGGCAAAGGACTCCTGGATGATTTCTTACACCCCGGCTGTTTCTACTGTAGTTTGGAATGGTAACCACGACGGTTCTGCTCTTGGTGCTGCTACCAACTATGTCGTGAGAAAAGTTATAGATTCTTATATGCGCCCAGTTCACTTTGACCTCTATGCTGAAGAAGGTCGTTGGACTCAAAACCAAGAGCCGATTCGCCCGGCCGGCATCCAGACTTTGTCCGTTGGTGGTACCACCGATATCTGGCCAAGCTGGTATGGCGCTAGCAGCTCTGGTGTTTCCACCCAAAAACTGACCTTCAATAAACTAAACAAGAAACTTGCTACTGACTGTACCCCAGCCAACTTGAAAGTTCAGGTTGAAGCGACCGTCACGATTGACCCAATGACTAAGCAAGAGGTCTGGTACGTCCCAGATGATTATGACAAAGATAAGAAAGACGATTGTACCGAGGGCTATAGTGGTCCAAAAGTAACTCTAGAATTGGTCAAGAAGACGTCAAGTGACAAGGACAAAGAAAGCGACAAAAAGGAAGACACCACCGGCGTCGTCGGGGCAACTTTGAGAGCCACCGTGACAAAGGGAACTGGTAATTTGAAGAGCTTCCAGCTGCTTGTTGATGGCAAAGTCGTAAAGAGCGGGAATATTTCAAGTAACACTTTTGACCCAGGGTATACCACGACTGGTACTGAAAAAGTCATTAAAATCATTGTCGCCGATAGCAACGATTACGAGAGCGCGGCTCAGGTTGAGGTGAAGTAATGGAGCCCATCCAAATTATCGCCTTTGTGATTTTGTTACTGATTTTTATTGAAACCACGATAATTTTATTTACGAAAAACATCAAAAAACTGATTCCAGAAAATCGTCGTAAAGTCTTTGTTGACACTTCATCTTTGATGGACGGCAGAATCCTAAGTGTCGCACGGACGAATTTTCTCGGCTATGATTTGGTAATTCCGCGCAGCGTGATTCGCGAGCTCCAGCTCATTGCGGACGGCAAGGACGACGAGCGCCGTAGCCGCGCCCGCTTTGGCCTTGATGTTGCCAACGAGCTCCAGCGCGTGGTGGAAGTAAACGTAGAGATTTATCAAGATAAACTAGACCGGGGCGATTTTGTAGACGAGCGCCTCATTGAGCTAGCCAAAAAGAATCACGGGTTAATTTGTACGAATGATTTTAATCTTAATAAAGTTGCTACTGCCGAGGGGATTGATGTCCTTAATATCAACGATCTTGCGATGGTTTTAAAGAACCAATACCTAAACGGCGAGCGCATCCACGTCAAAATTACCGGTACTGGTAGCAATAAAAACCAGGGGGTTGGGCATCTTCAAGACGGCACGATGGTTGTCGTTGACAACGCTGCGACGCGCGTTAATTCCGACATTGAAGTTGAGATTGTGAAATACATACAGACTTCCGCTGGTCGGATGATCTTTGCTAAAATCCCTTCCGCAAAAACCAAGCACAAAAGTAAATAATATGTTATAATATATATACGTCGCCGTAGGCTTCGCCTTCGCCGACTCGTTCGTCGCCGTCGTTCAACGGATAGGACATATCCCCTCTAAGGATACAATGCTGGTTCGATTCCAGCCGGCGATGCCAAAAA
>CAZKNA010000004.1:0-32523 GCA_964554175.1 uncultured Candidatus Saccharibacteria bacterium | reverse complement strand
AGCCCAGTAGCGGCGATTATACTGCAATTGCGGGAAACTAGCAAGGTGCCAAATTGTGGAAAAACTACCTGAAAAGGTAGTTTTTTCTTGCCAAAATTGCTAAAGTTTGCTATAATAAAAGTATACCTAATTGACCGGACCGAAGAGGCCCGGCTTATTTAATAAAAGGAGTTAAAATGGAAGAATTAGATTTAAAACAGATGACCGCGATGGTCAAAGTTATCTCCGAGGAGAAAGGCCTCCCAGAGGAAACCATCCTAGACGTAATTCAGACCGCTATTGCTGCTGCTTGGCGTCGCGATAATGGTGAGCGCGATATGGAAGTTCGTGCGGTGCTTGATATGAATAAGGGCACTGCCAAGGTCTATGTCGCAAGAACCGTGGTTGAAGACGGGCTTGCCTATAACCCCAGCACCGAGATTCCAGAGTCCGAGGCTAAAGGCAAGAAAGTTGGCGATATCGTTGAGGAAGAACATAAAGTCGAGAGTTTTGGCCGGGTTGCCTCCCAGACTGCTAAGCAAGTAGTTGTCCAGAAGCTTCGCGAGGCTGAAAGAAATGCCGTCCTCACTATGTTTGAAGATAAAATTGGTACTATTGCTACTGGTACCGTTTCTAAAGTTCTCTCTAAAATTGTCCTGATTGAACTTGGCCGTACTACTGCTGTAATGCCAAAGTCCGAACAAATTGAAGGTGAATACTACACCATTGGTTCCCGTATTAAAGTCTTAATCAAAGGTGTAGATCGCGAGAACGACCGTGGCCCACAGCTAGTTGTTTCTCGTGGCTCGGCTGAATTTGTTGAGCAACTCTTCCGCCAGGAAGTTCCAGAGCTTGAAACCGGTACTGTAGAAATTAGAGGTATCGCCCGCGAAGCTGGTCGCCGTACTAAAATCGCTGTTTATACTGAAGTTCCTGGTGTTGACCCAGTTGGCACTTTTGTCGGTGGCCGTGGCGTGCGTGTCCAAGCCGTTATGAACGAAATCGGCGAGCGTGAAAAGATTGATATCATTACCTGGAGCGAAAATATTTCCGAGTATATCCGCGAAGCGCTCTCTCCAGCCGAGGTTAATAAAGTCGAAGTTGAGGGTAAAAGTGCAAAAGTCTATGTCTCTGAAGAGCAACAGTCTATTGCTATTGGCAAGCAAGGCCAGAATGTTCGCCTAGCTTCCAAATTGACTGGCTACGAGATTGATATTCTGCTCCAAAAGGCTACTCCAAAGAAGAAAAAGCAGAACGTAGAAGATTCTCTTCTTGATGCTATCGAGGATTCCGCTGAATAAAGTCTTTGCGCTTGGCGCGGTTGCCAACAGCGCGCGTAGTTAGAAAGGCTACCGAACTGGTTATGGCTAGACAACTAAGTGCGATAATGGCAATTAGAACAATATCACTAGCAGTAATACCTTCCTCGGGGTTTGTTAAGCTTGCGACAAATTCCGAGGATTTTCCATATTGATAATTCACGACGTTGTCGTAGTTGACCGTATCTGGATACCAAGAAGCAGTTTCGCCAAGCGGTTCAATGTAACCTTCTTCGTCGGTATCACCAACAACTGGAACTTCAATTTCTTCAGTATCAACTTGCTCCACCACTGGTTCTGGTTCAGTGACTACCGGTTCGGCAGCTACTGGCTCTGACTCGACCACCGCCGATTCAGTAGCCACTGGCTGAGCTTCCGCCTCTTCTTTCTCGCAGGTCATTACATAAGTATTTTTATCTTTATATTTACAAGTTAATTTCATTTTTGTTTTTAGCCTTTTTACCTGCTCATCATTATAAAGCATAAACGCATAAAAATCAAGCTCTAAATCATAAAAACTCTAAAATGTTGAGAAAATCTGGCTCCAATAGGTACGGTAAGGAGTAGATGGGTCAAATACAAAGCCTACCGCAAGATTGGTGAAAGTCCCATTAAGAATATTTGCGCGGTGAGTATCCGAAGCCATCCAGGTCGCAACGACAGAAGCCGGGGAAGTGGTGGTGTTGCCAGCGGCCAAGTTTTCGCCAGTTGTACCGCCATAAGAAGGAATTGCGCAGGCGGTACTCCAAGAACTACCGTCTGGACGAGTGTGAGAATAGGAAGAAATAATCTCTTGCGCACGTACTTGAGCCGCGCCTTCGCAAGCGGAACCCCAAGAGAGTGCGCCAAGGCCATTCTTTGCCCGCTCTTGGTTTACTAAGTTCAAAACCTCATATTTCCATTGTTCGGTTGGGACAGGAATCACCGTCACAGTAATTTCATCACGTCGTAAGCCGTCGTATGTACCAGCTGTGACCGTTGCTGTGCCAGTGCCGACAATCTTTGGATAGCGACAACGCGCGGTTGAGTAGCCCAGCTTCTCGCGTGCCGAAGCATAGAACCCAGCAATCACGCCGGTGTTATTGGTCTGCCAATACATATCGCCAAGCCCAGATAGGGAACTATCAATACAAATATCTTTATCCGCACTTTGATAAAGTGTCATAGAGGTTTCATTCCAGAGCTGGCCAGAAGGAACGTTGCCAGACGAAGCCTTTTCCGTAGCCTGCGCAACTGTGCCAAGCACATAGGAATAATTGCCGTCAGTATTAGGAACGTCATCCGAGCCAGCATTACCACCGCCAGAACCACCAGAAGACCCGCCGGAACCGCCAGCATTACCACCGCCACCATACCAGCCGATTGAGCCAGTAGTTGAGCTGACTTCACCGTTCTTTATGGCTTCAAGGTAATCTGTTACAGAATCAATCATTTGGGCTTCATCATCCCCGCCTTCAATGTCGTCACTTCGCTCTGAAACAACACGAAGAGTCGTTTCCTTTGGCAGCCAAATCGCCCCCGCAACCAAAATACCGGCGATCAAAATCGCGGCCGCATTCAAAGAGAGCAGAATTTTTGTTCTGGTCTGCTTAAGCATCACCGACGACATCTAGACCTCCGTATATCCATATACTAAGTTTAACATAAGTGAAACAAGAATACAAGGCTAAAAAAAGTGAGACCTTGACAAATCTCTAACTTTATGGTCTGGCTGGGGATGAGGGATTCGAACCCCCGAATGCTGGGACCAGAACCCAGTGCCTTACCACTTGGCGAATCCCCAGTACATATATAATTATATCACATTTTCCCAAAAATAAACACCCTAATCCAAGATACATCTAACTGGGAAGCCGTTAGATCTTAGACCACCAAATTCTGGATTCACAGTATTCTTCACTATCGATAAGCTGTAAGACTTATTGTTATTATATGCTGCGTTAGACCATATATATGTATTATTTCCGTAGTCCTTTACGGTATTGGCAGCAGCATCAAAGTAGCCGGCCAAAGGAGCGGCGAAGGCCGCCTTTAGATTTGCCGGGTTGCTGCCATAGGCGGTATAGAGAGCCTTATATTCACCAGTATTTTTAGTACCATTTGGTAAGCGCCAACCAGCTGGGCAAATATCATAATTAGCCTTTGCAGTACTACTATTAGTACACACGGTCCCAGCCGAGGCAGCGCAATAATTATAATATACACCAATTTTTCCGGATCCATTTGCGAAGACTGTATGGACGGTGTCCTTATTAGTTGCGTCAATCTTTGGCAAAGCATAAGAACTTGCAAAGCCACTTTCCGGAAGAGTGAAGCTCGAGTTCTCTGACATATTCGTGTTACTGGAAGATAATTCACTTATTAAATCACTTGGATCTAGTCTCAAGTTGTCTAGCATCCAGCATTTGCCGTCCGACAGTCTTTGGATTGTATAGGTTTTATTGTCGCGGCTGTCAATAGCAGAGACTGCTGTAGTTGGACAAGATGCAAGAGTAACTCTTTGGAGGTATAGTCTCCCGTCTCTACGCTTGGCATTGGCGGTCAAAGTGGCGCTACCAGATACGGTATAAGTCGTTACACTCCTCACGGTTGAGGCGAGGGTACCATTTGCGGAAGTTTCCCAACTATCGAAATCATACTCAGAATCCAGCTCTAGTGAAATCTGATAAGGTTTGCCAATTGCTATGATTGCCGTGTCTCCGTCTGTTGTTACAGATTGATTACCGTATGTACTATTTCTAAAATCAACCTTTGTAACTTCGTCTTCCTGGAAGTTAACCTCAACATCTACATAAGTAATTGCTTCCCATTGTGCGTATAATGTTATAGTTTGGCCAACTTCCGTCAAGCTAGTAACTTCAGCCCCGTCAGCATAGCTAGTCCCGGTCCCGTCCGCCTTTGTATTCCATTCTTTAAAGAAGTAACCAGTGTGATCTATCAAACCTATACTAAAGTTGTTAGTATTGAGGTGTGTAGCAATGCCATAGACAGCTTCCTGATCACTCATTTCTCCAGATACGGTATTAGAATTGTTTTTATCAAATTTTATAGTGTAATTGTTGTCAATCATACAACGTACGTTTTGACCATTAGCCTTAGAGGAACCGTTTGAAGTATGTTTAACCTGTGTTGGCTGTATCCAGAGGTTGTTAACCGATGTAGAGCTAGAAACTGTTGAGCTGAGATAGTTTCCACTTCCGCCTTGGTCGGTCACCCCGCTGGGCTTATATTGCCCACTGAGTATAAAGTTGTTTGGATAGGCACGCCAATTTTTCGCCGCCACCGAAGCGGACAATCCGGCATTAATTGCGGCGTTTAATTTGGCCAGATTTCCAGAATCGCCATAACCAGTTGGCAGGTGCCAACCTTTTGGACAGATGTCACCCTCCGCTTTTTGCCCAGCGGTAGAAGTTTCTCGTTTGCCATTCCCGGCTGTTGCCGTATACCAGTTGTAATAAACTCCATAGGAATAATGTTCTCCACTAGTGACATTATCGGAGTTATATCTAAAGCTATCCAAACATGCGACTGTATTGTCTGAACAGAAAGAGTTTGTGGAGCTAGGATGGGCATTTGCAGAATTGACGAATGTCCCGTTTGGATTATTCGTGTTGGCTGTACTAATTGTCACATTCGGGTTAGAGAAATCAAGACGTAAGTTTTCCATCATCCAACACTGCCCATCGGGTTGCTTAACTACTGCATAGGTGTTATTATCACGCGAATCGGTTAGGGCCGTGACGTCGCCAATTGACATTGTCGCACATCCTGTCCAATCTTGTAGATTTCCAGACGAAGCCGCCCATTTCGCATAAAGGGTCATACCACTCTCTGATAAATCTCCAATAGCCACACTTTGATTTGGACCATAAATAGTCTCGGCTCCATTGGCACTAGTAGCCCAGCCCACAAAGCCATAACCAGCGCGAATATAATTCGGCGCAGACAAGGTTACTATCGTGTTGCTAGTCACTGACTGGTTGGCCGTTTCTCCCTCCACATCAGAAGCATTACTGGAATAGCAGATAGTGTTAGTAGGACATTCCTGTACCCCGTTAGAAATAGCGGTAATAACAAATGTTCTGGTGTAGCTGCCAGACATTATATCTTCGCTAATTTTTGCCCCAAAAGTCATTGTGTAACTATCTGTTACGCCAGCATTGGAATGATCTACTTCCCACATGACGTCACCATCGCTCTCTACGCTTGGAGTCGGTTTGTAATGCTGGCCATCGGTGCTATACCCATAGCCGTGTGGGAACTCAGATGGGGTTATAGAATCAACCCCATCTGGTAGAGTAATTGTCGGTATTATAGAGTAATTATCTAATGAAGAGACCAGATCGTTAGAGGTTCCTCTAGTTTCCAATATGATGGTATAGCCTTGAGAGCTAGTTGTGGAGACGGATATATTGAGATTGGCAGAACTAAATCCACCGTAGACAAGTGGTAGATCAACATTTGAATCCATTGAAATTGAAATGTTAGGATCAGTGGCATTGGCATCAGAAACAAACGCAAGGGAAAGCAATATCGGTATCCAAAAACTAACCAACAGTAACCTTGCTAGTTTTATGCAAAATAAAGAATTACGCAATTTTCCCCAATAAACCATATGTGTAACCCCATATAAATTTTACCATGAACGCATTCAAAAAACTAGTGCTTTTTAGGAGAAAAAATGCGGTTTTTTAAAGATAAAACTTTCCACTTCAAAATGCTTATGCTATAATTGGTAATATGGAAGAGAAGAAACTACTTGAAAAGAAGCCGGCGAAAAATATCGCTCCGGTTAAAGCCCCAGAACTTTTACATCCTCTTGAGAGCATTGAAGATGTTGATGATTTTTATGCCGCGATTAACCGCGAGCATCTTCAAAAAACCCTCTCGGCTGAACGTCCTTATACTTATTGGACCATTGAGCTTTATGATAAAAAGAATGGTATTAGGGGCGGTGGTGGCCTTGGCGTGCTGGCGGCCGACACTCGGCGTGTGGCCGAGCAGATGAATGTCCCATTCACGCTTGTGACTCCGTTCTACCCTTCTGAACAACATCAGCGTTGTAGCATTGACAACGAAAATGGCTTCTCTTTCCATAATAATACCGAGTCTATCCCGGTTGACTATAAAGATTATGGCTTTACCTTCCTTGATACTGTTAACATTAAAGCCAATAAAGGCCTGGTCCGGCTAGACGTGATTGAAAAAGTCCTTGGTTCTACCAGGATTCTCTGCGTTACCGAGGCTGGCTTTGGCGAGCTTTACTCTGGTGATTCTGGTGGGGACCACCGCCTTTACCAAGAAGTTGCGCTCGGCTTCGGTGGCTATCAAGCATTGAAACTCGCTGGGCTAAAACCGGCTATCATACAATTAAATGAGGTTGCGACTTTCTTCGCCGCACTTGCTCGTCTTGATGAACTCGCTTCAAACGGTATGGATTTTTATGAGGCAGTTGTTTACACTAGAAAGCATACGCTCTATACAAACCATACTCTTGTCCAGGCGGCCGAGGCCACCTTCAATTACTCTCAGTTTGAACGCTATGTCTTCCCGAATTTGAAATCTTCCGCCGTCAAGAAATGGCTTTCTGACAAATTCGACAACGGCTACATTAAGCTTTCCACCGTCACGATTGAAATCGCCGAGCTTCGTTCTGGAGTTTCCAAGCTCCACGCGCGCGTGGCTAATTATCGCGAAATTTCCGGCAAAAAAGTAAAATTCAAGGCCGTCACAAATGGCATTGATATTCCTACTTGGACTTCTGCACCTGTGGTTGAATACTTAAAAGAGAAGCAAATCCTAGACAAATTCTTCCTTCCAACTCCTGAATATACCGAGAATCTTGAAAATATTAATGCTAAAGATATTAAAGAATTAAAGACGGTTGGCCGCAGAGAATTAAATGAGGTCTTGTCTCACCGTATTGATCAATATGAAAATACCTTGCATATTCCAGAAGACGCTTTGCTCTTTGAATTCAAGCGCCGCTTTGTTGATTACAAACGTCCGTGGCTGCCATTCAGCGACCCAGTGCGTCTCAAAAATATTCTAGAAAAATACAACGCCCACTACATTCTTTCTGGTCGCGTCCACGAGGGCGACAGTACAATGACCGAGCGCCTTTCCTATGTGCTTCGCACTATTGATAGTGACCCAGTTTTAAAGGCTCGCATCCACTATCTGCCTGATTATGATGAGGAGCTTGGCCGCGCCCTGTCTGTTGGCTCTAACATTTCCATCAACACCCCGATTGTTGGGCTGGAGGCTTGCGGCACTTCCTGGATGAAAGACATTGTAAACTTTGGCATCCTCATTTCCACTCACGATGGTGGCGTCGCCGACTGTCCGCCAGAGTCCTATCTCACCATCACCGGCGAAACCGAAGCAGAGGAAATCGAGAGCCTCTACTCACGTATGGAAGAAGCCGCCATGGCCTGGAGCAACGATTTTGATCTTGAATATATTCTTAAAAATGAACTTACAAACTTCCTCCCTGTTATTTCTGGTACTAGAATGTTGAAAGACTACTTGGAATACCTATTTTAAGGTTTCTTTAAGCTTTCGGGATTATTATGGTATTATAGTAATAACGAAAGATTGAATATGAGAATACTTTATGTAGAAGATGAAAAATACTTAGCCGACGCGGTTATCCACGTCCTTGATAAATCTGGCATTTCTGTGGAATGGGCCGAAGATGGCGCAAGTGGTCTAGAGCTCGCGATGAAGCCAATTTACGATTGTATTGTTTTAGACGTAATGCTTCCGAAAATGTCTGGTTTTGACATTCTTCGCACTATTCGCGAGCACAATGTTAAAACTCCAGTCATTATGCTTTCCGCACTTTCTCAAGCTGAAGACAAAATCAAAGGTCTAAATTATGGCGCCGATGATTATCTTGCCAAGCCGTTTAAGACTGCCGAACTAGTTGCTAGACTTCGTGCTCTTAACCGTCGCCCAGCCCTCCAGGACGACCGCCTGATAAACTTTGCCGACCTTTCTTACAATATGGAAGAGCGGACTTTAAACGGGGAAGAACTAACCGAAAAAGAAGGTGAATTAATTGAAACTTTGATGAAAAACCCAGACCGCACTCAGTCTAAAGAGTATCTCTTAAATCACATTTGGGGCAGCGATAATTACGGTGGCGACAATTACGTTGAAGTTTACATTTCGCACCTCCGCGATAAATTAGAAAAAATCGGAAGCAAGACCAAGATTAAAACTCTGCGTGGCCTTGGCTATAAACTCGTCGCAAAGGACCTAGCATAATGAAAAAAGACGAACCGTTGATGTTTAAAAAATTAAAGCGCAAGTTTATTAGCAGTACGATACTTGCGTCCACGGTTATTTTAATCATCGCATTTTCTACGGTCTACGTAGTTGCTTATAATGCCAGCCGCAACAACCGCCCGAAAGAGCCGTTTCGTTTTAATGTTTCGGATGATGTTTCTATTATGTTCGAAGAGCGCCTTGAAACCGAGCGCGCCGCGCATTTAAATACGCTCCTCATTTCGCTCATCGTGACTGGTGTCGCACTTGAAATTGCTGTTGCGATTTTTGCTTTCCTTCATGCCGAGGCTTCCATTAAGCCGGTGCGAGATGCCTACGAAGCGCAAAAGAACTTTATCGCCAACGCTTCACACGAGATTAAAACTCCGCTCGCAATTATTCAAGCAAATCTTGAAGCGGCCGACATCCAGGGCAACCATTTTATTGACAACGCCGCTAAAAAAGCCGAGGATTTGGCTGTTCTAAACAACCAGCTGCTTAGCCTCGCCCGGATGGAATCTAACACTGAAGAAATCAAATTAGAAAAAACCGATTTAAAAAATACAGTTTCTGAGACCGCAAATTTCTATTTGTCGAAGCTAAACAGAAAGAAAGCGGAACTCAAAATTAAGGCCGGAAAAGAAAATCTGGAAAAGACTTTGAATCGCGTCGAATTCACGCAGCTCCTAAATATTTTAATTGATAACGCGGTCAAATATTGTGACAAAAAAATCACAATTTATGTTTCCGAAAAATCCGTTGCCGTGAAGAATGACGGCGCGACTATCCCAGAAGCAGATCTCCCGCATATTTTTGACCGTTTCTATCAAACTGACAAAACCAAATCTGGTGTCGGGCTAGGGCTTGCAATTGGCAAAACTATCGCTGAGCACAACAAATGGAACCTAAAAGCCGACTCTGACAAAAAGAGCACGACCTTTACTATTTCCTTCTAAAATGATATACTAATTTAGTGTTTAAGCTTCTAAAATACCTAAAACCATACTGGTGGCAATCAGTCATTCTGGTGCTTAGTATTGGTATCCAGACTTGGGGTGTGCTTCAGCTGCCCGCTCTTATGGCTGATATCGTAAACGACGGCATCGTAGATGGCGATTCTGGCAAGATTTGGGCCACCGGCGGTTTGATGCTGATTTGGGCAGCGGTCGCGGCACTCGGTGCCTTAGTTTCATCGTTCCTTTCCGCGCGTATTGGCACGTCTGTCGCACGTGATATGCGCGGCGATTTATACCGGAAAATCCTCAGTTTTTCCATCGCCGAAATTGACAAATTTTCAACTGCTTCATTAATCACTAGAACCACTAACGACGTTGCGCAGGTCCAGCAGACTATGGTTCTAATTCTTTCAATGATGCTTCGCGCGCCGCTGATGGCTATCACGGCGATTTTCCAGGCTATCGCAACTGCGCCCAATATGACCTGGATCATCGCTCTCGCCGTGGCAGTAGTGCTGGCGCTTGTGATTTTGATTTTGTCAATCGTGATGCCGAAGTTTAAGATTTTTCAAAAACTTCTGGATAAAATCACGCTCCTTACGCGCGAGAATCTTACTGGCCTTCGCGTGATTCGTGCCTTCAATAATGAGAAGACCGAAAAGCACAAGTTTGAAGCCGCGAACTCTGAAATCACCAGCGTTTATCTTTTCATTAATAAAGTAATGGCCTTAACTAGTCCGCTGATTATGCTGGTTTTCAATGGTACCACTTTGCTCTGTGTCTGGATCGGCATTTCTTTGATGGAAACTAATATGAGCTACCTAGGTGATATGATGGCCTTTATGCAGTACGCGATTCAAGTGATTATGTCGTTCCTGTTTTTAACGATTTTGCTTGTGATTCTTCCGCGTGCCAATGTTTCTGCTGGTCGTATCAACCAAATTTTAAGAACCAAACCAAAAGTTTCTTGGCGAGAAAAAACCGAAGGCACACCAGAAAAATCGCCATCAGTAGAATTTAAAGACGTTTCCTTCGCCTACGAAGGTGCCGAAGAAAACGTTCTAGATAAAGTTTCATTTAAAGCTAGTGCTGGCGAAACCACTGCCCTCATCGGCTCTACTGGCTCTGGCAAATCTACGCTCGTAAATCTCGTGCCGCGGCTTTATGATACCACCACTGGCACCGTTTTTGTAGATGGGCTCGATGTTAAAGCATACGAAAAAGACGATTTGATGCGCCGCATTGGTTTTGTACCGCAAAGAGCCGTGCTATTTTCTGGTACCGTTAAAAGCAATATCACTTTTGGCAATCTAAATCTTGATGAGCCCGGCATCACTTCCGCCGCCCAAGTTTCTCAGGCCGAAGAGTTTATTGAAAAATTGGAGGAAAAATATACTTCGCATATTGCCCAGGGTGGCAGTAATGTTTCCGGCGGCCAAAAGCAACGCCTTTCTATTGCCCGCGCCATCGCTAAAAATCCCGCAATCTACATTTTTGACGATTCATTCTCGGCCCTAGATTTAAAAACTGATGCTAAACTTAGAAAAGAATTAAAAGCCATTACTAAAAACTCTGTAGTTTTAATTGTCGCTCAGCGCGTTTCCACAATCAAAGACGCCGATCAAATCATTGTCCTAGACGACGGCAAAGTTGTCGGCAAAGGGAAACACTACGAGCTTCTAAAAAATTGCAAAGTCTATCAAGAAATTGTTTCTTCGCAGTTTTCTCCAGATGAATATGCGCGCGAGCTAAAAATCGCAAAGGGGGAACATGCCTAGAATGTCCGCCGAAAAGCCAAAAAACGCCAAGAATGCTGCGTTTCAGCTTCTTCGCGCCTTAAAACCTTGGCGGGTTTCAGTCATCTTTGCTTGTATTTTTGCCGCCGGCTCTACTGCGCTCGCTATCTTTGGCCCAAGCGTGTTAGGTAACATTACAACCGACGCGGTAAATAGCCTAGCAAACAGCCCAGACCACCAAATTGATTGGGCGCCGGTAGTTGGTTCGGTCATAACTCTAGTTATTCTCTACGTCATTTCCGCGCTCTTTAGCTACTTAGAAAATTATCTCATCGGTCGTGTCACCGCTAAACTCGGCCAAGATTTAAGAAGCAAAATTTTGGATAAAATCTCGCGCTTGCCCGTTTCCTATTTTGATAAGCATCAATTTGGTGACACCCTCTCTCGTATGGCCAACGATGTTGATGCCGTCACCGAGTCGCTCCAGAACTCGCTTTCCGAAGCGATTTCCAACATTGTGATGCTAGTAGGCACACTCGCGATGATGATTATTATCTCGCCATTACTTTCACTCATTTCCATTATTACTATTCCACTTTCTTTGATTTTCGTGGCACGCTCCGCCAAAGTTGCCCAAAAGCATTTCCGCTCCCAGCAAGACATTCTCGGCAAATTAAATAGCAATATTGAAGAAAGTTATTCCGGTAGCCTCGTCATCAAGACTAATTCGCACGAGCCCGCGTCTATCGCCGAGTTTGATAAAGTGAATAAAACTCTCTACGAAGCTGGCTGGAAGGCGCAGTTCTTTGGCTCGCTGCCTTTCCCGATTACGCACATCTTTACGAATCTCGGCTATATTGTCGTCTGCGTCATCGGCGGTTTTCAGGTCATCGCGCGCGCCATTACGATTGGTAATATCCAGGCTTTCGTCCAATATGTAAACCAGTTTAACCGCCCGATTACTAGCCTCGCGCAAATTGCGAGCACCGTCCAGCTCACACTCGCGGCTTCAGAAAGAGTTTTTAATTTCTTAAAAGAGCCAGAAGAAACTCCAGACCACGAGCCAGCCCGAACGATTGAAAAGGTTGAAGGCAAGGTTGATTTCCATCACGTCAATTTCTCTTACATTGAAGATAGACCCGTTATTAAAAACTTCTCCGCTACCGTCTGGCCAGGCAATCGCGTGGCGCTCGTCGGCCCAACCGGTGCCGGTAAAACCACCGTCGTAAATCTCTTAATGCGTTTTTATGACCCCACTTCCGGCTATATTACTATTGATGGCACACCCATCGCTGAGATGAAACGCGCTGATGTCCGTGCCCTCTTTGGGATGGTGCTCCAAGACACCTGGCTCTTCTCCGGCACAATTGAAGAAAACTTAAAGTACGGCAACGAATCTGCCACTCATGAAGATATCGTAAGGGCTTGTAAAGAATGCTATGTTGACCATATTATCCAAGGCCTGCCAAAAGGCTACAAGACCAAAATTTCTGAAGATTCCGACAATATTTCCGCCGGCGAAAAACAGCTTCTCACTATCGCTCGCGCGATGATTGCAAACCCGCCCATGCTAATTCTGGATGAAGCGACTTCCAACGTTGATACTAGAACCGAGCAACTAATCCAGGACGCGATGAATAAACTAACCAAGGGCCGCACCTCGTTTGTGATTGCGCACCGCCTCTCCACCATCCGCGATTCCGACCTCATTCTAGTGATGCGAGATGGCAACATTGTTGAACAGGGAACTCACGAGAGCCTTCTAAAAGAAAATGGCTTCTATGCCGAATTATACAATTCGCAGTTCAAGAATTAGTGGTATAATAGATTAAAATAGGAGATAATATGAAAGATTTACCATCTTGGGATGAATATTTTATGGGCATCGCCGACCAAGTCGCAGCCCGTAGTAAAGACCCCTCTACTCAGCTTGGCTGTGTAATTGTAGATCCAAACCATCGCCCAGTTTCTTTTGGTTACAACGGTATGATTCAGGGCGCAGACGAGTCTAAAATGACCCTTTCTGAACGCCCAATGAAATATTATTTTGCAATTCACTCCGAGATGAACGCACTTCTCTTTGCAAAGCGCGATGTTGCTGGCTGCACACTTTATAATTCCGTCGCAACTTGCGAAAACTGTCTAAAGTACTGTCTCCAGGCCGGCATTAAACGCTTTGTTTACCGCCGCCTCCGCGTCAGCTCTCACTACGAGGCCCGCAAGCAGTCTATGACCAACATCGAGACTGACGAAGCAGTCATCCGCCTCCTTGCTTCTATGCCGGAGGTTGAAACCCTAAATCTCACGAATGGTAAAACCTATATCCAGGACATCCTAGATTCCTATGAAGAGGGCTCCGAAGAAAGAAAGCGCCTCGAAAAGTGGGTCTAAACCTCAAATAGTTTCCGCAGCTCTTCTTGGATTTCTTCAATCGTCCCCGAAGCGTCTAATGTCGGGACCTCAAAATCTTTAGCGACCTTTAAATAGCCAGCATTCAATTTCTGCTGGAATTCACCACCTTTAGATTTCCAAAACTCCGCCGCTCGCTCTTGTGTCCCTAGGCGCTTCACTTGTTCTTCTGGTGATATTGTGAAAATTACAATTCTATCTGGCTTAAAGTAATTTTCTGGCATCACTTCTTTGTGAATTTTTGTGATAAGATTCCTAGATACACCCGAAGCATAGCCCGTGTAAATCAAGGTAGAGAACCAGTTTCGTGTCGTGATGACGGTTTCCCCGCGATTTAGCGCCGGCTCGGCGATTTTTTTCCATTGTTCGTAGCGGTTAATTAGATAAAGTAGGGCGTGAGTTTGGGGCTCTAGATTCTGGTCGCTGCCATAATTAAGCTTCGCGATGGCCTTTACAAACTCGTTTTCGCTGTTGGTCCCCGACTCGGAATAAATCGTGACCTTCTCGCCTTTTTGCTGTAGATATTCGGCCAGCAGTTTAGCCTGGGTATCTTTGCCGGTTGCGTCCTGTCCCTCAATGACGATATATTTTCCTACCATATAATCTCCTTTTTATGATGTTCTTTTAGATAAGCATTCGTTTTTGAAAACGGTTTTGAACCAAAAAAGCCAGCGTGCGCCGAAAGTGGGGAAGGGTGAGCTGATTCTAAAATTAGGTGCTTCGTGCCGTCAATCAAAGATTTTTTGGCACGTGCATCTCGCCCCCAAAGGATGAAGACCAGATTCTCCCTCGTCTCGCTCAGATATTTTATCACTGCCTCGGTAAAAATCTCCCAGCCGTGCCCGCGATGCGAACCGGCTTTGTGCGCCTCTACGGTCAAAACATTATTAAGTAGCAAAACCCCTTGCTCTTGCCAAGATTTTAGAGAACCAGAAGTGTTTGCGTGTTTACCAATATCGCTGTCAATCTCTTTGTAAATATTAACAAGGCTGGGCGGAATTTTCTCGGTGCTTGGCACCGAAAAAGCCAGCCCGTGTGCCGCCCCCGGCGTATGATATGGGTCTTGCCCCAAAATAACAACCTTCACATCGTTTAAATCTGTATTAAATGCTCGAAAAACCAACTGCTTTGGCGGAAAGATTGTTTTCTGCTCGTATTCTTTCCGCAAAAACTCTGACAATTCCAGAAAATAGGGCTTAGCAAACTCACTTTCTAAAAATGGTTTCCAGCTATTGTGCATCTGGGCCCTTTTCTTGCCCACCATTAAAACCGTCTACCTGCACTTTGTCAGCCTCTATACCACGCTTCGCACCTTCTTCGGCAGGACCTTTTTCAAGACTTTTTTCAGGGCTCTTGCCTCTGCATTTAGCCGTGCATCTTGCGATAATAATCCCGCCAATCACGAGCACCAGGAAGCTCCCGGCCGCAGCGATAATGAAGCCAAGTGTACTGTAGTCATCAACCTCTTTAGTATCTTCTTTGATTTCTTCTGTGACTGCCCCAGAAGTAGTCTGGTTCTTGCGCCCAGTTGGGGCATCGGCAGAATTGGTCTTTACTTCCTCGCCATTTACATATAGTTTATGACCATTACCATAAATATTGGTGTTCTCTTTATCATCGTTGTCTAGGCTAGTAATGTAACTATCGCCATCTAGTACTATTACAGAATCTGTATCCAGATGCATCGAGATCATCTGCGCGGTATTGCTGCCGTTAATTACGCCCTTGTAGTAGCTATCTTGGTAGAGCGCCATAGAAAGTGCGGAGATATTATCAAGTACAATCCCGCCCTTAATCTCTTGCGCGGTTGCGTTCAAAACTACGGTTCCACCGTTGCTGCCGCTATTGCCCCACTTGCCGGCCTGGACTCTGAGGAAATCACCGGATTCGTTAGTAAAAGTGTTATTCTCTAAGTTTATCTCAGCTGAAGTGTTTGTGACAAAGAAAGTGTCACCGTTTTTGGTAGTAATATTGGAGTTTTTAGCAGTAAACGAGCCTACACCCTCGTCGGCATCGCCAGACATGGACTGATAAATAAAGATAGTCTTGTAAGTTTCACTCTGACCATTTAGAGTAGTATTATTTGCGGTCAGCTTTACATTCTCAAGATCAACCGAGTTTTTACCCTCAATTACTACGCCCTCAGAAGCGGTCGATTCCAAACTCGCCCCCTTGACTTCAATGTCAGCTGTAGAATAAATCGCCGGGGAACCAACACCATTGGAAGTGTAGGTACCATTTTCAATATACATTTTTCCGCCGCCGCGATCACTGCGGATTGGAGCGGACGAGTTACCGTCAGTAGTGGCAGTTACATAAGTGGCTGTGAGTGTACCGCCGCCAGTTACCATTACTGCACCGGAATTGTTGCTCGTAGTTTTGATATTAGCATTGGAGATATTAATAATACCTTCACCATAGGCAAAGACACCGTTTGCGTGTGAGCCGTTGGTCGTAACGGTGCCACCGGTGATATTTAGCGTGCCACCAGACACAAAGACCGCCGCGTTCGTGCCGTAAAAGTCTGCGCTGTCGCCGTCATCAGAGCCAGTTTTGTTGATTGTGGGGTTTGTCAAAGTTACTGTTCCACCCGTCATCAAAATCGCATTCTCGGCACTACCGGTACTTTCATAAGTCTGGCCATCGGTTGCCATATCTTCAGTAAAAGTCATTACGCCAGAGTGACTAGCACTGGAGCTATCGCCGCCAGTCATCTGACCACCAGGAGCCTGACCACCAGGAGCTTCTCCGCTAGGTGCCTCTCCGCCCGGCGCAGCAGGAACTTCTGTCCCACCCGTTGTAGGCTCGGCATAAACTTTTGGTAATAACGCCGCCGTGGTCAGCGTCGCGACCACCGACATACCAAGAAGGATATTTTTCTTTGACATACTATATCTCCACTTAATTAATTCTAGTATAACCGTTTTCAATTTTTTTCGCAAGACTAATCTTACCGCTGAAAATGTTGTATAATATATAAAATGGCAATCCGATTAAACAAATTTTTAGCCGAACGTCTTGGTCTTTCGCGTCGCGAGGCGGATGATTTTATTGCCAGCAAAAAAGTTTCCATAAACGGGGAAGTGGCAGAGCTTGGTGCCCGTATCTCCGAGGATGATAAGGTGGTTTGTAACGGTCAGCCAGTTGCTTTTGAAAAAGAATATACTTATTTGAAGTTTAATAAGCCAGTTGGCTTTGTTTGCTCGCGCAAAAAGCAAGGCGACGCAGACACGATTTATAGCCTACTACCAGAAAAATACCATACCTTAAAGACAGTTGGGCGGCTGGACAAAGATTCTTGCGGCCTCATCCTCCTCACTGACGACGGCGATTTTGCTTTTAAATTGACGCACCCAAAGTTCAAAAAGCACAAGACCTATCTTGTGACTTTGGACCGTCCGCTTGAGCCACTTCACCAGCAGATGATTTCGGATTTTGGTGTCGACCTTCCAGACGGAAAGTCGCGGTTGATTCTTTCGCACCCCAGCGAGGATGCTTTTAGTCTTTTTCCCCCAGAGACCCCGCGTGCGGAACTTGACTCTACTAACCGTATGGCTTGGCAGGTAGAAATGAGCGAGGGTCGAAACCGCCAGATTCGCCGCACTTTTGCCGCGCTCGGCTACCGCGTAATCTTCTTGAAACGCATTGAATTTGATGATTTTTCCCTCGGCCCTCTCAAAGAAGGCGAGTGGGAAGAAATAAACCTTTAGTTCTGCAGTACCTTAGAAATCTTTGCCTTGATTCCACCTTCGTCTGGGGCACCAGCGAGAGTGTCCAGTGCCACGCGTAGCAGCCCAACGGCTGTTACAAAGGAATGGTCAAGCTCGGCTGGGGAGCGGTTTACTATTCCTGGTAAATCGGATGAATCAACCAGATGGACCACCGGCCGCCTTGAAAACGGCAAGTCTACATACCAATCAGCGGTCGCTAAGAGCTCCTGTAGAGGCACCAGTCCAGCGCCACCGCCACAAAGCAAAATCTTATTTGGCAAAACCTCTAGAAGATCAAATTCTTCTAGTGCGAGCTGGACCCCAGAAATCCAAACCTCTAGGTTTCCCAAAATCGCGCCTTCCATCTTCTCGCGCGCGTTCTCGTTCAAATCTGGCGAGGACGGGTTCAGCTTAAACTCCTCGGCCGTATTAAAATCAACCCCAAGACTCTCGGCAATCTGATGAGTGAAACTCCGCCCGCCGATGCCAAACATCTTCGTTCCTTCGACGCCACCATCGTCAACAATGGCGATATCGGTAGTGCCACCACCAATATCCATCACTACGCTGGAAAGCGTACTATCAAGATCATCGCCAAGACAGGCCCTACAAACCGCAAACGGCTCTACCGCCACGGCTAAAAGTTCCAGATTTAGCTCCGCACAAACTTTTTCAATCGCAGAAATATGAACTAGTGGCGCAAAAGCCGTATAAAACTGAATCGCAATATCCGAGCCCTTAAAACCAATCGGGTTGGAAATCTTGTAGCCGTCAATAGAAAGGGAAACAATCGCCGAGTTTATCAGCCGCACCTCTACATTTGGGTTATTTGTTTCCAGCGCGACCTCTTTTCTGGCGCGCTCACCAAATTGATCCTGAACCCGCTGAATAATCAAATCCATCTCTTGCTCAGATAGTGGCTTATTGCCGTTCTTGCGGCGATAGTGGACATTGGAAGTGTTACCCTTTACAAGCTCACCCGCAATCCCTACCGTCACTCTCTTACAAGTTACACCGGCCATTTCCTCGGCCTGCGCCAAAGCCTTTTCACAAACTCTTGTTACCGCTGGAATATCCGCAATCGCCCCCGAATACATATTATTTGGATGCTGATGCGCTCGGCCCACTCCAATAATCTCTAGCCCAGATTTAGTCTGGCGCGCAATTACAGCCTTCACGTATGCTGTACCAATGTCAAGACCGAGCAAAACATCCGCCTCGTCCTTTGGGACGGGTGCGGGCGCAGATTTTTTTAGTAGGCTCATTACATTCCTCCTAAACCGTCCGCCGGAGTCACCGGAGCTGCCTCAGCCGGAGCCTCAGCCGCCGGGACCGCTTCAGCCGGAGCCCCTGGAGCCTCCGCTGCCGGGGCTTCTGAAGCCGGAACCTCAGCCGTGGCTTCTCCCGGCACCGCCGGAGTCACCGCCTCTGGGGCCGTCGCGGCGGGCTTGTCGCCCATCACTTCGTGGACCGCATTTATCACATCCTCAATCCCAACCTGGGACTTTACTAGATATTTATCCGCGCCAAGGCTCTCGCCTCTCTGTCTCTGATCCTCTGAAGAAAGCGCTGTCATCATAATCACTTTGATATTTTTCGTTTCAGGAGTTGAACGCAAAATATCTAACATATCAAAACCGGAGATTTTGGGCATCATTACATCAGACAAGACCAAATCTGGCCGCTCTTGGACCGCCATTGCCAAAGCTTCTTCGCCATCTCCAGCAGAAACTACTTCATAGCCCTCCGCCACTAAACGGATGCTATAAATCTCCCTTAGGCTATTGTCGTCCTCAACTAGCATTATTTTTGCCATAAAATCCTCCTAACATATTTTTATTATAACGCATTTGTTTAATTTTGTGTAGACGTATTTTTTGCTCCTGCTGCCGCCGCCGTCATCGCACCCGTTCCTACTTTTCCAGCAATCTCCGAAGGCTTTTGAATTTGCATCGCTTGTAGATTATTCGCAATCTGCCGCTGGCGATTATATTCCTCGGCCGTCAGTCTAGGGAACAAAACGTAAAAACTAGAACCTTTAGAAAGCACACTCTCGGCTGAAACTTGGCCGTTCATCTGCTCGGTGCGCTTTTTCACAATGTAAAGCCCCAGCCCAGTTCCGCCAATTGTCCTAGTGTCAGAATTATCCGCCCGATAAAACTTCTGGAAAATATGGGTCAAATCTTCTGGCGCGATGCCAATTCCAGTATCCGAAACCGCAATCAAAGCCTTGCCGTTATGCTCCTGAGTGTCAACCCAAATCGTACCACCCTCTGGGGTATATTTAATCGCATTCTCAACTAAGTTATTGATAATCTCCCGGAGAAAATCAAGATCCACCATCACATAAAGTGGCAAAACCGACTTCCTTCCCATGTCGCCAGATAAATTTCGAGTCCCAAACAGCAACCTCAGATTTTTCTCGGCTATCGCCTTGCGGTGGTCCTCCAAAATCTTTGCCACCTCTGACCCTAACTCAACTGGCTGGAGATGCGCCTTGATACGGTTATCGTCTAGCTTCGTAATATCTAGCAAATCTCTGAACAGCCGCCCTAGGTGCTGCGAAGCATCATGCGCCTCGGTCAGATATTTTCGCGCGCGGTCATCAATCGTCGCCGTCTGGGGGTTTAATGCCAGCCCCAGATAGCCCTCAATCGAAGCCACCGGAGTTCGCATCTCGTGCGATGCCGTAGAAATAAACTCTGCCTGCTCGTTTTCCTTTGCCAGCTCCGAAGCAATATTTCTAAAGGTGATAATTTTCTCCGGCCCACCCGAAAGCGTCAGAGAAAGCGCAATCGGGAACTTTTTCCCAGATCGCGTTACTAGCACAAAATCACGCGATTCAAAAACCTCGCCTCGCACAATCGCGCCCTTTAGGGGGTTCATATCTTCCGCAATTGTCTGCCCAGTATTATCTTCAAACCGAAGTACGCTAAACAGATAGAGCCCCGCCACTTCATAAAGCCCCATCGCCCCCACTAGCCGCACCGCCGCCGGGTTTGCGAACCTAATTACACCCGAAGCATCAATAATCAAAACACCTTCCGCAATAGAATTAAGTGCCCGCTCGGCCATCTGGCTACCACCGCTCGGCTTCACTTCAACCGGTTCCTCTGGCTTGGTCTCTTTGCGAAATATACTCATTTATAAATATTTTAACACAAGCTGAATAAAATGTGCTAAAATAAATATATGAACAAAGACGTGATCTATATTGAGCCGGAGGATGATATTACCGATATCATCTCCAAACTGCGAGCAAGCCGGTCTAAAGTCGTCGCGCTTGTCCCTCCGAAGAAAATTGGCGTTCTCCGTAGCGCCGTCAATACTAAATTAATCTCAAAGGCCGCTAAGTCTGCTGAAAAGGTAGTTGTAATTGTCACAACAGATAGCGCACTAGTTAAGCTTTCCGCCTCCGCTGGTATCCCAGTCGCGAAGAACCTTTCTTCCCGCCCAAAGCTTCCTTCTGAAATCAGCGAAGAAGACGAAGTAAAGAGCGAATCTATCGAGGAAAAAACTCCCGAAAAGACTGAAATAAAGTCTGAGGACATTGAGGAAAAGAAGCCTGAAGAAAAGCCAGAAAAAAAGTCGTCCGAAAAGAAAGATAAAAAAGACAAGAAGAAAGACAAGGAGGACAAAAAAGACCTTCCGTTTATCCAGCGCTACAAGAAATGGATTATCTTCGGCTCGGTCGGCGTAGTTGTTTTGATTTTGCTCGGCATCTGGGCTTTTACTATCGCTCCGGCCGCTACCATTAATGTTCAAATTCGCACCACGTCTAACAACTTCTCTGAAGCTGTGTCTTTCACAACCAACAATGGCGCCGCCAGTACTAAAGACGGCAAGTTCTTACTTGAGACCAAAGAATACAAACAAGAAAACGCCGTCACCTTTGAAGCTACTGGTAAAAAAGACGTTGGCGAAAAAGCCAGCGGCTCACTCAAAATTGAGGTTTACGTCCCAGAGCCTGATGCTTCCGTTTCTGTCCCAGCTGGTACAATCTTTGCCAATAACAGCCTATCCTTCTCCGCTACTGAGGCCGCCTCTGTAACCTGGGAGAGTGATGATTCCGCAACTGAAACCATCAAGCAATGCGACAACGCTAGTGAAATTGAAAAGGCCGACTTAACTCGTATCACTAAGCGCGAGGGCTACAGGGGTTGTCTCTTGACCGCCAAAGTTAATGTCGCCGCAACTGAGAGTGGAGACAAATATAATATCTCTCCAACTAGCACCGGTTGGACCACTAATTATAGCGGTGATTACAATTCCATCTATAACAAGAGCAGCTTCTCTGGTGGTACTTCAAAGCTTATCACTATCGTCCAAGAGTCTGATATTATTTCCGCCAAGGCCGCGCTGGCCGCAAAAGTCACCGGCGACGGTAAGTCTAAGCTAATGGCTTCCATCCCAGAAGACCTAATGCCTCTTGAAAGCACCTATAAAGAAGACGCTGGCGAAGCCACCGCTACCCCGGGTGTTGGCGAAGAAGTCGGTAGTGGCGTCACTCCCAAATTGACTAGTACGACTACCTACACCATCTTAACTCTTGATAAAAAAGATTTAATTAACTTCGTTGAAGACAAGACCAAGGCTACTCTTGCCGCAGACCAAAAAATTTACGAAACTACCGAGCCGTTCCTAGAGCGCTTCACCGAAGATGGTAATGGTGGCTACACTGCTCGCCTCAAGGCTGCCACCAAAGTCGGCCCAACCGTTACCGAGTCTGAAATTCTTGAAAAGGCCAAGGGCAAGAAAATTGGCGAGCTTCAGTCTCAGCTAAAGAGCATTAACGGTGTTAGCTCTTGTAAGGTTGACCCAAGCTTCTTCTGGGTCACAACGATTCCAAACGACGCCAATAAGATTACTGTAAATCTAGAAGTGGAGAAATAATCTCTATGAAGCTGATTGGGCTTGATGTAGGGACAAAGCGCATCGGCGTAGCTCGCGCCGATTCCGCTACTCGTATTGCCATCCCAGTTGGCACGCTTGCCGCTGACGGTAAAGAATTTGAAGTTCTAAAAAAGTTGGCCGACAAGCTCAGTACCAAATATTTCGTTATTGGCTTGCCGAGGAACAATAGTGGCAAAGAAACCGCTCAGTCTGAAGTTTCCAAGGCCTTTGCTAAAAAGCTGGAGAAAGAGATTCCAGGTGCTAAAATCCGTTTTGAGGACGAGTCATTAACTAGTGTAGAGGCCGAAAAACGCCTAATGGAAAAAATCAAGAAAACTGGCAAAATGTATCAGAAAGGCGAAGTTGATGCCGAGGCTGCGACCATTATCCTTCAAGATTTCCTAGAGAGTTTGCCAAAAACTTTCGCCACCAGTGTCTCTCGCCCCACCGTTGAAGCTAAAAAGGAGAATAAAAGTGTGAGAAAACCTCGCTCAAAGAAGAACAAACTCTGGCTAAAGATTTTAATAGGCTCGCTTGCTGGCTTAATTTTAATTGGTGCACTATTATTCATATGGTACAATTCCAGCCTTCGTCCAGTTTACGATTCCAAGCTCTGTAGTACTTCCGCTGCCGACGACCAATGTAAGCCGGTTGATTTTACTGTCAAAAGTGGCGAGCCACTCGTTGATATCGCAAACAACCTTGAGCGCGCTGGCATTATTAAAAGCTCCCTTGCTTTCCAGATTTACGTCCGCCTAAATGGCAAGCCAGACGAATCTCCTAAGCCAGGTGATTACCAGCTCTCGCGCGCCTCTAGCGCCGAAGATATTTATAAACAGCTCGTTGATGGTTCAAAGTCGGCCAACGTTTTTCAGCTAACGATTCTCCCTGGCGAAACCGTCAAACAAGTGAAAGAAAAATTGAAAAACCTCGGCTATAGCGAGGAAGAAATCAATACCGCCTTTAGCAAGGAATACGACCATAAAGTCTTAAACGGCAAAAAGGATACTAGCGAATGGGGCGCGGAGCCGCTTGAGGGCTACATTTTTGGCGACACCTATGAGTTTTATATCGGCGAAAGTGTTGAAAATATCATCTTGACCACACTTGATAATCTTGAGGCCGCTGTTGAAGGGAACAATCTTGTCGCTCGCCTCGGTCAGCACGATTTATCGCTTTATGAAGGTATCACGCTTGCCTCCATCGTTCAGAAAGAAGCGAGCACCTTAGACCAGCCATATGTGGCGGAAGTATTTTATAATCGCTTAAAGAACGGTATCGCATTTGGCTCGGACGTCACCTTAACCTATGCGCTTAATCTAATTGATCCAGACCGCAATACTTATAATAATAATGCTGATGCGCTGGGGCTTGACCACCCCTATAACACTAGAAATGCTGTCTATACCGGCCTCACCCCCGGCCCGATTTCAAATCCTGGTATTTCCGCTCTACTAGCCGTTGCTGACCCCAAGGAACCAGAAGGTTTTGACGATGAGCATAAGGCCCTCTATTTCTTGACAGGGGACGACGGAAAGATGTATTATAGTGGAACAGAGGAAGAACACAACCAGAATATTGAAAAGTATTGTAAGGAACTCTGTAACGTTAAATTATGACCAGAAAAAGACACGAATTTACCAAATTTCTAGGCAAATACTGGCTGTATATGTTGTCTTTTGCCGCTATTTTTGCGGTGGCCTATTTTGGTTCGGTCAACAAAAATCCCACGGGCGACGATTCTACCAGTCTTAAAGCAATTTCGGCCAACAACTATACCGTTTCAGCAGACCAAGTTTCAGAGTTTTACGTCATCGCCGAGCTGGCCAACTCTTTTCAATTTGCCAGTAGTAACGAAATTACTAACAACTACATCTCGGTTGCTTTGCTTCAGCAAAACAACCAGGCCATTGATGACACCTCTGGCAAGATTTCCAAACCGACCATCGTAGACGTTTCCCATCTTTCGCGCGGAGTTAAAAGTTACACCGTCAAGGCTGGCGAAACACTTGAACAGATTGCGGCTCGCTTTGGGGTGACCACCGACCAAGTTCGTTGGTCTAATGGTCTTGCTTCAACTACTATTTCCGAGGGTCAGAGTCTCTACATCCCGACCATTCCGGGCATTGCCGTCACCGTCAAGGATGATGACACGGTTGAGTCGCTTGCCGAGCACTACGGCGCCAAGGCTGCCGACATTATCTCTTATAACGACCTTGAAACCAACCAGACTTTGAAGCCGGGCCTTGTCATCCTGATCCCAAACGGCACTCTCCCTGAGACCGAGCGCCCAGAATACGTTCCACCGGTCGTTCAGACTCAGACCGCCACTACCCAGTCCACTTACACCTATACCTACCAAAACTATGCCTATCTTGGCTCTTCCGGTGCACGCGAAAACGTTCGCATCGTCCAGAGATTCTCCTATGCCGAATCTGTCCAAGATGCTGGCAACCGCAACACCCCGGGTCAATGTACTTGGTATGCCTGGTACTACCGCAAGCACTACACTTCAAACCCGCTTCCAGCCACCGTACTTGGTAACGCCAACGCTTGGGCTTACACTCTCTCCCGTATGGGTTATGTTGTGAATAATACACCATCTGTCGGCGCAGTCTTCCAGACTACTTCCGGCTACTACGGCCACGTCGGTGTAGTCACGGCAGTCAACGGCAATGGTTCCATCGTTATTCGCGATATGAACTACAATGGTATGACCTTCACCGTCACCGAGGCGACCATCCCAGCCCAGTATGTCGGGATGTACAATTACATTCATTGATGTTATAATATAGTTATGTTTGTAGATGTAGCAAAAGTTGAACTTCACGCTGGCAAAGGCGGCGATGGCGCGGTTTCGTTTCGTCACGAAATCTATATTCCAAAAGGCGGCCCAGACGGCGGGGATGGCGGCAAGGGCGGCTCTATTATTTTTCGTGCCGACAAAGATACTAATACACTCCTAGACTTTCGCTACAACCCAATTCTGCGCGCCGAAGATGGTAAAAACGGCTCTGGCCAGCGCTCCGCCGGCCGTTCTGGTAAAGATTTAATTGTAGAAGTGCCGATTGGCACGATGGTTAAAAAAGATGGTGAAGTCATTGCCGATCTTACTCATGATAAGGAAGAAGCGGTCATCGCCCGCGGTGGTGAAGGTGGCTTTGGCAACGCCCACTTTAAATCTTCCACCCGCCAGACTCCTAAAATCGCCGAAGTCGGCGAGCCGGGCGAGGAATTTATCGCCGAGCTAGAACTAAAACTTTTGGCGGATGTCGGTCTAGTAGGGCTTCCAAACGCTGGCAAATCTACTTTTCTTTCGGTCGTTTCTAATGCCAAGCCCGAAATTGCCGATTATCCATTTACTACTATCACGCCAAATCTTGGCGTCGCGACCATAGACGGTAAAGATTTATTGATTGCTGATATTCCAGGTCTAATCGAGGGCGCTTCCGAGGGTAAAGGCCTCGGCCACGCATTCCTTCGCCATATTGATCGCACCGCCGTTTTATTACATTTAATTGATGTTTATAATGATGATGCCGGTGTCGCCTATAAGACGATTCGTAGCGAGCTTGAAAAATATTCAGACCTCGCCGCTCGTCCAGAGGTGGTGGCGCTTACCAAGTGCGAAGGGCTAGACCCAGAGATTATCGCCCTCCAAACCGCCAATATTCTTCGTGAGAATCCCAGCGCCAAGGTCTTTGCGATTTCTTCTTCTGCCCACCAGGGAATTGACGATTTGTTGCGTGAGTTAGTGATAGAAAAAGATTCCAAAGTCAGCGAGGTTGAAAAAGAAGAAATTAAGAACGATGATTTGCCAGTCATCAAATTGGACGACCGCGCTCTTAAAGATACTTGGACGGTAGAGAAAGATAGCGACAAGTTTATTGTGAAGGGCGAGAAAATTGAAAAATTTGCCAGAAAAACCGATCTTTATAATTATGCTTCTCTAAATCGCCTCCGCGACGTGATGAAGAAAATGGGCATCCGCGCCGAGCTAACCACCCAGGGTGCCAAAGAGGACAGCATCATTTCCATTGCCGGTAAAGAGTTCCCACTCGTAGAAGACTACTAAATTGAAATTTACCATCCCACTTATGCTATAATATAAACATATGGAAGACAAATTCAAAGACTGGGTTGAAAAGCAGTTGGAGTCCGAGTTGCCGTCGGCAGACGTCGAACGCGCGATGGACTACGCAGATGATTTACTCCACGGTCTTAAAACTATCCGCACTTACCCTCAGGGTGTCGTCGTCTATGGCTCTGCCAGAGTTAAGCCGAACGACAAATACGCGCTGAAAGCGCGTGAGCTTGGCGGTATGCTAGCGAGAAACGGTCACGCTGTTATCACCGGCGGTGGCCCCGGCATTATGGAAGCCGCGCACCACGGCGCTTTTGAATATGGCGGTCGTACCATCGGCCTCAACATTGAACTTCCACACGAGCAGCATATCAATCCTTATGTTACCGACCAGCTCGAATTTAAATATTTCTTTGCGCGCAAAGTTATGCTCTCCCTATCTGGCAAAGTCTATGTCTTTTTCCCGGGTGGCTTCGGCACCCTAGACGAGCTAACTGAGATTCTTGTCTTGATGCAAGAGGGTAAAATGCCTAAAATGCCAGTCTTCCTCTACGGCAAGTCCTACTGGCGCGGCCTTGATAAATTCTTCCGCACCCGCCTTTATAAAGATAAGATGATTCATTTCAACGACCTCTCTATCTATAAAATCACCAACGAGCTAAAGGAGATCGTTTCCGCCGCCAACAAAATCGGCCACCCCAAAGTCGGCGATAATGTTTACGATGAAAAAGTGGCGCTTTCTTAAGCACCACTAGGGTTTGGGCGAGGGCAGATCTTCACCCAGGTATAGTCGTTGATCTCAATTTCCCAAAAACGGTACTTTTTATCAACATATGATGATACCATCACCGTTTCATCGTCTATGACTTCTTCCAGCCATACGGTTAGCCCCCACTCTCCAATATCGGGATTAACCCCGACGTAGTAATAATTGGGGCTGGGACGGTCTGTTGTCTCGGGGTAGCCAGCTTCTTTTAAGAACTGGACCCAACGTTTAGAGTCTAACCGCTCTCGGCTGGTCTTCTGGGGCCAAGTACCAGTCGTCTCAAAGATTTTCCAGGCGCAGTAACTGGTAGAGTATTTTATTACGCAGTTACTCTGGTCGGAAACCAGATTATAGCCCTTCGGACTACCATCTTCTTCCCAATCAGCTACGGCCGGATGGCTATACGGCCCAGGATAGGTGTCAATAATCCAATCCCCAGCCTTGTACTTCTTGATTTTCTCCTGCCAGCCTTCTTCTTCCCAGCACTTTTCTGCCAAGTGCCGGAATTCTTTCCTGGCTAAATGACGCAGGAATCTGATTTTATTCCAGCGTGGGCAAGACATTCTCGCCCAAAAATTTGCTACTCTTACAGAGCCCATCTTCCCACCTCCTTTGGTAATTTTTAAAGAACTTACTTATATTATATCATATTAAGAGAATTAGTCAATGTAGGAAATCATCTCTTGAAAAAATAGTAGGATTTTTTTATAATGAAATAGATGAATATTACACGCGAGCAGATTGATCACCTCGCCGAGCTTTCTAATTTTAGTTTGGAAGACAGCGAAAAGGAATCTCTAAGAGGCGATCTTGAAAACATAATTAAATATATTTCAGAGCTAAACGAGCTAGACACCGAGGGTGTCGAGCCTACCTATCAGGTTTTTGAGATGGAAAATATCTGGCGCGAAGATGAGATTTTGCCCCAAGACGCAGACAGGGAAGAACTCCTGGCTACCGCCCCAGCTTTCCGTGGCAAATCTGGCATAGAAGATTATCAAATTAAAGTTCCAAAGGTGTTGTAATGAAAATAGCAGATAAAAATACTACCGCCGTTTCCTTAGTTGAGGAGGCCTTAAGAAAGGCCAAAGATTGTAAGGACTACAACATTTTTGTTAGTTTAAACGAAGAAAATGCTTTAAAGAAGGCCAAAGAAATTGATGAAAAAATCGCCCGTGGCGAAGACGTAGGTCGCCTTGCCGGCGTGCCCTATGCGTGTAAAGACAACTTCCTAAGTGAGGAGGGAAACACTACCGCGAGCTCCAAGATCCTTGAGCCATTTAAAGCCCCCATCACTGCCACCGCAGTTGAAAAGCTGGAAAAAGAAGGCGCGATTATGATTGGCCGGGTAAACCTAGACAGTTTCGCCCACGGCTCTTCTACTGAAAACTCTTATTTTGGCCCGACCAAGAACTCTAAAGATAAAGAGCGCGTCGCCGGCGGTTCGTCTGGTGGCTCCGCCGTTTCAGTCGCACTTGATATTGTTGAATTTGCTACCGGTACTGATACTGGCGGTTCCATTCGCCAGCCAGCTTCGTTTAATGGCGTCTATGGTTTTAAACCAACCTACGGCACCATTTCCAGATACGGTGTCGTCGCGATGGCTTCCAGCCTAGATTGTATTGGCTTCTTTGCTAAAACCCCAGAAGATATTGACCTTCTAATGTCTATCTGCGCTGGCCAGGACCCGAAAGATATGACCACTCTCCCCGATTATTATAATGATTCTGAAGAAAAGACTATCAAAAGAATCGGCATCATCAAGGGCTTCGACCAAGGCTTGAGCGCTGAAATCAAAAAAGCCTACGAAGACGAAATCGCTAGACTAAAAGAGAATTACGAAATTGTCGAGCTCGATATGCCAACTCTCAAATACGCGCTTCCGATTTATTATATTTTATGTCCGGCCGAGGTTGCTTCAAACCTTTCCCGCCACGACGGCATCCGTTACGGTTTCCGCGCCGATGGTGCCGAGCACCTAGAAGATGTCTACGGCAAATCTCGCTCTGAAGGCTTTATGCCAGAGAACAAGCGCCGCATTATGATCGGCAACTTCGTGCTTTCTAGTGGTTTTTATGATGCCTATTATCTGAAGGCTCAGCAGGCCCGCACCCTCATTATCAAAGAATATGACGAATCCTTCAAAAAATGTGATTTTATCTTGACTCCAGTTTCCCCAAACCAGGCCTTTAAGCTTGGCGAAAAGACTGGCGACCCGCTCGCGATGTATATGGAAGACGTGCTTTCAGTTCCTCTAAACCTCGCCGGCCTTCCTGGTCTCGCTATCCCTGTGGGAAAGAGCGAAAACGGCCTTGACCTTGGCCTCCAGCTCGTCGGGCCAAGGAGAAGCGACAAGAATCTCCTCGCCTTTGCTTCTAAAATTCAGAAAGGAGCAAAATGAATCTACCCATCTTCCCACTTCTAATTGCCGTCGTAATCGTTGGGATTTTGGTTTTCGTCGCCATCACTCTCACTCAGAATAAAAAACATAGTTTCAACCGTGCCGATTATCAAGCCAGCTGGCTAGCGATTAACAATAGTCTCAAGAAAGAATCTCCCGATTCCGCCAATATGGTTGTCGTGAAAGCTGATAAGTTACTGGACCAAGCCCTGATTGAAATTGGCCTTCCCGGCAAAACTATGGGCGAGCGTTTAAAGAAACTTCACGGCCGCCTTTCTGATGAAAACGGCGTTTGGACCGCCCATAAAACTAGAAACCGCATCGCCCACGAAACAAATTATAGCGCAACCTATGAAGACGCTCGCCGCGCTCTTGCCGCCTATAAAACTGCCTTAAAAGATTTAGGAGCTATATGAAATACGAAATTACTATTGGTATAGAATGCCACGTCCAGCTAAAAACCAAGACTAAATTATTTTCTGAAGTCGATAACGATGCCAGAGACAAAGAGCCAAACTCTTGCGTTTCGCCGGTCGACTACGCGCTCCCGGGTATGCTCCCGCGGCTCAATAAGGAAGCAGTCAGGCTCGCCATCCGCGCCGGCTATGCTTTAAATTCCGAGATTAATCTCTACTCCCGTTTCGACCGCAAGCATTATTACTACCCAGATTTGCCAAAGGGCTACCAGATTTCCCAGTTCTACCACCCAATTATCGGCGCTGGTTTTATTGAGCTCCCAGACGGCACCAAGGTCCGCATCGAGCACGCCCACATGGAAGAAGACGCCGGTAAGCTTACCCACTTCTCCGACCATTCTCTCGTAGATTTGAACCGCGCCGGCACCCCGTTGATTGAGATTGTCTCTATGCCAGACATCCACTCCGCCGCCCACGCTCGCGATTATTGTAAAGAGCTTTGGCGCGCCATGACCTATGCTGGTGTCACTTTTGGCGATCTTTATAATGGCAATATGCGCTTTGATGTTAATATCTCGCTCGCCCTCCCTGGACAGCCACTTGGCCGCCGCGCCGAGATTAAAAACCTGAACTCGTTCAGAAGTGTTGAGCGGGCCGTGGAATATGAATACGAGCGCCAGAGCAAGATTCTGGACGCTGGCGAAAGGGTAAAACAGGAAACTCGCGGCTGGAACGATGCCACCGGCAAGACTACTTCCCAGCGCTCCAAAGAGGAGGCTCAAGATTACCGCTATATGCCAGAGCCAGATATTCCACCAATCCGCCTAACTCCAGAGTTTGTCAAAGAGGAACAAGAAAAAGTCCCGCTTCTTCCCCGCGATTACCGCGCAAAATTCAAAGGTAAAATCCCAGATGATATTTTGGAAGTTCTACTTGATTATCAGCCGTTGATGGAAAAACTTTCTGAAGTTAAAGACGTCAAGAGAATCGCCAACTGGTTCTCCAGCGTGCTCCTCGCCGAGGAAAAATCTTACGAGATGCTAAACGATTTGCCGTCCGCAAAGCAGCTAGACGAACTCGTCGAGATGACCGAAAAGCAAGAACTTTCGTCTACCGGCGCCAAAGAGATCTTTATGAAACTCTTCGACCCTCAGATGAAGACCAAATCCACCCGCGATATCGCCAAAGAATTGAACGTCATTCAGGAAAACGACACTGGCGCTCTCGAAGCCATCGTCGACGAAGTCTTAAAAGACCCAGCCTGCGCCAAGGCGGTAGAGGATTATAAAGCCGGCTCCGAGAAAGTTCTCGGCTTCCTCGTCGGCCAGGTGATGAAAGCGTCAAAAGGCAAAGCCAACCCCGGCACCGCCCAGCAAATCCTAAAATCTAAATTAAAATAACCACATTTTGAAATTCTATGTTATAATAGAAGAAGTCTAAATATTTTTAATGTAAAAATTGAGGAGCTTATGGCAGAAGTCAAAGATTTATCAAAATTCAGAAACATCGGTATTATTGCCCACATTGACGCGGGTAAGACTACCACCTCCGAGGCGATTCTTTATCGCACCGGTCTTAAACACAAAATTGACCTAGTTAAGGGTGACACCGGCGGTGCCACCACCGACTGGATGGAGCAGGAGAAGGAGCGTGGTATCACCATTACTTCCGCTGCCGTTACTGCCTACTGGAAGGGTCACCAAATCAACATCATCGACACCCCGGGGCACATCGACTTTACCGCTGAGGTAGAGCGCTCGCTTCGCGTGCTTGACGGCGCCGTCGTAGTCTTCGACGGTAAGATGGGTGTTGAGGCTCAGTCCGAGACCGTCTGGCGCCAGGCCACTAAATACGGCGTCCCACGCATCTGTTTCGTCAACAAGATCAACCAGATCGGTGGCGACTTCTACAAATCCCTCGATTCTATTCACAAGCGCCTCTCCAAGAACGCGGTTGCAATCCACCTCCCAATTGGCTTTGAAAAAGACATTTGCGGTGTGGTTGACCTCGTTGACATGAAGGCCTACACTTACAAAGATTATGCCGACCACGAGTTGGCCGTCGGCGAAATCCCAGCTGATATGGTTGAAAAGGTCAAGAACGCCCGTTCTATGCTCGTCGAAGAAGCTGTTCAGGCTGATGAAGCTCTCATGGAGAAGTTCTTCTCTGAGGGCGAAGATGCCATTACTGAAGAAGAGCTAAAGAAGGCCTTGAGAAAGCGTGTTCTCGATGGCGACTTCTTCCTCGTTACTGGTGGTGATGGCCGCGGTGTTATCGTTGAGAAAGTTCTCGACCTCTGCGCTGATTATCTTCCATCCCCACTCGATCGTGATCAGGGCCAAATTGTCGGTACCGATCCAAAGACTGGCGACGAAGTTATCAGAAAAGCTGATGATTCTGAGCCTCTCACTGCTCTCGCCTTCAAGATCGCAACTGACCCATTCGTCGGTAAGCTTATCTTCATCCGCGTTTACGCTGGTGTCCTTAAGTCTGGTTCTTACATCTTAAACGCTACTACCGGCAACAAAGAGCGTGTCGGCCGTATCGTCCGTATGTTCGCTGACAAACGTGAGGAAATTTCC
>CAZKNA010000003.1:7127-33137 GCA_964554175.1 uncultured Candidatus Saccharibacteria bacterium | reverse complement strand
CGGTAGGGCTAGGTGCAAAACGAGTAACTGCTTTTTCCATAGGGATATTATAGCATATTTTTAGTGTTTGCCAAAGAAGAAGCTACCGATAGTTTCGAAGAAAGTGGGGGCGTTTCCGACCATTTCGGTGGCGCCGCTGTCAACCTGAGGAGCTTGGGTTGTGCCGGAAGGTGTAGGCGCGATTTGCTCGGCGGAGACGAGGAGGCGGTAGCGAGAAGTGCCAAGCGGGGTACAAGTAATAAGAGTAAGCATTGGCTTGTCAGTTTCGTAGACAAGTTTAGAAACTTCGGTTGGCTCAACGGTTTCAAGTCTAGTAACGGCATAGGTGTAGCGAATACCACCGTAGTCAACGTAGATGAGGTCGTTCTCAGTTAGACGTTCAAGACCAGAGAAAATGAATTTGTATTGATTTGAGGTGTAAATGTCGCCAGCAGAGTGGCCAGTGATAACAAGATTGCCAATTTCGCCAGGGAGAGCAGAAGCGCCAGGGATAGACCAGTGGACGACGCCATTGTTCATACCTTCCATAATGGAATCGGAGTCATTAGGGAGACCGAATAAAATTGGGACGTCGATGTTTAATTTAGGAATGATTAGACGTTCTTCGTCGCCAACATTAGTTGCGATGGTGGGGTCAATGGCAGTAATAGAGGTGTCGGTGTCGTTCCCAGGTGAAACGTAGGCAGCAAGTGGGGCAAAAATTAGGCGGTTATATTGGAGAAAAAGAAGCGCAAAAACAACTACTGTGCCAGCTATAATAGGGCGATATTTTTTGAAGTGGCGCTTTCTATATGCTTTGTCGCTGGCTTTTTCTTCGATAGTATTTTTTAGAACTTCTTGAGGAGTAGGCGCAGCGGCGGTAATATTTTTACGTTCTTTCTCAATATAATTTTTGGCCGCCTTGGAATAGTATTCGGAATAATACTTCTGGTAATAATTTTGCCAAGCAGAGTGATATTCTTTTAAATCTGGGGTATGAGTACTAGAAATAGGGACGTGCTTATAAGCCGCCAAAACTTTTTTTCTGGCGATTTCAGCAGCAGTTTTTTTCTGCTGTTCTTCAGGGCTTAATTTCCCACCGCTTCCATCGTTCATTTGATTTCTTCCCTTACTAGATTTAAATCTTGTTCAGTTTTTGATAGATGATAAAGGTATTTATCGTTTTTCGTAATGACGGCCGGGAAACCGGCTAGAGAATCTCCTAGGGTCACCTTGTTGGTGCCATCGAAATCACAAAAGACAAGCTTGCCATCAGAAACAAGGCCTATTGTATAGTCATCTGGCCAAAAAGTCAAATTATTCTCAAGGGCGTAAGATGAGAAAGTGTAGTTTTCAAGGTCAAAAACGGAGAAGTTGTTTTCTTTTGAAGTAAGAATGATTTGATTTTTAGCCTTGGTTTCAAAATCAGAGGGGGTGCCAAATTCTAAAGTGGTTTTTCCAACCGGTTCTGGTAAAGGTTTTTCGGCGGTGATGTTCTCGGTGGGGAGGTCGCCACGGTAGATAGTTAGTTCGTTATCTTCCAGAAAAGCAAGTGTGAAGCGGCCGATATATTCTGAAACGAGAGCGCGGACATTTTCAGCAGAAGTCTTCTTTAGGAAAACCGTTGATTTATTGCCGTCGTCGTAGAGTGAAATCTGCGAAGATTTAGTAATGAAGATGGCTTTAGCGTTGGAATTGGAGAAATAGGTTACATCTTTGGCAATGACTTCGGAAAGTTCGCGATTAGATAGAGAGAGTGTGTGGAGATTGCCGTTTTCTAATACGAAAAGTTTGTCGCCATAATCGTTCTCAAAACTGAGGGCTGAGATTTCTAGGTTGAAGGTCGTGGAGAGATCAAGGCTATACTCTGGATGGGCAAAATCAACCACGGCGAAATGAGTTTCTGCGTCTTTTGAAAAACTGATAATAGCACGCTCTTCGCTTTTATTCCAACTGAGGATCTTGAGGTCTAGCATCTCTTTTCCGAGTAAATCTGTAAGGTCGATGTCGGCCGTTTTTAAGTCGTTTGAGTTTAGGTCAATGAGCTTTAAGATTCCAGATTTTTCAGAAGAGGCCAAAATATAATTACGAGCGGGAGAGATGACAAAAAGCGATGGAGTTTCTGATAGTTTTTTTACGGTTTCAGTTTTGCGCTCGGTTTTGTAAAGCCGTGGATAGGTTAGTTTAGTGAGCAGCCCAGAGTGGGTCGCAAAAGTTTTTCCCCAAGAGGTATAACCGTCTTTTTTGAGAGAAACTGTATGCTCCCCTTCTGGGAGGATTTTGCTGGTGTTGGTTTTGGAATCTAGCGCTTCGTTGTCTATTGTTACGGTCGCACCGGTGGGGATAGACTCAATCTGGACAAGCCCAGACTGCTCAAGTTCGCCATTTTCATTTAGATGATAACCCATCACGATAAAAGTCAAAACGACTACGGTTAAAATAATAATAACCAACATAAAAACTTCAGTAATAATAAGCCTGGCAGTCTGAATTTTCTTGCGACGCTCTTTATCCATAACTTGCTTATATTATAACACGATTTTTGTAGAAAAATGCTCTTGTTTTTTATTCTACTAGCGGTTATAATAAGAATAATCGTATTAAATTAGAGAGGAATAAATGCAAAAAACTGCCACCAGAGCCAAATCTTCCAGCTCATATACGCGTCCGGCTCTACAGAAATCCACAACTCTTTCGCGCAAGTATGTGCGTCGTCCGGTGGCAACGAAGAAAGTTTTGGACATAAAGAAGCCAGTAGCGGCTAAGAAAAAAGTAAAGGTTTTGGACGTTAAGGGTCCGGTCAAGAAAACCACGAGCGTCAAGAAATCGACGGCGCCCGAGGTGGCAGTTAGGAAAGCCGTGAAGAGCCCGGCGGCTAAAGTGACGGCTAAGAAGACTGCTGCTTCAAGTCCCAAAGTCAGAAAAATTGCAGTAAATAAATCTCAGAATAAGACCGCTGCTGTTAAACGGGCTACGCGGGTAGCACCAAAGTCTTCGGCAGACGCAAAGGCGGCGGCAGCAGATGCGGCACGGGCCGCAATGAAGAGAGTCGCGACGATGGAGTCGGTGAAGCCGATGAAGAAGCGGCGTGGCCTCAAAGCTCTGATTGCTTTAGGTCTTTCAACGGCCGTGGTGACGGTTTTAGGGATTTTTGTGGTGATAAACTTACCAAATATATCAGTTAAAGTGGTAGCAATTCAGACCGGAATTGAGGCGACTTACCCGACTTTTGTGCCGCGTGGTTATTCTCTTGAAACGGTTGCTTCGGATAAGGGCGGCAAAATCACAATGAAGTTTGTGGGGCCAAATGATACTTCTTTCACTCTGATTGAAGAGAATTCAACTTGGGATTCTAACGCAGTTCTAAATAATTACGTCAAAGAAAATTACTCAGCCAATTATTCAACGATGCACGAACAGGGTATTACTTACTATTCTGACCCGGGTACAGCAGTATGGGTGAATGGTGGTATTCTCTACAAGATTTCAAGTTTTGGTAAAAACCTTTCAAGAGAGCAGATTAGGAACTTGGTTGTTTCTCTATAGAGAGTGTGATATAATTAGTTCGTTGGGCGAGTGGCGGAACTGGTAGACGCGCTAGACTCAAAATCTGGTGACCTCTGGTCGTGAGGGTTCGAGTCCCTCCCCGCCCACCAAATTTATGAAAGTTGCGATATTTACTGATGTTTTTCTAGATGTACCGGGTGGAATACCGTCTTCTATTGTGTCGCAACGGGAATATTTGGCTAAAAATGGGATTTCTAGTATAGTATTTTGTCCGGCGACGCCGGGCGTTAAAGTTCCGGAGGGCGTGTTTGGAGTGCCCTCTTATAAGTACTTAAGACCGGGCGGTGCGCCGCTGTCAAAAAGAATCTCCAAGGTTAAAAAAGCGATTTTAAAGACTTACCCAGAGTTTGATTTTGATCTTGTCCACGTACACTATGAGGCGGCTTGCTCGCTAGCTGGAATACAGCTGGCGCGTGAGTTTAAGAAGCCTTTAGTCCAGACGATGCACGGGCGAGAAGATGTGGCGGCAGAAACAAATATTCCTCATCCATTTAAAACTCTTGGTGGGGTGTTGCTTTGTCGGCTTCATAAATGTGGTGTTCCTCATCCGATAAAAGTGCGTCGGGATGATTATCTTGCGCCGACGATCTGTCAGGCGAAGATGTGGACTTTGATGGTGAATCATGCTAATTCTGCGGACGCAGTAATTACACCATCCCAGCATTTTAAGGATAAATTACAGCACTATGGGGTTTCTAAACCGTTTTATGTAATTTCTAATGCGATTTCAGATAATGTTTTGAAAGAAAACTTTAAAGCAGCGGGAATGGATTATGAAAAGCCAAAGACGAGAGAATATGATGGTAAAAGTCCGCTTAAATTATTCTGGAGTTCTAGGGTTTCTAAAGAAAAGCGGATAATACCGTTTCTTGAGGCGCTAAGGCTTACAAAAACTCCATTTATGATGGAAGTTTATGGCGATGGGAATGATTTAAATAGGGCAAATAAATATGTCAAAAAACATAATTTAAAGGTGAGGTTTTATGGGCGGATAGACCATACAAAGATGCTGGAGCGAATGCGTGAAGCGCAGATGGCTGTGGTAGCATCTTATGGTTTTGATAATCAGCCGATGACAATTTTAGAGGCGGTTTCGATGGGCCTTCCGACTTTGATTTGTGATCCAGACCTCGTAGAGGTAACTGGCAATGGTGGGTTAGTTGCTAGTGGTCCTGCCCCTGAGGAAATGGCAAAAGCGCTGGACGAATTATTGGTTCACCCAGAGAAGTTAGAGGGGCTAAGTCAGAAGTGCTTGGACGACCGCGAGAGAGTTTTACAGTCTGTTCAAATTGAAAAATTGATAAAACTTTACCGGTCTTTAGTGAAGTAGGGCGGCGGAAGAGGCCTCAAGTGGGGTGCCAGGGTTCCAGAGGTTGTAGGCGGTGAGGTCGGCGGGGAGATGGCTGGTAAAGAGCGTCAAAGGACTATACTTGGTTTTATTAAGTGGGGTAGTGATAATCTTGCCACCATTTGCGATGATGATTTGGTTTTGATGAAGTGTGATAATGGTAAAATTCTCGTAGCTTAGAGTAAACTTATGAAGTGTTTCAAGCGCAGGGAGGAGCGGCTCAGAAAGAAGAATCATCTTTGGATAAAGCAAAGTGCGGAAAAGTTTTTGGAGTTGGGCCATAGAGGCTAAAATAATAAAACGATGTTCCTCAATCAGGTTTGGCATTTCAGGAGTGAGAAGATCGATGGCGTCGCGAGCGAGAACGAGTGGACAGCCTGCTTCTGAAACGGCTTCAGCAAGAGCAATAGAGGTAGCGGAATTTTTAGAAAAATCTCCGGCGAGAACAGAGAAATCGGAGGTTTTAAGGATGGAATCTAGCTCGGCTGATTTGGCAAAAGAGCCAGAATCAGTACTTTTTACGAGGTTTAGGTTGGGCAGAGGCGGAAGTTGATTTTTCAAAGCATCTGGTAGGGCAATCTTTACTTCGTTTATGGGGTAAGTCGTAGAAAGATATTCGGCGAGTTTGACGATGCTAGAAAAATTATTGCTGTTGCCACCGATGATAGAAACGGTGTTTGATTTTTTTTCGGGAAAATTCCACTCTAGATCTTTGAAGAGTGGCTCAGTTTGCTTTTTCCAGTAGTCCATTAAAACTCCAATCCTATCCCGATTGGACAGTGGTCCGAACCAGTGATATTTTCATAAATTTCTGCGTACTGTAGATTTTTTTCGAGACTTTTAGAGATGAGAAAATAGTCGATGCGCCAGCCGACATTGTTTTCTCTGGCGTGATTCCAGTGAGACCACCAGGTATAACGTCTTTCTTCGGGATGAAGAAGGCGGAAAGTGTCGATAAAACCAGCATCTATAAGGTTTTTAATCCCTGCTCTTTCTTCAACGGTGAAGCCAGCGTTTCTTTCGTTACCTTTTGGACGGGCAAGATCGATTTCGGTCCTGGCGACGTTAAAATCGCCACAGACCACGACGGGCTTGGTTTTCTCAAGATCTTTAAGAAAGGCTAAAAAGGCTGGGTCCCAAAGGAGTTCGCGGAGTTTTAGACGTGAAAGGTCTGGCTTGGAATTAGGGGTATAAACTGTGACAAGGAAAAATTCTTTGAATTCAGTAGTCAGGACACGACCTTCGTTTAGTGGCGTGCCGTAGAGATCTTCGTCCCAGTTGTACTTAATTTCAAGGTCTTCTGGAAAGCCAGTTTGGATAGAAAGTGGTGGGGTTTTTGTAAAAATTGCAGTGCCAGAATAGCCAGGGCGCTCGGCAGAGTTCCAGATTTCTTCGTAATCTTCAAAATCTACTTCAGCTTGACCTTCCTTACATTTAGTCTCTTGAATACAGAGAAAATCTGGAGATTTTTCGTCGATTAATTTCTGGATGGCGCCTTTTTTTAGGACGGCGCGCAGACCATTGACGTTCCAAGAGATAAAACTATATTTCATTTTAGACCTCTTCTTCCCTCACGGTCTAGGTCGCGATTTTTAATTGTGAGACGCTTATCATATTTTTTCTTGCCTTTGCCAGTAGCGATGACGAGTTTGATATGACGACCGCCGGCGAGCAGTTTGACAGGTACGATGGAATAGCCATCTTGACGGGCGCGATCTAGATTTAAAATCTGCTTTTTGGTAACAAGCAAACGAATATTTCTGGCGGTTTCAGAGCCAAGAGTAAGATTGTTTAGCCATAGTTCCCCTTTCCTGACGGTGACGAAAGAGCCTTTTAGCTGGACGTGGTGGTCGCGAATGAGACGAACTTCAGGGCCAGTTAGGGACATACCACAAGTGAGCTCGTCGCCTAGATTGTAATCAAAACGAGCCTTGCGATTTATGGTCACATTTTCACCTACTTTTTTCTTCATATTTCTATTATATCACCGACTTATAGATTTCTTCAAAGCGCTCTAAAGTGCGATTGAGATCGTGAGTTTTAGCAATCTTTAAAGAGGCTTCACTCATCTTCTTTTGAAGTTTTTTGTCGTTTAAGATTTTGACGAGACTACCGGCGATTTTATTGACGTCGTTTGGCTGACAAAGGAAGCCGTTTTCGTTATTTCTACAGATTTCTTTAACAGCGCCAGCATCAACCGCGACGAGCGGTAGGCCAGTAGCGGCGGCTTCAATTAGGACGATGCCCTGAGTTTCAGTTTCAGAGGCGGTGGCAAAAACCGAGCCGGTGCGATAAAGTTCGTATAAATCGGGCGGAAGGACGCGGCCTAAGAAACGGACATTTTCGGTTATTTCAAGAGTTTCAGTTAGTTTTTCAAGGCGGGACTTGTCAGCGCCGTCGCCAATAAGTATAAATTCGGCTTCGGGGACTTTTTGGAGGGTCTTAGAGAAAGCTCTTAAAACATTCTCAATGCTTTTTTCGGGGTCGATACGACCGATGTAAAGTACACGTGGGCGGTCTTTTTCAAGATGATATTTGTCAAGGATTTTTTTGCTGGGCTCCCCGGGCTTAAAAGTGGATAAATCAACACCGTTTGAGAGTGCCTCAACTGGGACTTTGAAGCGTTTGCGGTTCTCTGGGATAAGCTCCTCAATAGCCATCTCGGTAGGCATAGTGGCATACTCAGCGTTCTTTAAGAAGCTATTGAGATAATGGCGGACGGCGGCGTCTACTGGGCGCTTGATGGGCTTTAAGAGCTTGAACTGGCTAGTGAAATTATCTGGGTAAGAATGACCGGTAGAAACAAGCGGAGTATCAGTTTTTTTGACATAGCTCATTACGCCAAGCCCGACTGGGCCAGCAGTCTGGAGATGGATAACGTCTGGTTTGAAATCTCTTAAAATCTTTTTAATTTCACGACGCGGACGAGTGGAAAGCCAAAGGCCATTTTTATAAGTAAGGCGGGGCATCTTGACACCTAGTACCTCTTTTTTCTCTGGGATTTTGTGGATTTGGTCTGGATAAAGATGAAAGCGCTTGGCGGTAAGATAATGGTTCACAACGCCAGTTTCTGGGTCGGTATGAGTATGTTTTTTACCGGTAAAACTAGGAGAAATAACAATTACTTCGTGGCCGCGTTTTTTGAGGCCCTTTGCAAGATTCGTCGTAAAAACGGCGACACCATTAGTCATTGGATAGTAAGTATCCGAACAAATTGCAATTTTCATTACCTTTTTATTATAACATATTTAATGATTAATTCGGTGCCAAGCAAGGTCGCGTTTAAAGATGACGACAAAGAGACACGGTATATAAGTAAGGAGTAGAAGCGGGTGCAAGAGCAAAGTTTTCAGTTTGAGACTAAAGGATAGGGGGTATCTCTCAACTTTAAGAAGCAGAGCGGTGAAGAACATAAGGATGAGATAAATAGCAGTAAGTTCAATTAAGATAAAAATGGGATTTATGATGGCGAAGTTTATAAGTAGTAAAATGAGGCCGAGGACGATAAAGATAAAGTCGTAAACGCCGATAAAAAGTGTAAAACAGGAATTTTTTAAGAGTTTAAAGGAGTAGCGGCGACGAGCCTCAAAATAACCTTTTTCCCAGCGAGCGCGCTGGAGAAAGTATTGAGAATAAGTTTCGGGTTGGGTATCATAAAAGAGAGCCTTTTTGTTATAAAAGGTGCTGTAATTATGGATGGCAGCGTAGAGCGAAATTTCATAATCTTCGGTCATAGTATGGAACGGGAAATCTTTTAAGTGATTGATGATTCTGCCACTGATGTAATAACCGGTTCCAGAAGCAACGCAGTTTAGGCCGCGACGGGAGTAGGTACGGTTCATTAGGACGTTGACGATGGTAAAGATTAAGCCTGAACCGACAGCGGTGGCATTAGTGAGATTTTTGATTTTGCGGCAGCCGATGCCAATATCGTAGCCTTTTTCATAAGTCTGTAACATTTCTTTAAAGAAATCTTTGTCTGGTTTATTGTCGGCATCAAAAATGAAATATAGATCAAACTGCTTTTGCTTTAAAATAGTACAAACGGCTTCCGACAAAGCATAACCTTTTCTCTGTTTTTCGGGGTGCTGGCGGATGATAGTTTTAAAATGGTATTCTTTAGCAATGGCAACGGTGGGGTCACTTTCTGATTCTATGATGACGTAGACGGAGCTAGGATCTACTTTGTAGGTTTGGTTTTTTAGACTTTTGAATAAATCTTCTATGACTTTACTTTCGTCACGAGCAGGGATTAGAACTGCAAAATTCGGCTTAAGATTACCTGGAGGAGTTAATTTTGGTTCACGAGAAAAACTGAATAGATATTTTAAACAAAAAAGTAAAATCCCAATACCGATAAAAACGAGTGATAAAATTAAGATCATTCAACAAATTCCATGTTAGGATAGGCTTTTTTCATAGTCTCATCTGGGTAAGCACTATCAAGGAATTGGCCATAAGGGGTGATGGGTGGATTCCCCTGGTGGCGGAAATTCCAGCGCACAACGGCGGAGAAGCTAATTAGCATATCAATAACTAGAAGGATCATCACGATATTGAGGACTTTACCACCGATTTTGGCGGGGATTTTATCGGTTAATTTACAAATTAGAGGATAGGCAAGTTTAATATAGATGACGGCGACGATTCCCCAGAGGAAAATGATGAGCGGCGAGGAGAGGTCGTTTGCAAAACTTAGGAAGTGGTTGCTGTAATTCCAGGAGCTGGTGCCAGTAAACCAGATTTGGAGATAGCCGATGAAAATTTCGGCTATGCCGCAGATAAGAGCGCCACGGATAAAAACTTGCCACCATTTTAAATCTCTTTCAGCCAAGGCTTTAGCAAGAATGACGGCGCCGACACCGTAAATAACCGAGAACGGGCCATAGATAGTGGCGCTACGGCGCTCTAGAAAAATTTCGCCACCATTTCCGAAGAAGTGGAAGCAGAAGTTTAGGATGATTTCGTAGACGTCACCAAAGATACAGCCGATGATGAAGATGGTAGCGAGTTTTTGGTAACCGAGCCCTGTGGCAAATTTTTCGGGAAGTTCCTTGTCTTTTTCCATATTATGATTTCTCCAAGAATTTGATAATTTCGCTGGCAACTTCTTTTGGTTTTTCATAGTTTAATAGGTGACCAGTACCAGGAATAAAGACGGCTTTTGCTGGCATCTTTTTTCCGAGCTTCTCTACCAATGATTTGGTGTGTTTTTTAGAAACAAGGTGATCATGAACGCCAGCAATAAACAGTGTGTTTTTCTTGAAGTTAAAAGTTGGGATAGCATTGTTAATTGAAAATTCACCAGCTAATTTTACGTCCTCCCTGGTGGTATATTTTTTAGAGACTTCACGAGTAAGACGCATGGTTTTTTTGGCGGTTTCGAGACCATTCGGAATCATATTATAGGCAGTGGTAGTAACATCTACGAAACCGTGTGGAAGGACGGTGATGAGGGGATTTAAGACGGCAATTGGTCGAGGCGGTTTGGCAGAAATTGGCGAAAGGAATATAAGTTTTTCATTGATAAGGTCTGGATATTTTTCTGCGGTAGCAGCAGCCACCATAGAGCCCATAGAATGACCAATGATAATGGGTTTTTTAAGATTATTTTGCTTGATAAAGTTTGCTACAAAATCAGCATATGAATCACGGTCGTATGATTTAAGGGGCGAGGAAGTTCCAAAGGGCGGAACGCTCGGTAGAAAAGTTCTATATCCAGCTTTCTCTAAAATGCCGCTAATCTCCATAAGGCCAGCCGGCCCTCCGCGATAACCATGGAGCATTATAATGTTTTCTTTCATAGCCTCTTAGCTTCCTCCAGTTGAGGGTCCTTATCTTTATTAATATCTTCATAAGTGCGTTCAATTTGCTTGTCTGGCTCTAGACCGGAATTGCCGATATTGTAGCCGTTGGGAGTATACCAGTGGGCGGAGGTAACCTTTAGGAGCGAACCGCCAGAAAGTTTAATCATGCTTTGGACAACACCTTTGCCGTAGGTAGTTTCGCCGACTAGGGTGGCTTTTCCGTAATCTTTTAAGGCGCCGGCAGTGATTTCGGAGGCCGAGGCGGTGCCGCCATTAATAAGAATGATGGTTTTCATATCTTTTAAGATGGCTTTACCACGAGAAGTGTAGAGAGTAGTATTGTCGCTTGCGATTTTGCTCTTTTGCTCAACAGCTTTTTCGCCATCTAGCCAGAGAGAAAGCAAATCAACTGCGGCTGAAACATAGCCACCGCCATTGTCGCGGAGGTCTAGGATAACTTTCTTAATTCCCTTTTTTTCAAATTCTTTGGCGAATTTTTCAATCAGAGTGCCGGTGTCTTTGTCGAAACGAGTAGTGTAGATGTAGGCGGTGTCGCCGTCGTAAGAAACATCAGCGGAGACATTGTTAATTTCCTCACGGATAAGGTCGAAACTTTTTTCTTGCTTGTTGCGGACGACGGTTAGTTTAACTTTAGTGCCGGCTTCACCACGAATTTTGGCGACGATTTCGTCAGCATCTAGGTAATAGACGTCTTCGTCATCTACTTTGTAAATAATGTCACCGGCTAATACGCCTGCTTCTCTTGCGGGATTATCAGGGAGAGTGCGGACGATGCGGACGTAATCGTCTACTTTGCGCATAGAAACGCCGATGCCAGCACCGATTTTACCAGAAAGAGAGTCTTGAAAATCACTAGCCTGTTCAGAAGTCATATAGACTGTCCAGGGGTCTTCCGCGGCGGCGGCAATTCCCTGCTTGGCCCACTCAATAATTTTATTTTCATCGACTTCACCATCATAATTATTAATAAGGGCGTTATAGACTTCATTAAGGGCGGACCAGTTTTTTTCAGAAGAAGTAGTAGTTTTGCCAAAACCAATATAAGGGGCGATATTGGTCCAATTTAACCCGACAAAAAGACCAAGGGCTAGGGTAATAGCACTTCCAATAATAGCACTGGACAAATTAACCTTAGGGTTTTTCCATTCTTTTTTAGCCATTTAGTATATTATACCATAATTAGTCAAAATGGATATAGTAATAAGATGAGGCGGGGACGTTGGTCTGATAACCGAATGAGGCTGGCTCGCCGCCACTACTATAGGTATTATTGTATTCGGAAACATTAACCGTGCCGTCGTCGTTGACGTGCTCAATCCAAACTACGTGACCCCAGATACCAGCATATTGGACACCGATGGTGTGGGCGGCAGGAGTGGAGTTATAATTTAGACCATAAGCGGCGGCCATATACCCCCAACCTTTGGCGTCAGCAGCCCAAGGAATAGAGTAGCCCCAATATTCGTAGGCTTTCCAGCCGGCATAGCCAGTACATTCGCAAAGCGCACCACCATAGGCGGTTTGGACAAGGCCAGTATAGCGCCAGTTGATGCCAGGACATTGACTAGCGTAAGGGTAGGAATCTAGGCCACTGGCAACGACAACGTTACCGCCATTGGCGCGGGAAGCGGCGGCGATGGCTTTGTTGATTTCTTCAGCCTGGATGCGGCGAGCCTCTTCAGCGTCGGCTTCGTAGGCGGCGGCATCGTTTTCATATTTAGTCTGAAGCGAGGCTTGCTCGTTTCTCATAGTAGCGAGTTCAGCCTGTTCGGAAACGAGGCCGGCTTCAATAACTTCTTGGTTAGCTTTTTCCTGTTCTAGCTCTTGCTTGGTTTGCTCGATTTTTTCGGCATAAGCTGCGATTTGATTTTTAACGGCGCTAGCGCGAGCTTGTTTTTCGGTAAGGTCGGTGATGTTTTTAGAGCTGGCAATCTGAATGATTAAAGCGGTATCTTGATCGTGATTAAGATCATTTAGAACTTCGGCGAGAGCAGTCTTTTGCTCGGTGAGAGCGGCGATTTTATCATTAATTTCTTGTTTTAAGCTGGATATTTTAGCAAGCGCAACCTGAATTTGAGATTCTTTGGTAGAAATTTCACTATTTAAACGAGCCACAGCGTCTTGATGGGTAGCAGCAGTGTTAGCCGCATCCTCGGCAGCTTTGGTTTTTTCGGCTTCTTCCTTTTTCGCGTTTAGGCAGGCTTCTGAAGTACAATAATCAGTAGCCGCCGCGAGCTCGGAGGTCAAGACAATTCGGAGAGCGTAGCCGCTCATTAGACATATACTCGCAGTTATAAGAAGAAAGGTTCGTTTGAGTGAGTTCCTCATATTCTTATTTTAATACGCTTTTGCTTAAATAGCAAGACTATTTTTTGGCTTTTCTGGTCAAATATTTTTTAATAGCTAATTGGGCAGAGAGCGCGCCGATAAGCATGCCGACAAGGCAGGCGCCAAGAAAAACAAGGACGAGTTTTTGTGATTCGGCGATGTCGGAGATTTTTGAAATGTCGATGCCATAATCTTTTAGACTTGGAGCGATGGCTTTATATCCGAAGTAGGCGATGGTAGTTGCAATAAGGCCAGCTAGGATACCACAGATTTGAGACTCGACAATGAATGGGCCGCGAATGAAGAACTTGTCAGCACCAACGAGGCGCATCATGTAGATTTCTTCGCGACGAGAGAAGATGGCCATGCGGATAGTGTTGAAGATAACGAGGATGGAAATGACGATGAATACACCGGAGAGAATCCAACCAATGCGTTTGGCGATGTCGGCCCAAGTGTTGATAGTGTCAATTTCGGTGCGGTTTGTATCGTAAGTCGGGGGATATTCTGGGTCAATATTACTAGTGAAGAGCTCATTATTTTCGACGATCTTCTCGATTTTTTCAGTGTGGTCTAGATCGTAAACTTTGATGCGGAGAGTGGCCTGCATTGCAGAAATCATTAAGGCCTTCATTTCTTCATCATCAAGTGCTTTTAAGAGAACTTCGTCATCCTGGTTTTCTTCTACGAATTTTTTGAAGACATCTTCAGATGTGCTAGCGATGACTTGGCGGACATTGCTGTCGTCCATGAGAAGATTAGTAGATTTTTGGAGAATTTCGGAAGAAGTGCCTGGCTTCATAAAGATAGTAATGTCAATTTTTTCGCGCAGAGTTTCAGCGGTGCTAGAAAGGACGGCTGAAGCGACGAATGTTGTCAAAATTATAACAATAGTAACAGTCATAACAAGGGTTGAGGCGATGGATAGCCAGATATTTCTGGCGAAACCGACGGCGCCGTATTTAATAACCCTTATACTGGAACGAGTTTTGTGTGCCTTGCCATTTCTAGACATGGTGCGCAGGTTTTTCTTGGTGGTTTTAACCTGCTTTTTGGTGCGATTTTTTGCGAGTCTTTCTTCTGAAGTTATCTTTTCTCTGCCCATCCTAGAAAACACTCCTTTTTGGCTGAATATTTTTAGTAGATTTTGTGGCGAGACCGGAAGTTTGGCGTGGGGCCTTTCTGGAGACGGCTGGCGAGGCAAAAGGATCCATAGAGGTTGTAATAATGACAGGAGCTTCTTTTTTGGATCTTTGCTTTGGGGTGGCTTTTGGCTTTGGACGGATGGAATAGAGCGGGGTTTCGGAAATTGGCTGCTTTTTAACTTCTGTGGTGCGGATATGTTTGACTGGCTCGCGATTTTCGGCATTGCGGATAGCTCGCTCGGCGCGCTCCTGAGCCTCTACGGCGGCGCGGTCTAGGCGATAAACGCCACCATCTTTTTGGTCTGCGACGATGCGACCGTCTTTGATAGTGATGACGCGTTTCCTTAGATTATTGACGACATTTTCATCGTGGGTGGTGACAAGAACGGTGGTGCCGGAATCGTTGATCCTTTGGAGAAGATTAATGATTTCGGACTTAGTGAGAACGTCAAGGTTGGCGGTGGGCTCGTCAGCAATGAGAATCTTTGGCTGGCGCGCGACGGCGCGAGCAATAGCGACGCGCTGGATTTCACCACCAGAAAGGGCAGACGGGAACTTCTTGGCTTTATCTTGTAATTCGACGATTTCAAGGACTTTTGGCACGGTATTTCTGATTTCCTTGGATGAAAAACCAGCAATTTCGAGCGCGAAAGCAACGTTTTCGTAAACAGTGCGATTTGGAAGCAACTTGAAATCTTGGAAGACGACACCGAGGCGGCGGCGATAATGCGGGATGTAGCGGCGTTTGACATATTTTAAATCAATACCACCAACGGTGATGTTGCCAGAAGTTGGGTTTTCTTCCTTGGTAATCATTTTAATGACGGTGGATTTACCAGCGCCAGATTTACCAACCATAAAGACAAATTCGTTTGGCTCAATATGAAGCGAGACCTCGTCAAGAGCAGGCCGAGGGTCGGTCGGATATTTTTTCGTGACATGGTCAAGCAATATCATATTACAATAATAACATAAGCTAGATTACATTTCAAGAAAAGCGTCGATGAATTCGTCGATTTTGCCATCTAGGACGGCGTCGGTGTCGGTAGTTTCGTGTTTGGTGCGAGTATCTTTGACGAGGCGATAGGGCTGGAGGACGTAATTTCTAATCTGCTGGCCCCAGGAGGCGGACTCGCCGGCGCGTAGTTTGTCAATGGACTCAGCTTGCTGCTCTAATTGCATCTGGGCAAGTTTGCCGCGTAGGATTTCCATGGCCTTTTCTTTGTTTTGGAGCTGAGAGCGTTCGTTTTGAATGGCAACGACGGTATTGGTGGGGAGGTGAGTGATGCGGACGGCGGAGTTGGTAGTGTTGACAGACTGACCGCCATGGCCGCCGGAGTGGTAAACATCGATTCGGAGGTCTTTCTCGTTGATTTGGACTTCTTCATCATTCTCAATGATGGGGAGAATCTCGACGAGTGCAAAAGAGGTGTGGCGGAGATTGTCGGCGTTGAATGGGGAGAGGCGGACGAGGCGATGGACGCCGTGCTCGGACTTTAGAAGACCATAGACATTTTGGCCACTTAGTTCGTAGACGGCGGTTTTGATGCCGGCTTCTTCCCCAGCTTGGCGCTCAAGCAGATTCATCTTAATGTTGTGGCTTTCACAATATCTCTGATACATTCTTTCAAGCATGCCAGCCCAGTCCATAGCCTCGGTGCCGCCGGCGCCAGAAGTGATTCTGAGGATGGCGTTTTCATGATCATAAGGGCCAGTAAAGCGCAAGGCTTTTTTGAGGGTTTCGAGAGTTTTTTCGAGCTCGGTGATCTGGGTTTCAATTTCTGGTTTTAAATCTTCTTCGTTTAATTTGGCGAGCTCAAGAAGGTCCTCGGCGCTAGTTCTTAAGTTTTGCCAGGGTTCTATTTCGTCTTGGAGCTTGGCGAATTTTTCACTTTTTTTCCGGGCATTTTCTGGGTCGTTCCAAAGATTGGGGTCGGCGATTTCCTGCTCCAATTTGGCTTTTTCGGCGATTTTTTCGTCTAGATTTAGTTTTTTCCAAGCCTCAGAGACTTGATTTAGGAGATTACTTGTAATCTGTCTTTCCATACCATTCTTCCATTTCGATGGTGTTGCCGTTTGGATCAAAAGGGATATTGCGTGGCTGCATAGGCTTATACTTATCTAGTGCAGTAGTATTTAACGCAGCATCAATAAGCTCCTGTGTCCTTCGGACCATTGCGCCGTAAGAGATGTCCTTTGCCCCAATATTGGCACCAGAATAGCGCTTGCTGATTTCTTTGTATAATTTGTCATAAAGTTCATTACGTTGCGCTACTATTGCTTTTCTTTCTTCTGATCCCTTCGGAAGTTCTGATAATTGTTGGGAAAAATCATTGAGCATATTTAGCTCAGGTTTTAGATCGAGAAACGGCGATTTTTCACTGGAGAAAGTCAAAAGATGTTTGATATTATTTTTGATAGTTCTATAAATTGCAGTATCAATTTTGGAAATTTTTTCAAGAGCTTTTTTATTGTCTGCATTCATGGCTTTAAAGAGCTCGTTCTGCTCGTGTATTTCGGAGAGAACTTTAAAACGGACTTCTTGATACCCTATTGTTTGGAATTTTTCTGCCAATGGCCTAGGATCATTATGTAGTTTTTGCATCTGATTTAGGAGCTGTTTGTTGGCACAGACAGTATAACGGATAGCTTCGTCAGCTGGTAAAAGCATGCCATTTGATGGGTCATAAGTATATCTCATGGTGGAAAAACCAAATGGGAGATTCTTGTCTCGCTTAAATTCTTTAGAGACATTTGTGGATCTCGTCAACTTATCATAGAGGACTTTTCCATCCACAGAGATAGTGGCATCAAAGCCGATGAAAAGACGTTCGGCTGGTTTATCTGCGGTTTCGGGGAATTCAAAGCAAAATGGGACATCTATACGATTACGGTAGTCATCGGCTTTGTTTACGGAGGCAAGCTCCCGGATATTAAACATTTCTTTGCCTTTGCCGGAATAATTTATCCACCTATCTTCTATGATCCCGTCTGCCAGGATTTCTTCGAATAATTCAGAAACAAGCTGCTCCTCAGCCGCTTCTTCCGCGAGTATTTTATCTAAATGATCCTCACTGTCACCTTCCCCTCTTTTTTCTAGGCGCTCTTGCGCACGTTTGTATCTCCTGTTCTCGATTTTGCCTTCCAGGTCTTTAATACGTTCTTTATCATAGGCTAAATCATCACCGTTATGATGGAAGCTCTCCATAGTGGGCGGTTCTGGTGGCTCAATAAATTCTGAAAGATTGACTAATTCTAATGATGTGTCGCCAAGTTTTTCGTCTGTGTTGGGGGTTTGAGATGGAATTATTTCTTCGGTCTTCTTTATATCTAGATTTTCCATATTGCTCCTTTGTAATATTTTAACATTCGCAATATTTTTAGGCAAGAAAATGGGCGCCACGTTGCGGCGCCCAAAGTTCATTCTTCCATCAGTTCTTTCTCATCATCTTCTACGTCGTACTCGTAGATCTTTGTGATGAGGGCTCTGATGGTTTTTTCAACAGACTGGATCGTCGAACTGAGGGGGTTATAGCTTAAGCCAATAATGCCTTTTCCCTTGTTTGACAGATCCATTGTCATCCCAGCTCGGAACTTTCGATTGACGGTCTCCATCGTCTTCATGAGCTCCTCTGCCTCCGGATAGAAGCCATATGGCTTGAAGAAGAGGCTTATATACCCGGGCATGGTCTGTATGACCATAATTCTGCCATCTTGTGTTGTGAACACATTTGTTCCCGAGACGACAGTTTCTCTTAAACTCTCTTTGTACAGGTTCACGTTATCACCTCCCTGTGATACTGAATTGCCCGCAGCCACTTGTCGGACCTCTCGCACATCGCGCAGAGTTCCAAGCCGTTCTGGAGTAGCTTCTTGGCCACGGCAAAACAACGAGTAATAATTCCCGTTATTGGGTGGCGGAGTATAATCCGGGCCAATGATATTGACCGGTTCGGCGTTACACCCGAGCCTCTTCCTTTCTGCCTCAGCCCACTCAAAAGCGTGCTGGTAATCTTTAACGTTCTTCACGTCGCACCCCCTTCCTATTACCGACAATGATACATTATAATTATATCACACTTATCCTAAAAAGTCAATGTTAATAACAGAATCATAAGATTTCAATGAGTTTATTTCTGGAAGTCTGGCCACGGAGGATTTTGACGCTGCTTTTGGCGACATGGAAGTGTTTTGCTAAGATTTTGATGATAGCTTCGTTGGCTTCGCCGTCGTGGGCGCGTTTAGGGGTTCTAATGGTGATTTTATCACCCTCTACAGTGATTTCTTCCTTTTTGGCGCCGGGGGTGACTTTGAGCTCGTATTTCATGCTGATAAACTAACAAATTGATCAAAATAAGCTTGAAAATTCTGAGGGTCGGTATGGAAGGAGTTCCCATTGAAAAAGAAATCACAAAATGTTTCTCTGGCTCTGCAAAGCTCGCGGAGCTCCCCGTGCTCCCTGGTAGCATCGATTGAGAGGTCAAAAAGTTCAAGCGCGCGATCTATGGCTGAATTCATCAATTTTTCCTTGCCTTTGGCTTGCCATTTTAGAGCGCGCGAAACTTCACTACCAATATTACCGAGTTGGAGGCTGAATGGCATTTTCGCCCAGCGTCCAGCGGCGAGGTCTTTATGTTGGTAGTTTAGCTGATCCATTTATTGACAACCTCGGTGATTTTTTGGCGAATTTCTGGGCTCTCGACGGAACGGCTACGATTATTCTGGCGCGGGCGTATATTTATCATGGAATCAAATTCGATAAAATCTTCATCTTCGTCGGGGTAGAGGTTGATACCCCATAAATCTTCTTGGTTAGAGCCTTTTTCGAGTAGATATTGCTCTAGATCGGCGTGGAGTTCTGAGTCTATGGCGAGAAGCTCATTTTTGGTATCAACAACACCTTTTACCATTATTTCATCAAAAATAATATCACAATTAGGAATGATTTCAGATTTTTTGAGAGGTTTTTCAAGAATTTTCATAAGGCTATTATAACATAAAAAAAGAGCGCAAATTGCGCTCTTTATGCTATCACCTTCTTTCTACCATTAGACAATAAACCTAAACTACGGAGAACTCGTTTTACTGGTGCGATTTCTGCTGTGTTTAATTCCATAGCTACGTCGTAGCAACCGAAGTAGCCATTAAGCTTGACTAACTCGTTGTCGCTTTCGTGGTCAATGATTTTAAGTTCGATCTGGCTATGGTTTTTAGCCATTTCTTTTATTTCTTCCACCTTGATAGGTGTGTAGAAAATACCTTCTTCACGATCTTCATATTTTTCACATCCTGCCACATAATTGATATAATCGTAGCTAAGTGTGATGATGGGGTCTATGCCCTTTTTGGTGTATCTTCTGTTTGTGGGTATCAATGCTTGTTTTTCGATATCATTGAATATCACCACAAAACTTTTGAGCAGTTCTTCCTCCGATCTTACATACCACTCATAAGAAAAAATTTCATACTCCTCGGATGGGCTGTAATACCCATTTGATATATCCTTTAAAAAAAGCATACATTTTCCTCCATGATAGAAAGAAAGTTGTTAAGTTACCATCCCCATGTAAAGGGCTGCCGAGTGGCAGCCCCGAGGATCAATTTTCTGAACTTGTAGCACGAGGGCTACTTAGAGGGTTCAGACCTCTGAGTCTGAGCATTGGTTTGCAGGCTGGCTGCTACGCGGTCGTATACATGGAGAAGGTGAAGGTTGCCGAAGCGATCTCTTCTTCTGTGTACTCGTGCCGGTCGGTAAGCCTCGGAAGTCCTCTTACGCCCATGACGATGACACTGTCACCGGGCTCCAGAACGACACGCGGAGGTGCCTCCGGAATGGGGACGTCAATCCCGAACCTACTATGCATCGCATCTATTGTTGCCTGGTGTGACGGGTTACAACAGGAGACAAGCTCCTTCTCCATTGCCTTAACTTCCTCCGAAGAGAGTGGCTGGCGATGAATCTCCGTCACGTTAGCGAACATCGAGTCTGCGAGTGCAAATCCAAAAAACTTGTTTGCCATATTAAATACCTCCTGCGCTGCTGCGCCAAAACAAATTAATAGTTACTCCTTAATGTCCTAAGACGGGCAAGGAACATTTCTAATTAATTGCCGATATTTCCTGGCAACATTACCCTAAGTCGGGCTAAATTTTAAACTCCATAAGCCAACTCAAGCTTATGACTCTATTATACTACAAGTTGTGTTTTATGTCAATAATGTTATAAAGTATGTTTGATTCTACAGGGGTGAAAATGCTTGATATTTTGTTAAAATGTATTGACAATGGCGAAAATTCGTGGTAAAATTGAGTAAAATCAAGCATGACTAGAAAGGAACCCAATGGAACAAGAAGTTATTAGAAAAGCAGGGCTGTCGGAGGCTCAAGCAAAGATTTATTTTGCGCTGCTTTCGAAGGGGGTTTTATCGCCGGCGCAAGTTGCAAAAGAGACGGGTGAAACAAGGACGAACGCTTATGCGGTTCTAAGCAAGCTGGAGAACATGGGGATAGTAAAGCGTGGCGAGGGCAAGAAATTGGTTTACGAGGCGGCACATCCATCCGCTTTGGAGACCATCGCTGAAAAACGCCGCCGGGCGGCAGTGAAAAACGAAGAGGCTTTGAAGGCGAATATGTCGGGATTGCTTGATATCTTTTATGCGCATTCGGAGAAACCGAGTGTGAAAACTTTTACGGGGTATGATGGAATTAAGGAAGTTTACCGAGATGTCGTGAATACTGGCGAGACAGTTTATCTTGTGCGCACGACAAAAGATGAAAAAATGACCGATTTTATCATGAAATATCGGACAGAGATGGGTAAAAAAGGTGTAAAAACATTGGGGCTGATGCCAGATACTAAGGGGGGCCGCGCTTTTGCCGGAAGTGGGTTTGATGAAAAGACTTTGCTTGATCGGGTGCCTATGCCGAAAGATGATTATACGGCACCGGTTACTATTATGGTTTACGGAAGTAAAGTTGCGTTAGTTGCTTATGGTGAGACGGAAATGTCTACAATTATTACTTCTCCGGCAATTGCCGAATCTTTAAGACAAATAGTTATAATGCTTCGTAAAAAATATTCAGAAAAATAGGCAGGAAAAAGGCCGTGAACTTCACGGCCTTAGTAGATATAGGTTCCGGCACTATGTGATATTTATCACATATCTGCCCGTAGCGCTCGGTGCAAATCTTCTGCCAAGCGTCATCCATATCGTTTGGGAATGGAATACTTTCTGTTAAGAGATACTCGTTTTCCATTGTCCGGTCGGCATCTCGATCTTCGAGGTACCAATTAACGATATTGCCTTCGTTATCTTCTTCTCTATACCAGCTTCCTCCTCTCTCTATAAAGAGTCTGCCATTGTAAATTACTGGCTTCCCTCTTTCGGTATAGACGAAGGATTGTCCGTTCATTCGGAATACTGCGATGCAAGGTTCTTCTACCCCGCGCGATTCAAGGGCTCTAGAAATGATGCCTTTGAGGCTAATGCCTGACACGGAATCGTGCTCAATCATTTCGCAATTTCCAATGAATTGGTTCCAACTTTTGTAGCCTTTCACTGGTCTGAAGACCAGGCTTTCCCGCAGGCGACGTTTGTTTTTGGCCTGCTGGCTCAGAGTCTTGGACCCAGCTTCGTTTAAGAGCTGGGTTTTTGTGATTGCCACAACTTCTCTGAATTCGCCAGTCGGCTCAAAAATACCATGCTTGCCTTTGGGCAAAAAATACAATTTTTGCTTCAAAAGTTTCCCCCCTTTCTTGGTGATGTTAATCTACTGGTTCTATTATAACATAAAGAGTTTATTCGTCAAGAGAATTTACCAGATTTTTGAACTGGTCGCCACGGTCTTTATAGGACTTAAACATATCAAATGAGGCGGCGCAAGGCGAGAGTAAGACGACGGCTTTTTCGCCAGTGTTTTCGGCGAGTTCTTTGGCGGTTTTGACGGCTTTTTCAAAGTTAGTACCAGCAAGAACATATTTTTCAGGATTTTCGCCTTTGGCTAATTCATCGGCGGTTTCGCCAATTAAGACAGCCTTGATGAGGTTTTTACGGCCAAAGATAGCCTTTTTGGCAGGAGTAAGATCGGTACCCTTGCTGCTGCCGCCGGCAATTAAGACGAGCGGGGTGTCACCAAAAGATTTGAGCGCAACGTCGAGTGCCGGGAAAACGGTGCAGAAAGAATCATCGTAATATGCGACATTGCCTAGTTTTCGGACAAATTCGATATGATGCGGGAGAGGGGTAATTTTTTCAATGGCAGATTTTAAAGCGTCGTAATTTTTGGTGAGAAATTCATCTAATGAAAGCGGAGTTTTAAAATAAGAATAGGTGACGAGTAGGGCAGCCTCTAGGTTTTCTTTGTTGTGCTCGCCAACGAGCGGAAGCGAATTCAGGAGCTTGACTAAAACTTCAGATTTATCGGAAATTGGATAAGGATATTTTTTGGCAGGACTTGTATCTGCAATTCTTTTGCTATCGGGATTGTTTTTGAAATAGATTAGAGTGTCGTTTTCGGACTGATGGCGGGCGATGTTGGCCTTGGCAAAGACGTAATCATCAAAATCTTTGTGGACGTTTAGATGATCTGGCTCAATACGGAGGACAACAGCGATGCTAGGAGATTTTTCAAGGTCCCAAAGCTGGAAGCTAGAGAGTTCGTACACTACGACATCGTCTTTTGAGAGTTTGTCAAGGTGGTCAATAGACGGCTCGCCGATGTTGCCGACGAGATAAACGTTTTTACCGAGGGATTTTAGAAGTTCGGTCGTCATGGTGCAAGTGGTACCTTTGCCTTTGGTGCCAGTCACGCCGATGATTTCACAGGGACAATGGTCGAAGAAATATCTGGTGACGGAAGTCCAGTTTTCTGGCTCTTTTTCTGGAAATTTGACCGACGGAGTGCGGAAGACCAAATCAAAATCACTAGTATTAGGGAGCTCGGTAAAACCGTCAAAAATAGTGATTTCGGCCTTATCTTTAAAATATTTTTCAACACTTTTCCCTTCTAGTCCGTAGCCTAAAATTGCAATTTTCATAAAAACTCCTTTCTAGACATTTAAACGCTCGGCGAGCGAGGTGATTACTGATTTTTCGCACGAAGAAACGGCGGCAAAACCTTTGATGCCAGAGCCGGCATATTCGCGAGCGAGCTGGACGATTTTTGGTTTGTCGATGGAATTGATAATGTTAGGAATTTTAGCATATTCTTCAATGTCGCCGCCCAGGAAGTAGGAATCGGAATAGTAATCAGAAATCTGAGAAACGGTCTGCGCGCTCATTTGGTGACGACCAAGAGCGTATGATTTGGCGGCTTCAATGTCAGTTTCTTTAATGTCGCCGTTTAGAACTTTGGTTAATTCTTTTTGGATGAGCGCAAAGAGCTCGTCGGAAGTTTCTAGGTTGACTTCGCCGTCAAAATCCCAGGAGGAATTATGGATACAGTTGGTGAGTGACGAGCCCATGCCGTAGATTAGCCCGCGTTTTCTGGCTTGACCGAAAATACGCGAAGAAGTGGTGCCGTTTAAGATATGATTTAAACAGTCCATAATGCGGACTTCTTCAGAGGAAAGTTTCCGGGGGGTTAAGAAAGAAAAGCCAAAGGTGATGTTTGATGCATCTTTTCTGCGGATTAAGACTGGGTCACCAGTATGTAAATTATCAAGTGGAGCCTCTAGGCGAGTGCCACTTCTAATATCCCAGTTTTCTAGTTCCCGAATAATTTGGCGCTTGCGGCGGCGAGGAAGCCGGCCGGTGATAACAAAGCGCATATTGGCAGCGGTATGAGTGCGGCGATGATGCTCGCGGATGTCTTTTAGTTCAATATTGGAAACGGTATTTAGACGCTCGCGCAAAGTTGGGACGGCTTCGCCGGTGGCAGACATAAGGCGTGGCCAAATTAAGCGGGTGTAATCATTTAAGTAGCCGGTTAATTCGGAGCGGACGGTAGCCTTTTCACTCTTTAATTCTTCCTCGTTAAAACGAGGCTCGGCGATAGACACGCGGTGTAAATCTAGGATGCGGTCCCATTCAAAATCAGCGCACTCGGCCTCGTAGCAGACGGACAAATCGGAGGTCCAAGCGTTGTGGTAAGCGCCGTTTTTAGTAAATTCTGATTCAAAAGCCTGTTCGTCTTTGAAGCGGGCGTTGGCGCCGAAACTTAAATGTTCCACTACGTGGGCAATCTCGTAAAGCTCGGGCTTTTTAGCGTAGCGGCAGCCGCCTCTAAATTGAACTTTAATATTCATAACGCTGGCGCCAGGGACATTGATTAAAAGCCCCTTTGCACCATTTCTCAAGGCTATCTCATCTACGCTATGTTTCACGATTATTTACGCTTCTTTTTAGATTTAGATTTCTTCTTGGACTTTTTGGAAGTCTTGCGGGTAGGAACGGATTTTTTGACCTTGCCGTCTTTGGTGAATTCAGAGTCAAGATTCTTTTCGCCCTTGGAAATCTCGTTGACGCCGCGCTCGGTCGCGCCCTCAGCCATCTTGGTGAGCTCGGAATCGTATTGCTCGCCATCCATGACTTCAGACTCGGCAGCCTCTTGCTTGGTAAGGTTTAGAAGAATCTTCAAAACTTCTTCACGGAGATTTTTCTGAAGGCCGGTAAAGAGTTTTTGCGACTCGGAACGATATTCAACGAGTGGATCGCGCTGGCCGACAGAACGCCAGTGGATACCTTCGCGGAGATGTTGCATATTTTCTAGGTGTTGCATCCAGAGAGTATCAAGTACGCGGAGGTAAACCTCGCGCTCAATGATGCGCATCTGGTCTTCGCCAAATTCTGCTTCTTTCTCCGCGTAGGCTTCTTTGATACTCTTTAAAGCCAAATCTTTGCGTTCTTTTTCCTTGCGGAGCTTGCCGATAGAATCGATGAGCTCGTCGTCAAAGTTATTGAATACGTTTTTGAACTCTTTTTTGAAGTGCTTATTAACACGGGAAGAATCAATAGTTAAATCTTCAGCACATTCGTTCATGAGGCGCTTAATCTCATCGTAGATATTCTCGCCGTCTAGAATCTTGCGACGCATTGTGTAGACGACTTTTCGGTGGCGGTTGATGACGTTGTCGTATTGGACAACATTTTTACGGGAATCAAAGTTGAAACCTTCAATACGCTTTTGGGCGGCTTCCAAAGTCTTGGTGACGGACCTGGTTTGGATTGGGGTGTCTTCATCTACACCGAGACGTTTCATAAGTAGGGAGATGCGGTCGCCCTGGAAGATACGCATAAGGTCGTCTTCGCAAGAAACGAAGAATTGAGTGGTGCCTGGATCGCCTTGACGGCCACCACGACCACGGAGCTGGTTATCAACGCGGCGACTGTCATGGCGCTCGGAACCAATAACGACGAGACCGCCGAGCTTCTTGACTTCATCAGTTAATTTAATGTCGGTACCACGGCCAGCCATGTTGGTTGCTAGGGTAATAGCACCTTTTTCGCCAGCCTTTTCAATGATGGCGGCTTCACGCTCGTTGTTCTTGGCGTTTAGGAGCTGGTATGGGAGACCTGCTTCATCAAGATATTTCGCAATAAGTTCGTTTTTGACAATAGAGGCAGAACCGATTAGGACTGGCTGACCTTTTTTGTGGTATTCTTTTACTTCGCGAACGATAGCGCGGAGCTTGCCGGCCTCGGTGCGGAAGATTAGGTCGTCTTTGTCGACACGAGCGATCGGGCGGTTAGGCGGAATTTGAATTACGTCGAGGGCATAAATTTGTTGGAATTCCTCGGCCTCGGTGAAGGCGGTACCGGTCATACCGGCGAGCTTACGGTAGAGGCGGAAGAAGTTCTGGAATGAAATAGTGGCG
>CAZKNA010000003.1:0-7117 GCA_964554175.1 uncultured Candidatus Saccharibacteria bacterium | reverse complement strand
GGCGAGAGTCATAGATTCTTGCTTAACTTGGACACCCTCTTTGGCCTCGATGGCCTGGTGAAGACCCTCGTTATAGCGGCGGCCCTGCATTAAGCGGCCAGTATGCTCGTCGACGATGATAACTTCGCCAGAATTGGTGACGACATAATCTTTATCGCGTTTAAAGACAACTTCGGCGCGTAGAGCTTGATCCATATGATAAACAAGGCGGGTGTTTTCGGTGGAGTAAAGGTTACTAATGCCGAGAATCTGCTCGACTTTGTCGACGCCTTTGTCGGTGAGAAGGACGGAGCGGTGCTTTTCGTCATGAACATAATCATCTGGGCCGAGCTTGGCGGCAATTTTAGCGAATTGATAGTAAGACTCTGGGTTGTCGCCGGCTGGAGCGGAAATGATAAGTGGGGTCCTAGCTTCGTCGATTAAGATGGAGTCTACCTCGTCAACAATAGCGTAATTTAGGCTTCTTTGCCTCAAATATTTTGGATCGTTGACCATGTTATCGCGAAGGTAGTCAAAACCAAATTCATTATTGGTACCGTAGGTGATATCAGCAGCGTAGGCCTCTTTTCTAGTACAAGGGCGAAGATGGGCTAGGCGCTCATCGTCATGTTCTTCGTTTTCATAATCTGGGTCGTAAAGGAAGCTGGCCTCGTTAATAATAACAGCAACGGAAAGGCCAAGGAAATGATAAACTGGGCCGTTCCAGCCAGCGTCACGCTGGGCGAGGTAGTCGTTTACAGTAACGACGTGAACGCCTTTGCCAGTGAGGCCGTTTAGATAGGCTGGGAGCAGAGCGACAAGAGTTTTACCTTCACCGGTTTTCATCTCAGCAACGTTGCCTTCGTGGAGAGCCATACCACCGATAAGCTGGACGTCAAAATGGCGCATCTTCAAGGTGCGGCGGGTGGCCTCTCTAGCGACGGCGAAAGCTTCGTTTAAAATGCCATCGAGGGCTTTTTCTAATTTATCACCCTCTAAACCTTTAACTTTCTCTTTAAAAATGTCGGTCTGAGCCTTTAGCTCTTTGACGGACATAGCCTTATACGTATCTTCTAGTTTATTAATTTCAAGCACACGCTTGTAGTAATGCTTCAAAATCTTTTTCTGGGCATCGCCGAAGATACCCTGGAGAAATTTAGTCATCGCCGTTTTATCGGCGAGCTTGTCGGTCGGAGCTTTTTCTTTTACCTTCTTTTCGGCCATACGGATTATCCTTTCTTAAATAAGCGTTTGATGGGGTTTTTACGGAGATGGGGATTTTTTTCGAGTTTATAGCGGCGAATCTGGCCCATTAGTTTGGCCTCGATGATGTCAACACCGGCAAAGACATTGGAAGACTCGTCTTTAGCGGCGATAACTTTGCCACCAGGAATTTCCATTGCGGCGGAGATTTCATATTTGTTGCCGTGGGCGCGGTCTACTTCAGTTACGACGATTTTGGCGACGACATCTTTTTTGCTACCCTTAGGAAGATAGCGATCTAGCTTGCCGATACGCTTTGTTGCGTATTTCTTGAAACTTTCGGTCGGCTTATAATTACTCCCCGTAATTTCTATTTTTTCAATCATAAAAACTCCTTTTTAATAGAATAACATAGTTCAGCTACGCCGCCAAGATAAGGACGCAAGATTTCTGGGATTTTAACCTTCCCATTTTCCTCGGCGTAGTTTTCAAGGAAGGCAACCATGGTCCTAGCTAGAGAAACAGCGGTGCCGTTTAGAGTATGGACGGTTTCAATCTTGCCGTCTTTTCTTCTGACACGGATATTCATAGCGCGAGCCTGGAAATCGGTGCAGTTGGAGCAGCTAGTTAATTCCTGATATTTCTGATTGACTGGGGACCAGTATTCGAGATCATATTTTTTGGCGGCTGGAGCGCCAAGGTCGCCAGCGGCGATATTGATGACATGATAAGGGATATTGAGGCCTTGCCAGATTTCTTCCTCTATGGCGAGGAGTTTTTCGTGGATTTCTTTGGACTGTTCTGGTAGACAGAAGACATACATTTCAAGCTTATTGAACTGGTGGACACGGAAGAGGCCACGGGTGTATTTACCGTAGGCACCGGCTTCTTTTCTAAAGCAGGCGGAAAAACCAGCATACATTAGAGGTAGGTCTTTTTCGTCTAAAATTTCATCCATGTGGTAGCCAGTGATTGGCATTTCGGCGGTGGCGATCATAACAAGATCTTCGCCCTCAATGTAGTATTCGTCGGACTGGTCGGAAGATTTAGGTGCAAAGCCGGCGCCCTCGAGAACCTTAGAAGAAACCATATCGGGGACATCCATAGGGGTAAAACCGTGCTTCAAAACAATGGAGAGACCATATTGGAGCAGGGCGTTTTCAAGAAGGGCTAGGCCGCCTTTTAGATAATAGAATTTTGCACCGGCGACTTTGGCACCGCGTTCAAAATCGAGCCAGCCGCGCTTTGTGGCGTAATCGAGGTGGTCGGTGCCAGATTTCTTTGGCTCGCCCCATTTTTTGACTTCTACGGAGCATTCTTCTCCGCCGAGTGGTACGTCCTCAAAGATAATATTTGGGACAGCTTTTAGCTCATTTTTAAGCTCGGTCTCTAGCTCGCTTAGATCTTTCTCTAGACCAGCGAGTTCTTCCTTGATTTTTTTCCCTTGCTCGATTAGTTCTGGGCTAGGCTTGCCACCTTTCATCTTGGCAGCGGTGTCATTGCGCTCTTTGCGCAGCTTTTCAACCTCCTGAAGCAAAGTCTTTCTTTTGTCATCCAGCTTTAAGATGCTTTCGACATTGACATCTTTATAGCCTTTTTCTTTAGCGCTTTTCTCAACTAAGGCGCGGTTTTCCCTAATAAAACTAATATCTAACATGAATCTATTATAGCACAAGCTACCAGCTTCCGCCACCGCCTCCGCCGCCCCCGCCGCCGGAGAAACCACCCCCGCCACCACCGGAGAAGCCAGAGGAGCCGGAAGAAGCATGCCAGGTAGTGCTAGAAGTGATAGTAGTAGAAGTGGTGTGTACCATGTTGTGAAGCATGCTATAGGTCAAGATGTCGGTGCCGTTGTACCAATCTGGGGAGTAGTTTAAGTTTTCATAGTACTTTTGGATTTCTTCAAGCCAACTTTCCTCAAGTCCGAACATACAGGCGTAAGGCAAGAGCTTTTCGTAGAGTTTGACGGTGCCCTTTTCGTCTTTTGGAGCATTCTTGGTGGATTGGTTAAATTCTAGACGCTCTTTTTCGGCCATTTCGATATAAAGCTTTAAACCTTCAAGATAGTTGGACATATCAAGGCCTTTGAGTGTCCTAGAGTTGAATTTACTGGTTTTACCAAAGATGGCAGAATCAATAATAATAGTTAAGAAGGTGATAGCCCAGATGGCGGCCGTAAGTGGGTATTTGCCAATGGCGCGGCCATAGCTGAGACTCGGAACTTCGCCAATTATGAGGATGGAGAAGATAAAACAGCCAAAGATAAGGAGTATCATAAAGAGAGCGGCAAGAGAACTTTCTTTGCTGGTTTTGACGGTACCAGTTTCATCTTTGACTTTATCTTCAAGGAACTTCTTTTTTCTCAGCAAGGCGCGAGTGCTAGATATGTAACCACTAGCGAGTAAAGCGAGCGCAGAAGTAGCAGTGCGTTTCTTGATCTCGATAACTTCATTTAATTTTGGCATTGCGCCCCCGGTGAGAATGCGCAAGATTTTTTCTTCTGGCAAAGTGAGACCATTCAAATTTAGGACTTTGACTTTAAAAATGGTTTTTTCTTTGCCGAATATCTTGGAAGTAGTTTTATCAGAGATAATCTGGACTTTGTGAGTGACGGCAAGCTCAAGGAGAGTAGCAGTCTGGGTAGGCTTGGTTTTGCCTAGATAAATCTGACCAGCTTCGGCGACAGTGAGTTCTTTGGGCGGAATATACTGGGGTGCAACTAGTAGATTTTCATTGTAAAGATTTTTCTCCTTGGCGTATTTTTGATAATTTTTGGTAGCGAAGTAGATTGAAAGAAGACCAAGAACCCCGGCTACGGCAGTAGCAATAACAAAGGAATAATTATAATAAATTGGGATTTTGAAAGTGCCAGCTGGGAATTCAATATCAAAAGTCATGTTTTCATAGCGGCCGAGAGCTTTGGTGGTTTTAAATCTGAAACCATCTGAAGTTTTTTCTACGGTACAATTTTTAGCAGTGGAATTCTGTCTGCCGGTATAGCAATAGGCTGGGGTTTTGGCTTTGTAGTCGCCAGCAAAATGGACATTGGCTGTGACCGAATTGAAGCGATTAGCCCAGCCAGTGCCGTTGGTGTCCCAATAAAGCTCTTGGTGGTCACCACCAGAGCCAGAGACATCTTTGCCGCTTTTGTCATATTCAGTGATAACATTTTCAAAAGTATATTCTAGAGTATACTTTTGTTTGCCTTGGACGGTGACAGATTTTTTGCCGACATTGACGATGTAATAACCATCCTCTTTTTCTTTTTTAGCGATAGGCTCGGACTGGCCATTTCTAGTGGCAGTAATATCGAGACTATTAAGCGTGACATTATTACCATTTTGGTTAGTGAAAGGAATAGTGCGAGTGATGCCGTGGCTGGTGCTGTTTTCAGAAAAGACGGCCTCAAAAGTTTCTTTGACGCGCATCCTGGTGCCGGTCTCGGTTTTTTCTAGATAATAGTCAAAAACAGCGTTTTCAAAATAAAGGTTTGGGTCGGAGGCGGCAGAAACGGGGCTAGTATTAAATAAGAATAGTGATATTAAAACGAAGATAAACTTTTTCATAATTTTATTATACCAAAAAAGCCCCTTTGTAGGGGCTTTTTCTTATTTAGCTTTAATACTCTGGAAGAGTTTCTTGGTGAGGGAGACGGCGGTTTCGTAGTTGGTGCCGGAACATTTGTTGCCGGAAGGGGCGACATAATAGTAGGTACCTTTGGAATCGCTATAGAGCTTTTCGCCAGTAGATCCACCGATGGTGATTTGACCAAAGCCTGAAGCGCAAGTGGTGGAATCATAAGTTTTGTCGGCAGTGGTGATACCAGTGATGGAAATGGAATTATCGGACGGGTAGATATAGTTTAGATTTTTGATACCATTTGGAAGATAAAAGCGGACGTTCCATTCTGCACCTGGATCTACAGCGATGTCACTATAACCTTCGCCGGCGGTTTCCTTTTTAGTGTCCTTTTTATCGTCTTTCTCGTCGTCCTTTTTGTCGGACTTCTCTGAATTGGACTTTTCGGTGTCGTTTGAAACAGTCTTGGTTTCAGTAGTGGTGACAATGTTTGGCTTGATGCCGTTTTCAATCAGCTGGGCCTTCAAGGCTTCTACTTCAGCGACGTGAATATTGACGCTTTGCTCCAAATTGGAGATGCGAGTATTTAAGCTGTCTTTGCCACTTTTTTGAACGAGCCCAAAGACGACTCCGCCGACAGCGGCGATGACCGCGACTGCGGCGACAATAATTGGGGTCTTAGTGCCTTTTGTTTCTTCTTCCCCGTCAATGATAGTGACTGTATCCATATTATTCTCCTACTTCTTTAATTGCGTTTTTTAAAGCGTTAACAGATTTTTGCATTTTAATCCCCTCTTCTTCGGTCATAGGGACGCCGATGCGGCGAATAACGCCTTCGCGCCCGATGACGGCTGGAAAGCCATTGTAAACATCAGTGAAATCGTCGTAGCTGGAAACTGGAAGGATGCGACGCTCGTCGCCAAGAATGGAGTTTATTAGTTTTGTCACACAGGCGCCGATGCCGTAGTGGGTGGAGCCTTTCTTTTCGATAATGGCATAGGCCTCGTTTCTGGCGAAATCTTCAATTTCGGCAAGCTCATTTGGCTTTAAGAAATCATAGATAGGCTGACCGGCGATATTGGCGGAAGACCAGAGGGCGAATTCGGTGTCACCGTGTTCGCCAACTTGGAAAGCGTGGATAGATTTTGGATGGACGCCGATTTTCTCGGCAGTTCTGTATCTTAAGCGAGCGGAATCTAGGATGGTGCCAGAGCCGATTACTCTCTCGGCCGGGAGGCCAGAGTATTTCCAGGTTAGGTAAGTGAGGACATCCATTGGATTTGAGACGACGATGAAAATGCCGTCAAAACCATTGTCCATGATTTCTGTGACCATATCTTTGAAAATGGAAGCGTTTTTCTTTAAAAGATCCATACGCGATTCGCCTGGCTTTTGAGGGATACCGGCGGTGATGACGATAATATCGCAATCCTTGGTCTCGGTGTAATCGCCGGATTTAATTTTCATATAAGATGGTGAGACCGCAAGCGTGTCTCTTAAATCCATCGCCTCGCCTTCGGCATCTTCCATATTGATGTCGGTTAGGACGAGCTCTGAAACTGCGGTGCGCTGGTTGATAAGGCAATATGCTATACTGGCGCCCACATTTCCAGTCCCCACAATCATTACTTTTGACATAGCAAAAACTCCTTTTCTCTATTATAGCATAAGCCAGTTATTTTTTGGCAAGATTATTTGCTTTTTATGATTGGGAAAGGCACGCCTTCGCGGCCGGAAACACCCTCGAGGAGCCAGAAGTTTCTCTCGCTGTTGCCCCAGCCGCAGGCAGGAGGCATACCGTATTCAAGCATTTCAACGAAATCTTCGTCAAGCATTTGAGCCTCGGAGTCGCCGGCGTCGCGGAGAGCCTGCTGCTCTTTAAAGCGTTCAAGCTGGTCTAGAGGGTCATTTAACTCTGAGTAGCCATTACCCATCTCGGTACCGGCGATAATTGGGTGGAAGCGCTGGGTGACAAGCGGGTTTTCAGGGACGACCTTGGCGAGTGGGGAGAGCGAAAGCGGTTCTTCAATTAGCCAGTATGGACCGGCAGACGTTTTTCGGATTAGTTTCCAGACGTTATCAATGAGGTGAGCGGTAGACATTTCATCAAGCTTTTTGGCAAAGGCGGCTTTGCTCATATCCTCGGCTTTCCAGTTTTCTAGCAGAATATTTTTTAACTGCTCTCGGTCTGGGTTGAAGACGTCAACACCATATTTCTCTTTTAAGAGCTCGGAATATTTGATGCGCGGCCACTTTTGGTCTAGATTAATGTGGAAGCCGCCGACGTCAAATTCAAGTGTGCCCCAAGTTTCTTTGGCGACATATTTAATCATTTCCTCGTAGAGCTCCATGCCGT
>CAZKNA010000002.1:0-41375 GCA_964554175.1 uncultured Candidatus Saccharibacteria bacterium | reverse complement strand
ATTTGAAGAAAAACGTTTTGATTACCTTGGATGGGCAGCCATACAAGGTGGTTGAGTATTCCCAAAAAGTAATGGGGCGAGGTGGTTCGATTGTGAACGTCAAGGTCAAAAACTTGATTACTGGGGCACTTCTTCCCAAGACTTTTAAGGGACAGGAAAAGATTGAGCCGGCTGAAGTGACGACTAAGAAGGTTCAGTATCTCTATAAGGACGATGAGAAGTTCTATTTTATGGACCCGGCGACCTTTGAACAGTATGAACTAGCTGCGGATATGGTTGGAGATTCAGTCGCTTACATGAAAGACGGCGACGAGATGGAAATCCAGTTCTATAATGGAACAGCAATTAACCTTGTTTTGCCAAAGAACCTTTGGCTTGAGGTGACTTATACCGAGAACGCAGTGAAAGGTGATACCTCTACTTCGGTGACGAAGGATGCGACACTTGAGACGGGGGCGACGATTCGTGTGCCGGCATTTATTAAGACCGGGGATGTAGTATCGGTTGATACTGAGACTGGGGCTTATCGCGAACGGAAGAAATAATGGCCGTCTCGAGAGCAGAATTCAAAATTGAAGGCGCTAGTGCTGCCTTCAATTTTGATTTTCGGGGGAAGAAAGTGCTTGATATTGGGTCTTCTACGGGGGGATTTACGGAGTTTGCGCTTTTATCTGGAGCTTCGTCGGTGGTGGCAGTCGAGAAGGGGGCGAGACAAATGAAAGCGCCGCTTCGGTTTGATTCGAGAGTAGAGCTTCACGAGAAGACAGATATTTTTGAGGTAGTGTCGGAGGCACATGCTGCTGATGGTAAGGTGGTAGTGCCAACACCGGATGTAATTGTGGCAGATGTGTCGTTTATTAGTCTTCGACCGGTGCTTTTATATGCTAAAACTTGGTTAGCGACCGCTAAGACGGATTTTTTGGTAATGCTAAAGCCACAGTTTGAGGCTTTAGACTCTCAGCTTAATCGGGGAGTAGTAAAGAATGAAAAAATGAGACGTGAGATTATTCGGGAATTTGAGAGTTGGCTTAAGCATAACGGTTTTTTGATTAACCAGAAACGTGATAATATTTTGGCTGGGAAAAAGGGAAATATTGAGCGTTTTTACTGGCTTTCTATGGTATAATAGATAGTAGATGCTGTATCACTTTTGTAAGAGGTTGTTTGATATTATCTGTGGCCTGATTGGGCTTGTGCTTTTGATTCCGATTACTATCTTTGTGAAGATTGCTTATATGTGTACGGGGGATTTTCATAGAATTTTCTTTCTACAAGAGAGGATAGGAAAGAATGGGAAACTCTTTAAGATTATAAAATACCGGACGATGGTAGTAGATGCGGAAGATAGATTGAAGGAACTATTAGAGAAGAATGCGAAAGCTAGAGCTGAGTATGAAGCAAATAAGAAACTGAAGGATGATCCAAGAGTGACAAAGGCAGGGAAGTTTGTGAGGCGGTTTTCACTTGATGAAATGCCGCAATTTTTGAATGTGCTAGTTGGGCAGATGTCGGTGGTGGGGAACCGGCCGTATTTGCCAAGAGAAAAGAGGGAAATAGGGAAATACTTTAGTAGAATTGTAAAAACGAAGCCGGGGATTACAGGGCTTTGGCAGGTTTCTGGGCATAATGAAGTGCCATTTAAGAGCCGGGTGGAGCTTGAGGCGACCTATTCGGACATCGCTGGGTTTTCTACCGATTTTAGAATTATATTGAGAACTTTTAAGGCTATAATTGGCTTACACTAGTTTCTTGATGGAATCGATAACTAAGGCGATATCCTCTTTTGTGCTGCCGCGAGAGAGGTCGGAGACTGGGTGGTTAAAACCTTGAAGGATGGGGCCGGCGGCGGTGTAGCCACCGAGTTGCTCAAAGGCTTTGTAAAGAATGTTGCCGGAATTTAAGTCGGGGACGATAAGGACGTTAGTCTCACCTTTTAGGGGTGAATCAGGGCATTTTTTGGCGGCAATTTCAGGGTTGATGGCGGCATCTAGCTGAAGCTCGCCATCAATGACGATTTCTGGGTTAGCGGCCTTAATTTCTGCTAGGGCCTGATTGATTTTATCTATTGATTCGTCTCTCGCCGAGCCTTTAGTTGAGAAGGAAAGTAGCGCGATTTTAGGCTCGTCTTCCAGAAGTTTTTTGGCGGACGCGTAGGTTTGTTTGATGATTTCTACGAGCTGATCTTTAGTGGGGTTTTTGGTGACGCCGGCGTCGGCGAGGACGTAGGTCCTGGCGGCAGGGATTTGAAGATTAGTAATATCAATTGGGCTACTGATTGATGGTTTCAAAAGGAAACAGCTGGAGAAAGTGCTGCTGGTCATCTGGAGATGGTTTTTACAGGCAAGGACAACGTCTCTGGTGGTATAGTCGATGCCGGCAATCATAGCATCGGCTTCGTGGTTTTTTAATTTTTGGCAGGCATCATCGAGATTTTCGGCTTCTATGGCCTCGATGTTACTCTCTTTGATAGCTGCTTGGATGATTTGATTATTGTATTCTGGGAAGACTATTTTCATAGGTATATTATATCATTTTTAGTGGTATAATGAAGGCATGGAAAAAGCTTTGATTGATAAAAAACGAGAAAAAATAGAAACTTTGACGGAGGACGCGCAGGAGTCGGCAAGTGAAGGATATGACACTGAAAATCAGTTGAGTAATAATTTAATTGCGGTGACGTTAGCGTTTGTAGCTTTGTTGGCGGCGGGGTTGAGCACAAACACTATGCTGACAGGGATGAGGCTAGACCAAAAGATTTTGATTATGGCTTCAGTTTCAGTATTTTCGGCCTCGATTTTTATGGGATTGATAAATTATTATCTGAATATGAAGGCGCATCAAAAAATGATTCGCGCGAGTGAGGAACGGATGACGCGGATGCGGGGCGTTGATAGTTCGGCGGAGCTTCGGAATGTGCGGAGAGTAGTGACGCGGTCGACAAGATCTACGAATCGAAATAATTATTTGATTATGGCGCAGATTGTGATGCTGATGGTGGGGTTGGCGCTCTGTCTTGGGTTTATTGGGACGACACTGTTTTAATACGTATTTTGTTTTTTAGTGATTTAGGGTATAATTAGGTTAGTATGGGTAGTAGGATTAACCAGAAAAAGTACGAGAATGTGATTTTGTATCTTTGCCGAGGGCTTGGCGGGTCTATTTCTGGTAAGAAAAAATTGGCAAAGCTACTTTATTATGTTGATTTTGATCATTTTGAATATAGAGAGTCTATGAAATCTGTGACGGGTGACAAGTATAAAGCTTGGCGGATGGGGCCGGTACCTGAACATTATATGGATATAGTTAGTAAGCTTGAAAAAGAGGGGAAATTAAAGAAGAGGAGCGTGCCAAGTGAGATTCGAGGGATGAACCCTACGGAGGTTTTTGAGACGGAGGTAGATCCAGATGAGTCGGTGTTTAGTGAAGATGAGAAATATATTTTAGATAGAGTAATAAAAAAATATGGTGGGCTAACAGGGAAGCAGTTGGAGGTTCTGACGCACCAGGAGGCACCATTTGTGGCGACTGATCAAAGCGAGGAAATTGCGTACGAACTGGCTTTCTACAGAGGTACGGAGTTTGAGAATGATCAATTGGCAGTTGCATAATGGATTTGAACGTGATTTTAAAAAACTAGCAAAAAAGCAATGTGGTCTTGAGGAAGGCTTTGCAGTGCTAAAGAAATTGTTAAATAGACAGTTTGATTCTGAATGCCCGGTGGCAGTAATTGCGCCAGGTAAGATACACCATATAAAAACCGACGATTTGGGTTGGGAAATTTGGAAAGTCGAGATGATGGTAAAGGGGCTTAGGCCAAATCAATGGCCGAGGGTTTGGTTTGCGGTAAAAGGAGACACGATTACATTTTTGGCAATAGGGAGTCACGTTGATAATTATGAGAATAATGAAATGGACGCTTTGGCAGAGGAGAGGTATGGGGAGGTGGAATGATGTATTTAAACGGGAAAAAATAGAATGGATATAGATGAATTACAGGATTTTGTAAGTGAATTGGAAGATTTGGCGACTTATTTTCAAGGCGAAATAGACAGAAAAAAATTTTCAGAATCGATAAAGAAAGTTAAAAAGCTTTTTAATGATTCTGGCATTGAGACTCCACAGGAAATAAAAATGACGAGATACCCATATGACTACAGAAATGAATTGCAAAAATTTGGTGGCTATAGAGAGCGGAGAGAGAGGATAAAAGAAACTTTTTACCCATTGATAGATTATGTAGAGAGTAAAATCGATATATCAAAACAGAAAGAGGTATTTACGCAGAAGAAGTTGAACGATTGGCTTAGGCTGAATGGGTATACAATAAAGACCATATATGGTAACATAACGGATATTTCAATTACCGAATCTTGCGCCGGTGGAAACGGAGTAGTATATTTTGGCAAAATAAATAATCACGAAGTAGCCATTAAATTTCTTCTGAAAAGCGACAAGAAAAAAAGGAATAGGTTTTTGTGCGAGTTTTTTAATGTCTTAGTCGGCGTTGATGACAATGACGGCATAGTTAGGCAATACTTCTATGAAGAAGTGGTTTTAGGTAATTATAAAATGCCTATAATAGTAATGAAAAAATATCCTAATCATCTTGAGTATATCGATAACATTACGCAAGATGAATTGATATCAAAGTTCGACCAGTTGGCTAGGGCACTGAAGAAAATACATAATAGCGGTATTATACATCGAGATCTGAAACCTAAAAACATATTAATAGATGAAAATGGTCGACTCAATATAGCTGATTTTGGGATTTCTTGGTATAATCCTGATATTTATGATGCGACTGGACATACTAGAGAAGGCGAAAGGCTCGCCAACTATGAATTTTCTGCACCAGAGCAGAGTAATGATAAGAAAGAATTGACAAAAGCAGCTGACATATATTCATTGGGGCAAATAATGTATTGGCTAGTGCATGGTGAAGTGTGTAAGGGGACCAGAAGAGCAAAAATAACTGATAAATATGCTGGACCTAGGATGGAATTATTGGATAGTATCGTTGATAAATGTATCGCTAACGACCCGAAAGATAGATACCAATCAATTGATGAGATATATAAGGATATAAACGAAAAACTATTTCCGAATGGCGATGTGAATGTGAAAAAAATAAAGAAGGATGAAAAGGAAATAAAAGAGCAGCTGGAAGATATAATGCATAATATAATGTTCACAACTACTGAAGATAATAATGGCGAACAATGTGAAATTTCGACGTTTAAGATCATGAATGATTTTAGTGAAGAACAAGTAGCCGTGTTTTTAGAGGCTATAGAAAGAAAGGAACGAGAATTGTTGTTCTATGAAAAAGTTAAGATGTCGGATTTCTTTGATAGTAATGAGATAATGTTTTTTGGAGAACACCTGATCAACAAAAAGTACTTCTCTAATTTATACGATTTGTATAAGGAGATAGCTGATGACGAGTCATTATATTTGCCGTTTTTGAAATATATCACAAAAAGTTTTAATGAAAACTGTGTCGGAATACCATTTTGATATGTCGATATAGTTTGTATGTGGAGAGCTGGTTGATTGTGCGGTAGATTACAAAAATTTCAAGTAAATCTGGTATAATTAGATTGTTATGAAGAAATATAAGATTCAAGTTTCACTTAAAAAAGATATCTCCGATGGCCTAGATGTTGGTACGGAGCTTATCGATACGGCTTCCAAGCATCTGCCAGCGATAGGGGTGGTGTCCGAGGAGGGGGAAGAACGGATAATAGAGCTATTCAATTGCAAATGTAGTAGAAGTGTGAAAAACGATATCGTTTATGATGTGGGCAACTTTCTTTCTATCTTATGGTTCGGTTTTGGGATGCCAGTTGACGCTGACAAAGTTTTTTTGGTTAAAATAATCAAATAGCACATTGCCTTAGTTTAGTTAGCTGGCAAGTTGGTAACTAGGACTACGCAAAGTTGGGATTTTGTGATAAAATAGAAGTATTGTGAGAGATGTTTTTATTGTGGGGTCTAAGGGGATTCCGGCGAAATATGGTGGGTTTGAGACTTTTGTCGACGAGCTAGTTTCGCGTGCGAAAGATAAAGACATTAGATACCACGTGGCTTGTATGGGGGATGGGCAAGAATATGATTATAATGGGGCGAGGTGTTTTGAAGTTAAAGTGCCAAAGGTTGGGGCAGCCAAGGCGGTATTTTATGACCTTAGGGCGATTCGTGAAGTTGAAAAATACGCTAAAGACCAAGACATTCGGGACGGAGTTTTGTATGTGCTTGCCTGTAGAATCGGACCGTTTTTCAAGAAACACGTAAAGAGGCTACACAAACTTGGGTTTAAGGTATACGTGAACCCGGACGGACACGAGTGGATGCGGGCAAAGTGGAACAAGGCGATCAAAAAATATTGGAAATGGTCTGAGAAATTGATGGTAAAGAATGCGGACCTTTTGATTTGTGACTCAAAAAATATAGAAAAATATATTCAGACTGAGTATAAGAAGTATTCACCAAAGACAATATTTATTCCGTATGGCGCAGACACAGAGAAATCAAAATTAAAAGATGATGACAAAAAATTGGTCAAGTGGTATAAAGATTGGGATATTGAGAAGGGAAATTATTACCTCGTGGTGGGGCGGTTTGTGCCGGAAAATAATTACGAAACAATTATTAGAGAGTTTATAAAAAGTGGAACCAAGAGAGATTTAGTGATAGTTTCGGATGTGAAGCATAATAAGTTTTACAAAGATCTGCTACTTAAAACTTCATTTAAAATGGACACGAGAATCAAATTTGTGGGAACATTGTATGAAAAGGAGTTGATAAAGAAAATTCGTGAAGAGGCCTGTGCTTATATCCACGGCCATTCAGTAGGTGGGACGAACCCGTCCCTTTTGGAAGCGCTGGCATCGACAGATATAAACATACTGTATGACTGCGGTTTTAATAGAGAGGTGGCAGAAGATGGGGCTGTATATTTCAGTAAGAAAGATGGAGATTTAAAGTCTTTACTTGATAAAATTGACGTTTTGGAAGATAATAGTATAAGGAAAATATCGGATGCTGCGAAGGCTCGGATTAGAGATGAGTATAAGTGGGATTCGGTGGTAGAGAAATATGAGGAAGAATTTAAAAAATAAGCTTGTGGGTTTAATTCGTGATTCAATTGCGGCAGTTTTTTATGCTTTCCGACAAGCAACCAAGGTTTTCTTTCCTGGTAGAGTGGAGAATGCCGCAAATCTTGACCCATTTTATATCGGTGGGGCAGTGGGTCTGTTCTCTAGCATTAAGCGAAACAGAAGAAGATTATTGGTTATAATTCCAATTGTTTTATATGCAGTATTACAATTAATCGTACTTCACGATATAGACATACTGAGGCTAGTAGTGAATATCGCAAAAATAATATTGTGTATATTTACGATGTTCTATGTTAAAGATAATTGGAGCAAATACTCGGTTTATAGGATAGTGAAGATTGCTACGGTGTTGATTTTTATTGTGACTGTGGTAGCGTTATTCTTGCAGAAAAATAAGGTATTATGGAGACTTAATGATATTGTGAATGTATATGATATGAGAAGGTTACACGGTCTGTTTTTGGAGCCGAGCGAATTAGGATTCCACGCTATAATTTTGGTGATTTGTTTGGTAGCCTTTTTACTGTCGTCCAAACAAGGCAAGAGGAGATTGGAAATGCTTTTGCTGATGGCAATGAATATTGCGACAATAGCTTTGGCAAAACCATTCGGAGCTATCATAATTGGGATGGTTGCGATATTTGTGTTGATAACTGTAAAGGTTTTTCACAAAGTGACAAAGAAAAAAGTGCTGGCCTATACGACGACGGCTGCCATAATTGTGGTTGGCATCGTATTCGCTTTCGTTACAAAGAACCCTATTGCTATGAGGGCAATTGATACAATAAATGGGAATGATGCCTCAAATTATTATAGAGTGGAGGTAAGCTGGAATGTTATGGCGGAGAGTTTTGCTGATACTACAGGGGTTGGTGTTGGGTTTGGGAATCTAAATACAAGTGATTTTAAACAAGACTATAAACATCTCGGGCTTTCAACTGTCGTGGCTAATTCTTTTCAATACTTTATAATTGAAGCTGGCGTATTTGCGATATTTGTGTTAATAGCGCTATGGAGCTGGATTTTTAAGAAAGTGGAGAGACGGCCAACGGCGTTGAAAATTGCTTTACTTGTGTTTTTGTTCTTGTATCAGATTTTCGGAGGACATTTTACTAGCGGTTTGACCTGGGCGCTTTATGGGCTGTGCGTGAGTGAGTTTGATGAGCACAAAGAAATGGAAAGGCTTGAGGCTGCCAGCCGTAAGGTTGAAGTGGAGGAGAAGTGAGAATCTTACATATAGTATTTGGTTTGCCACCGTATGCGAATGGTGGTTTGCCTCTATATGTTGAGGGGTTGGTTTCGGCGCAAGAAGCACTTGGGGATGAGCCGATGGTTTTGGAACCAGGAGCAATGAATGGAAAGCCGGGGGTTAGAAAGTTGAAAATGGCTAGGCACAAAGTTTTTAGGGTAATGCCAGCTCTTCCGGTAGCATATAACTTTGGTGTGAATGAACCAATGGCGTATATGAAACCAATAAAGAAAGAGATTTATAGGAGATTTTTGGAGAAAGTAAAACCAGAAGTAGTTCACGTACATAGCCTAATGGGTATACATAAAGAATTTTTTGAGGTTGTAAAAGAGATGGGCATAAAAATCGTGATGACAACACACGATTATTACGGATTGGATTTGAGGGCAAATTTTGTGGACGTAGAAGGTCGGATTTATGAGGATCGTGAACCGAGAAAAGTAGCCAAACGAAATTATGGGCTGGGTGTTTCCACTAGGAAGCAAGTAATTATGCAGACGGGGTTGTATAAAAAAATTAAAAATACGATGGTGCTAAAGAAAATAAGAGGCGCACAGAGAGGAAAAGTCGCAAAGGGGAATTCACAAATCGATGTACCAGACAAGGTCGTTTCAGAATATGAAAAATTACTAAAGTATTATGATGAGATTTTTGAACAGATTGATTACTTTTTGTATAATAGCACAATTACAGAAAAAATTTACCAGAGGTTCATTAACAGCAAAGGTGAAGTTTTGCCTTTAATGCTGCCAGGATTAAAGAAGACCAAACACGATAAAGAAAAAGGAACAATCCTAAGGGTTGGTTTTATAGGGCGAAGAGAAAAATATAAGGGGGTAGAGATTTTAACGGAGGCAATTGGGGGCGAAAAAGATGTCGAGGTTTTGTTATATGGAGATGACTTTTCGGAGATTGCGGGTGGCAATATTCATAATGTTGGAAGATTTTCTAGAGGAGATTTGCCTGAAATTTTGGAGAAACTAGATTTGATAGTGGTGCCTAGTGTGTGGTATGAGACTTTTTCATTTTCAACTTTAGAAGCATTGATGGCTGGGGTGCCGGTGCTTGTGAGTACAAGAGTAGGAGCAAAGGATTTATTGAAGGGCGCGCCGGTTAATCCAATATTTGAGCCGGAGTTTAAAGATCTCAAAAGGTGCTTCGATGAAGTGATGAAAGAAGATAATTTTGGTAAGTACACGGAGTGGGTAGCAGGATTACAATTTGCCACGATGAATGAGCACGCAATAAAAGTAAAAGAGGCATATGGGAGAGTATAGCAATGGTAAAAATAGCAGTTTTGATGAGTTTATATAATGAGACAGAAGAACAGATTCTTCAATCAGTTGAATCAATATTAGCACAAACTTTTGATGATTTCAAATTTATTATTGTGAATGATACGCCAGGGGATGAGATGATGGCAAAAGTCTCTAGAGGGCTTGAGAAGATGGATAAAAGGATAAAAGTGCTTTATAACGAAAAAAATATTGGGTTAGCAATGTCAATGAACAAGGCGGCTGAAGCTTCGGAGTCCGAATACATTGCTAGGATGGACGCGGATGATATCGCCAGGACGGATAGATTTGAAAAGGAAGTGGCAGCACTTGAAGAGGGTCACGATTTTGTTTGTTCGGACTATGCGTTTATTGAATATGACGGCGCTTTGTCTAAGGAGCAGTCGGTATATTATCCAGCGGCAGCGATCGAACGTGCGTTGCCATATGGCAATATCATTCATCATCCTACCGTAATGATGAGACGGCAAATTTTTGAAGATGTAGGGGGGTATAGAGATTTTCCTTGTTCACAAGATTATGATTTATGGTTGAGACTTCTGGAGAAGGGTATAAAAATAAAAAGTTTAGAAGAAAAATTAATATATTACAGATTAAGAGAGAATGGTATTTCCAGATCTAACCCAATGAGGCAGATTGCAACTTTGGATTATATTAGGAAATTGCACAGAGAGAGAAAAAATGAGGGTGGTCTAGATAGCTACTCAATAGAAAATTATAATGACTATCTGAAGTCTGTTGGAGTAGGGGATAAAAATAAAGAAAGGAAATACGCAAAATATAAAAAAATACAAGAAAGTGCTATAATAAATTATAGAAAAGGGAGAAAAATAAAAGGGGCTTTTGGCTATGCGAGAGCTTTCTTTGGTAACAAGTTTATTAGGAGTAAATTTATGAATGGTCTGAAATTTCGCCGGGTGCTGAAGGGGGTAAAATGAATAAGGTTATGAAATATTTGAAAAATCCAGGTATGTTCTTGGTAATTTTGGACAATAAGGGAATTGTGAGAATAAGCGATAAAAGATACCTAGATATTTTGTTTAAGACAGTATTTGGTAGGCATATAAATTGGGAGAACCCGAGGACGTATAATGAGAAACTTCAGTGGTTGAAACTGAATGACCATAAAGAAATTTATAAAATTATCGTGGACAAAATAGCGGTAAAAGATTATGTGGCCAAGCGGATTGGCAAACAATATGTAATTCCAACTATTGGGATATATGACAATTTTGACGAAATCGATTTTTCAAAGTTGCCAAATCAGTTTGTGATAAAGTGTAACCACGATTCTGGCGGGTTGGCAATTTGCCTAGATAAGAAAACTTTTAATAAGGAAGAGGCAAGAAGGAAAATAGAAAAATCATTGAGGACAAACTACTATTATGTTTCTAGAGAATGGCCGTATAAAGATGTACGCCCAAGAATCCTAATTGAGGAATATTTGGAGGATAGAGACGACAAAGAGTTGAGAGACTATAAGTTTTTTTGTTTTGACGGAAAAGCAAAAATGCTCTTTGTGACTGCTGGTAGACAAACAAAGGGAGAAGAAGCGACTTTCGACTTTTTTGATTTAGATTATAATCATTTGGATATAAAAAGTGGCCATCCAAACGCCGAAATTGTGCCACACAAGCCTAGAAATTTTAAGAAGATGATTCAATTGGCAGAAAAGCTGGCGGAAGGTTTTACCCATGTGAGAGTGGATCTTTATGAAGTAAATGGAAAAGTTTATTTTGGCGAAATGACGTTGTACCGTGCAGGTGGATTGACACCATTTGAGCCAGAGGAGTGGGACTATAAACTTGGGGAGCTAATTTGCTTACCGGAGAAGAAATGAAAATAGTCCTTTGTGTTGATTCACTGGTTAAGGGTGGGGCAGAAAGAGTGATAGCAAATTTGGCCAATTTTTTGGTAGATAGACACGAGGTAAAGATTCTCCTCTTAGATAAAGTTATAGAGTATCCAATAGATAAGCGCGTATTTATTACGGCGGTGAATAGTTCTCTGAAACATAGGAAGCCGTTAGTTTATTTTGAGAGACTAAGACTGATGAAAAATTATTTTAAAGATACAGAAGCCGATGTGGTAGTTAGCTTTTTGCCGAGGACAAATTATTGGGTGCTTGCTAGTGCTCCAAAATACAGTAAAGTAGTAATGAGCGAACGGAATGACCCGAAAATAATTTATAGAACTTTGCGGCGAAAGTTGGCGGTCGCAAAACTTTATCCAAAAGCTAAGGGTTTTGTGTTTCAGACAAAAGAAGCGCAAGAATATTATGAGGAGAATAAAATCATCAAGAAGGGCGCGAAGAAAACGATTATATTAAACCCGGTGGATCCAAGTTTCTTGGTCCAACCGTTTGACGGTGAAAGAAAAAAAGAGATAGTGACAATGGGGAGATTGTCAAGACAGAAAGGCCAAGCAAATTTAATAAAGGCGTTCGCGGGATTAAAAGACGATTTCCCAGAGTTTAAATTATATATTTATGGTGAGGGGCCACTCAGGAAGGAACTAGAGGAACTAATAAGACACTGTGATCTAGAAGGGCGAGTTTTCTTGCCTGGCAAAGTAGATGATGTAAAAAGCAAGGTCTACAAAGCTGCTGCTTTTGTTCTACCATCTTTATTTGAAGGTATGCCGAATGCGTTACTTGAGGCATTGGCGATGGGTGTGCCATCTATTTCAACAGATTGTCCTTGTGGTGGGCCTAAAGCAGTGATTTTGAATGGGAAAAATGGCTTATTGGTTCCAGTAGGAGATGTAGAGAAGCTTGAAGAGGCGATGAGAAAAGTAGTTGGCAGTAAAGAATTACAGCGAAAATTTTCTGACAATTCCGAGGCACTAAGGAAGAAACTCGATCCTAAAGTGGTGAATGCTAAGTGGGAGAGTTTTTTACAAAGCGTTTCTGATATAGTATAATTGTATAGAATATGAGGAAAATAGACTATTTTAGACATCCATCGTTGTTCTTATTGTGGCTTGATAAAAGGCATCTGATTCGACTTAACGACAAGAGGTACGTGAAGCTGAAATACTACGAGCATTTTGGTAGGTGGCCAGATTTCAAGAACCCGAGGAGGCTAACTGAGAAGCTCCAAATTTTAAAACTTACCGACCACAATCCTAGCTATGTGAATATGGTAGATAAGTACGAGGCAAAGAAATATGTCGCTAAAATTATTGGTAAAGAATATATTATCCCTACACTCGGGGTATACGATAGTTGGGAAGAAATAGATTTTTCTAAATTGCCGGATAAATTCGTGGTAAAGTGTACACATGATTCAGGAAGCGTAATAATATGTAGAGATAAAAAGAGTTTTGATTATGATAGCGCGAAGGAGCTTATCAATAGGCAACTTAATATAAATTATTATCGTAGTAGTAGGGAATGGCCATATAAAGATGTGAAGCCGAGAATAATTATTGAGGAGTATATGGAGGATGCTCACTCAAAAACAATGAGAGACTATAAGTTTTTCTGTTTCAGCGGAGTTCCGAAGATAATGTACCTTTCTGAAGGGCTTGAAGACCATACCACGGCTTCTATGAGTTTTTATGATATGGATTTTAAGGTTACTTCCTGTAGGCGATCGGATTACAAACCACTCTCCTATACGCCAAAAAAACCAAAAAATTTTGAAAAGATGAAAGAATTTGCGAGGAGACTATCTAAGGGTATTCCACACGTAAGGGTGGATTTTTACGAGGTAAATGGCAAGCTATATTTTGGCGAGTTGACATTTTTTACTGGCAGCGGTTTTATCCCGTTTGAGGACGAAAAATGGGACTATCGAATGGGAGATTGGCTGGAGATGCCAAGTATAAAAAGTGAACGGGGGTTATAAGAAGGATGGCAGATACAGATAGAGGCAAAAGAGTAATAAAAAATATAATGACACTTTTGGTATACCAAATTGTGACGGTAATTTGTGGTTTTATAGCCCCCGCTTTGATTATTAGGTCTTATGGATCGGCGGCAAACGGTCTGATTAACACAATTACTCAGTATTTGGCATATGTTGTTCTGTTAGAGTCGGGGTTTGGGCCAGTAGTTAAGGCTGCTCTGTACAGGCCAATTGCCAAAAAGAGCAAAGAAGAAATAGAGAAGATTTTAAAGGCTGCGGAAAAATTCTTTAGGATAATTGCGTTGATTTTTGTAGCCTATGTGGCGGTTCTGGTGGCAGTACTCCCGGCCTCTTTCTTGGAAGATTTTGATTGGCTATATACAGCTTCGTTGATTGTGATTATAGCAATGGCAACATTCGCTGAGTATTTCTTTGGTATGACATACAGGCTATTCTTACAGGCTGAGCAGAGGACATATGTGCCAATGCTGATAAAGACTTTCGCTACGATACTTAGCACAGTTTTGATAGTAGTGTTGATAAACATGAATTTCTCCATTCAGATAGTTAAACTAGCATCGACCGTAGCGTTTGCGCTAGTGCCAGTCGTACAAAACTTGTATGTAAAGAGGAAGTATAATTTTAGGCACGATAAGACTATCCCTAAGTACGAGATAAAACAGAAATGGGACGGTTTAGCGCAACATATTGCGGCAACGATACATGATAATACTGATATAATAGTATTGTCTATTTTCGTGGGGGTGAAGGAAGTATCGGTTTACGCAGTTTATATGTTGGTACTAAAGGGGATAAAAAATATAATACGCGCGGTAAATACTGGAGTGGAGGCTTCTTTTGGTGATATGATGGCTCATAAGGAAAAAGATAATTTAAGAGAAAAATTCAGTGCGTATGAGACAACGTTTATGGCTATTGTGACAATAGTTTATGCTTGCGCAATAGCTTTGATAATCCCGTTTGTGGAAGTCTACACGCGTGGAGTGGATGATGTGAATTATATTAGACCACTTTTCGCGGTGCTAATTGTTACGGCAGAGTTTATTTGGGCGTTAAGGTTGCCATATGCTTCTTTGGCCCATACAGCGGGGCATTTTAAGGAAACAAAACCAGGTGCTTGGCTGGAAGCGATAATAAATGTGGCGGTTTCATTGACGCTAGTAGTGGTGTTTGATATGGGGATGGTAGGAGTCGCGATAGGAACATTGGCCGCAATGTTTGTAAGGATGATAGATTTTATGTTGCACAGCTCTAGATTTGTGCTTGAACGACCACTGGGAGATGGGCTGAAGAGGATTTTGACAGCAGCGGTAATTACAGTGGCAATATGCCTAATAGCTAATTTGATTCCGATTACAAAGATGACAAACTATGGTGATTGGATTTTAAGAGCGTTGATAATTTTAGCGGTTTCGGTCGTTATAACCGTGCCAGTGGTCCTTGTAATTTACCGTAAAGATATTAAGGTTTTATCAACTATGGCGAAAAAAGTGTTAAAGGTGGAAAGGCGAAAGCGTGAAAAAAGATAGGTTATCAAATTTTGAGTTGCTTAGAATTGTTTCAATGATTGCGATTGTGGCAATTCACTATTTTTCACATGGAGTTAGGGAGGCTGGAGATTTGTCCCTTGGAGGAGCAAACGAATTTTGGTTTCAACTTTTGATAAACGCGGGGCGTTTCGGGGTTTTGTGTTTCGTAATGACGACCGGCTTCTTTATGGTTAATAAGAAAGCAAAACTCAGTAGTGTTTTCAAATTGGCTGCTAAAGTTTGGTTTTATGCTTGGGCGTTTTTGTTGGCGGTATTGATATTTAGTGGGATGAAGGACTTATCTTTGAAGAGTCTAGTGAAATCGGCATTTCCGATTTTATTCAAACAGTATTGGTTCATTACGACTTACCTTATGCTATATATGCTGATTCCTTTCCTGAATAAGTTTATACATAAAGCAGGGAAACGGATTTTGACGGGAGCGATCTTAGCGCTGTTTTTGATATATTCTGTCATACCAATGGTTACTTTACAAAGATGGCCAGACAATGTAAACGTATATTACAATATCGGTCTATTTGTAATGTTATATATGATAGCAGCATATATTAAAATATATCCGCATAAAATATTTGATCGGACTAAGTTGTGGGTAATAGTGGCAATTTCAATGAGACTAATAACTTGGGCAACTATTTTGATAATTTGGTTTATAGACCAAAAATTTGGCAAGAATATTTCACTTCAGTATTTTACAGATTTTAATTCGCCATTTGTAATAATTGAATCGGTGGCGATATTTATGTTTTTCAGAAATTTGAAGATTGGACAAAGAAAGTGGATAAACTGGGTAGCGGCAAGCGTATTTGCGGTATATTTGATCCATTGCAACATTTTGTTCAGTGATACAATGTGGAGAGCGTTTATGGTTCCAGATGCCTATGTCGGGCCGATGGGATTGTTCCTAGTGAATTTTGTAGTGACAGTACTGGCGATATTCGTTGGCTCTATTCTTATAGATAAAGCGAGAGGAATAATACTAGACCGCCCGATAGGAGCATTAGCAAGAAGATCAGATAAAACGTCGCTTGGGCGAGCAATAATTTCTTTAGGAGGTGAAAATGAAGAAACATAATGGGATTATTTCTTTGTGGAAGTTTCTGTTTTGTTTAGTCGTAGCTGTACACCACGCTACAATGGCGTTTTCGGCAAGCGGTGGTAAAACTAAACACCCGCTATTCACGTTGGGCGCCATTGCTGTAGAGTTTTTCTTCATTACGGCAGGGTGGTTGATGGCCAAAAAGGCAATAGAAAATAAAACTGAACAAGGAGAAATTGGGAAAGAGACGGCAAAATATATTTTTAGGAAAGTGAAAAGATTTTTGCCGTATTTTATATTAGCATATTTGATAGCGCTATCGGTCTTTGCGGCAATAAATAATTATTCGATTTCGGAGATAGTGAGTTCCTTATGGAACCTGAGCTTTTTACAAATGTCTGGTATAAAATTTGCGAATGTGTTGAAACCAGCGTGGTTTATATCGGCGATGTTGATTGGGATGGCAGTGCTATACCCACTACTTCTGAAATTTAAAAAGAACTTTGCTTATATTGGCGGGCTAATTTTGGTGCCATTAATTTATGGCTTTTTATTCTATAGCTATGGTACGGTATTTGTGATTTATCAACATGATACGGGAATTTATGCGGGCGTTCTTAGGGCAATAGCTGGGCTTACTCTCGGAGTGGTTTCGTATTTATGGTCACAAAGGATTATGGGAAAGAAGTGGACAAAGGCAGGGAAAAGAGCGTTGACGTTGGCTGGAATCTTGGGGTTCTTGGCTGTTGTAATAAGCGCAATGTTGTGTAAAAAGGATTTCTCATATCTACAATTGCCGGTGTTGTTTATGGCCATAACGGTAGCTTTCAGCGGCCAGACCTTGGGACTTAAAAAGCTTAGCAATGGGTTTGTGTTCTTTTTGGAAAAGTTGTCGCTACCGCTATACTTGGTCCATTATACTGTGGCGGTTCTGATTGCGCACATATGGGATTTGGATTATAAAATGATGCTGATTCTAACGATGATCATATCAGTTGCGGTTTCGCTTTTAGTGTATATTTTGGCAAAAGGACTAACAAAACTTTCGGATAGAGTTCGTCTTGGTGGACTATTGGTAAAAGTGTAGTATAATGGAGATATGGAAACGTTTTTGATTACGGGTGGGGCTGGTTTTATTGGCTCAACGCTTGCGGAAAGATTACTAAATGAAGGTAAGAGAGTAGTAGTTGTTGATAACTTAAATGAGTTTTATGATCCACAGATTAAAAGGGATAACATAAAACCATTTCTAGATAATCCAAATTTTCAGATTTATCGGGCAGATGTACGTGACGCAAAAGCGCTGGAGAGTATATTCAGAGAAAATAAAATTGAAGCCATTATGCATCTTGCGGCGATGGCGGGGGTAAGGCCGTCGATTGAAAATCCGATGCTCTATCAAGACGTAAACGGGATGGGGACGCAGAATGTGCTGGAGATGGCTCGAAAGTATAACGTCAAGAAGTTGGTGCTAGCGTCGTCTTCGTCGGTATATGGGAATTGTAAGGAAGTGCCGTTCAGGGAAGATATGATAGTTGATTTTGCCATTTCTCCTTATGCTGCGACCAAAAAGGCAAATGAAGTAATGGCGCACGTTTACCATAAACTATTTGGACTAGATATAGTGATGCTTCGGTTCTTTACTGTCTATGGTCCAAAGCAAAGGCCAGACCTTGCGATAAATAAGTTTACTAGACTAATGTTAGAGGGGAAACAAATACCGATGTTTGGAGATGGCTCTACGTCTAGGGACTATACGTATGTTGATGATATCGTTGACGGGATCTGTAAGACTTTTGAGTATTTGGCCAAAAATGAGGGAGTTTATGAGATTATAAATCTAGGGAGCAATAATCCAATATCTTTGAAGGAAATGATTGCTATAATTGGTGAGGTTTTGGAGATTCAGCCGATGATTGAACAATTGGGGATGCAACCTGGAGATGTTGATCGGACTTATGCTGATATAACAAAGGCGAAAGAACTACTTGGTTATAGCCCTAAAATGAGTTTTAAAGAGGGGATCCAGAGATTTGTGGAGTGGAAGAGAGCGCAAAGGTGATATAATTAGACTATGTTGTTTAATTCAATGGTGTTTCTGTGGGTTTTCTTACCAGCGCTTTTGGTGGTTTATTTTCTGGCGAAGAAGTTTTGTCCAGCTGCGCGAAACTATATTCTATTGATTTTTAGCTTACTGTTTTATGCTTGGGGCGAACCAAAATATATTATTTTGATGCTCGTTTCGATTATAATGAACTATATCTTTGGGCGCTTGATAGCTAAGGCCCCAAAGAAGGGAAAGAAACGAAAAGTTTTGCTTATTTTGGATATTTTGTTTAATGTTGGGCTATTAGGTTATTTCAAATATTTCAATTTCTTTACGGACAATATAAATAAGATTTTTGGAGCAGGTTTTATTACGATGGAAGATGTGGCGCTTCCGATTGGCATTTCTTTCTATACATTCCAGATTATGTCATATGTGATTGACTTGTATAGAGGCGAAATAAAAGTTCAGAAAAATTTGCCAAAACTTGCGCTTTACATTTCATTCTTCCCGCAACTAATTGCTGGCCCGATTGTAAAATATAAGGATATTGACGAAGCGCTAAGCTCTAGGAAAGAGACTTTGGCGGGATTTTCTTATGGTGTGAAGAGGTTTATATACGGTTTGGCGAAGAAAGTTTTAATCGCAGACGTGATGGCGCTAACTGCGGATACGATTTTTAATGGTGGTAGTGGGGTGGCTGGGCTAACGCAACCAGTGGCTTGGTTAGGAGCGGTTTGTTATGCGCTTCAGATATTTTTTGATTTTTCTGGTTATTCTGATATGGCAATTGGGCTTGGCGCTATGTTTGGGTTTAAGTTTATGGAGAACTTTAACTTGCCATATATTTCGGGAAGTATAACAGAATTTTGGCGTAGGTGGCATATTTCGCTTTCAACGTGGTTTAAAGAGTATGTTTATATCCCACTTGGTGGCAATAGAAAGGGGAAAAGGCGTACTTATATCAATCTTTGGATAGTCTTTATCCTGACGGGTATTTGGCACGGTGCGGCTTGGAATTTTGTGGTGTGGGGGTTGTTCCACGGCTTCTTTATCTTTGTTGAACGGCTTGGTTTTAAGAAAGTGCTAGATAAACTTAAAATATTAAACCATTTCTATACGTTGCTAGTTGTATTGGTTTCTTGGGTGATATTTAGAGCGGATGGGCTAGGTCAAGGTTTGAAATATTTGAAAGTGATGTTTTTTGGTGCGCCAGAGGGGACAATACCCATACAGACATATAGTGTAGTAAACCATAGATTTATAATCACAATTATCTTCGCTATATTATTAAGCGGCATTTTACAAGTTATTTTAACCAGAATTTCAGAGAGTAAAAAATATGGTAAAAAATATCAGAAGTTTTCACTGGTCTGTACGCGGTATGTCGAGCCGTTTGTACTGATTGGACTGTTTGCGCTGTGTATTATGGCGACTGTGAGCAATACATATTCGTCGTTCATCTACTTTAGGTTTTAGGAGGAGAAATGGCAGAGAAAAAAGTTTCAAAGTTTCAAATCTGGGTAACAGCCGTAGGCTTTTTGGGGTTGCTATTTGTCCCAAGTGTGGCTTGGGTATTTTGCCATAATGTAATTGGGGATGATACGAGTGAAAATAGAGCGTTAGCAAAAATGCCAGAAATTAGTTTAAAAAACATTGGGGAATTGCCAGAGAAAATTGAGGAAGCATATAATGACCACGCTCCATTTAGAGCGCCGATAAGAGCAATGTGGGCAAAACTAAATTATTTTGGTTTTGATGATAGTACGAGTGATAATGTGTTGATTGGAAAGAACGAAGGAGAAAGGAAAAAAAGTTGGTTATTCTACAAATCTAGCCTAGATAACAATTCAGTTCGTGACGCCCAAGGTTTGAAAGTCTATAGTGAATCAGAGATGAAAGCGTCACTTACAAAGATAGAAAGCGAAACTAAAAAATTTGAAGAAAAGGGAGCGCGGCTTTACTATTTTGTGGCTCCATCCAAAGAGAGTGTGTATGAAGAGTTTTTCCCAGAAAATGTAAAAATTTATAATGAGCCAAGGACTAAAAAACTAAGTCAGTATATTACCGATCAAGGGGTAAACAATTATTATTATGCTTATGAAGATATGTTGGCGGCAAAGGAGTCTGGTCAGTTGTATTTCAGACACGATACGCATTGGAACGAACTTGGGGCGTTTGTGGGATTTAAGGGGCTAATAAAAATGATTGAACCGAAATATAATAATTTACAATATAATTTAGGCGAAAGTAAAACTATTTTCGGTGGTGATTTGGCAAAGATGTTAGATATAAAAGACTATTTTGTTGATGAGCAACCAGATGTACTTTATATGGAGAGTAGTAATTATCAAGAGGAAAAGCAGAGGACAAAAACAAGTTCAATTGTCAAAACGAAAAATGAAGCAGCGCCAATAAAGAAAAAGATTATGGTGGTTGGGGATTCATATAGGAGCGCAATGGAAGATTATTTGGCGAAGTCTTTTAGCGAAGTAGTGTCGTTACATAGACAAGATTATAAAGATGGGATGTTCGAAAATTATAATCCGGATATAGTGGTGTATGAATTTACGGAGAGATATTCAAATATGATAAAGAACTTTTCGTTTATAAAGTAGTATTTGTGATATAATTGAATATATGAAAATTGCTGTAGCTGGAACGGGATATGTGGGGCTGTCGCTGGCGGTATTGCTTTCGCAAGAGAATGAAGTGGTAGCTCTTGACGTGGTACCGGAAAAAGTTGATATGATTAATAATCGGCGTTCGCCGATTGCGGACGAGTATATTGAGAAGTTTTTGGCGGAGAAGGAACTAAATCTTCGTGCGACTTTGGACCCAGTAGAGGCGTTTTCTGGAGCGGAGTTTGTGATTATTTCCACCCCGACAAATTATGATGAAGAGCAGAACTTCTTTGACACATCTTCGGTGGAAGATGTGATTTCTAAGGTGCTTGGGAATCCAGATTACCAGGCGACGATGGTGGTGAAATCTACTATTCCGGTCGGGTTTATTCGGAGGATGCATGAAAAATATCAGACGGAAAGGATAATCTTCTCGCCAGAGTTCCATAGAGAAGTGAAAGCGCTTTATGATAACCTTTATCCATCGCGTATTATTGTTGGTGACGAAACACCAGAAGCGCATAGATTCGCGGAGCTTTTAGTTTCAGCAGCGGAGAAAAAGGACGTACCGGTATTATTTATGGATTCTACTGAGGCAGAGGCAGTGAAATTGTTCGCGAATACATATTTGGCGCTCAGAGTGGCGTATTTCAATGAGCTTGACACCTATGCACTTTCAAAAGGGCTAGATACAGAGGATATCATCGCTGGGGTGTCTTTGGACCCAAGGATTGGAGATTTTTATAACAATCCATCGTTTGGGTATGGTGGGTATTGTTTGCCAAAGGACACAAAGCAGCTACTAGCAAACTATAAGGACGTGCCACAGAACTTGATTACGGCGATTGTGTCGGCAAACGAAACTAGAAAAGAGTTTATTGTTTCAGAGATAATGAAGCGAAATCCAGAGGTTGTGGGCATTTATCGCTTGACTATGAAGGCGGGGAGCGATAATTTCCGTTCAAGTGCGATTCAGGATATTATGAGGATGCTTAGAGGGGAAGGAGTAGAGGTAATCATCTTTGAGCCAGTAATTTCCGAGTCAGAGTTTGATGAGTTTGAGGTTGTAAATGATCTAGAGGCATTTAAAAATAAGGCTTCAGTCATTGTGGTAAACAGGATGGAGCCAGAAATCCAAGACGTTTCTGAAAAAGTCTATACAAGGGATTTGTTTAGCAGGGACTAGCGCGCGCCTGGTGTTTTGATGTAAAAATAATACACTTATGTTGCAAAAAAAAGTAAACGCTGTATAATGAAGATAGGAGTTTTTTATGATAAAGAGATTTAGTGTAAGAAATTTTAAAAATTTTAAGGAAGAGTTGGTCTTGGACTTTTCAAAAACAAGGGACTACGAATTCAACCAGTCTCTAATCAAGGATGGCCTGGTTAATAAGATGTTGATATATGGTAAAAATAATTCTGGTAAAAGCAACCTCGGTGCCGCTATAATGGATATTACAACCCATTTGACAGATAATATTGGATTCGATAACAAACTCTATGAATATTATATGAATGGTGATTGCGCTAAAGAGGAAGTGAGTTTTAAATACGAATTTTTATTAGACGGGAAGGAAATAACATATGCGTATAAAAAAAGTGCAAACGCGGAGCTGCTCCTAGAAGAATTATATGAAGGAGAAAACTTGCTGTTTAGGTACAATTATAAAGCCAATAAGTATGAGAATAATATAGAGGAGTCAAAGACTATAGATATTTCCAAGAGGACAAACATGCGCGCCTCGGTATTGAAATTTATATACAATAATACTTTATATTGGTCCGATGATAGCGCTATTAAAATGATGATGGACTTTGTGAATAATATGCTTTGGTTTAGGAGTTTGAGAAGTAATGAGTTTATGGGAATAATGCCTAACGGGGAAAATCTACACGATTTTATCATAAACAATAGGTTACTAAAAGATTTTGAACTTTTCCTAAAGGGGTGTGGGCAGGATTATAAGCTGTGCGAGGTGGACGAACTTGGCAAAAAGGTGATAGGCGTGAAGTATAAAAATTATATAGCGAAATTTGATAAAGTGGCTTCAACTGGAACGACGGCTTTATGGCTGTTCTTCTATTGGATGAATAGGACAAAGAATATATCGTTTGTGTTTCTGGATGAATTTGATGCTTTTTATCACTATTCTCTATCGACACATATATTACAGTACTTAAATGAGCGTTCAGAATTTCAATCTATACTGACTTCTCACAACACATTTTTGATAACAAATGATTTAATGCGTCCGGACTGTTATATAATATTAAAAGATGGCAAGGCCACGAGTTTTGCGGATAGTACGCACAAGACAATACGACAGGCGCATAATTTGGAGAGGATGATGCTAGGGGGGGAATTTGAGTAAGATATTGCTCGTAGTTGAGGGGGATAAAGATGAGCCAAGAATTTTAGGCGACCAGAGCAAAGGATTGCTATCTTTGATGGGTGCCGAATATGAGGTGGTGTCGTTTTCCAACCCGATTTATGAGTTGTACGATGCTTATATTAAAGGCGAATACGATGATTTGGTGGCGTACCTTGTAGCTGAAAAAGGGCTGAAATTGGAAGAGGGGGTATTGCCGAAGAACGCGTTTAGCGCCGTATATTTAGTATTTGATTTTGAGCCACAATATCAGAAATATTCTGATGAGAAGATCCGCGAGCTTTTGGAATTATTTGATGATGAGACTAAATTAGGAAAGTTGTATATAAATTATCCTATGCTGGAGTCTTATTATCATTTAAAACGTCTTCCGGATAGAGAGTATAACGGCAGAGTGGTCTCCCTGGATAATTTGACGGGCAAAAGCTATAAAAAGTTGGTACATGAGGAGACTTGTTTGAGAAGCAACAAAATGGGACGTAGGGAATTATGCTATGTTATACTTCACAATTATTATAAATCGAGGTTTATCTTGAAAATGGACGATAAGTATATAGACTATGGAGCTTTGCTTGAAAGCCAGCTTTCTAAAAAGAATAAGGATAATGAAATATATGTATTAAGCACCTTTCCCGTATTAGTGGTTGATTATAATTACGAGAGAGCCATGGAGGTGATAGGTAGGGAATTAGGAGGGTTGTAATATCGAGTGATTTTGAGCAAGCCGAGGACTTAAGGCTGACCGTTCAATTTTAAGGGGAGGTGTGGTATAATTTAAGTATGAAAATTTTGATTACGGGAGCATCTGGGATGCTGGCACAGGCGGTAAGGAAAAAGTTTGCGCAGGATAAAAATAACGAAATTATTTTGACAGACCTTTCGGGCCGGAAGGTTGGCGAAGCCACGGAAAAAGCCGGGGTTGGAGTCTCTGGCGAAGACATCCAGAGCAACGGAAATATAGAGGTAGATAGCCTTTTTTTGGACATTACTGATTCAGAGAGTATAAAAAATGTGTTCAATGAAACAAAGCCGGAGCTCGTGATCAACTGTGCGGCTTATACAGCAGTAGATAAGGCGGAAACGGCGGAGGAATTAGCTTACAAAATCAATGCGGATGGACCGGGGAATCTAGCCAAGGCTTGTAAGGAAATTGGGGCGACACTTGTACACGTTTCTACTGATTACGTCTTTGGCGGGGCGAAGCCGGTTTCGGAAGATTATGCTGAAGATGATGAGAAGAAGCCAGAGACGGCCTATGGGCGGACGAAACTTGCGGGTGAAAAACAGATTGAAGAATCCGGTTGTAATTATTATATTTTCCGTACAGCGTGGTTGTATGGACATGGTGGAAAAAACTTCGTAGAGACGATGATTGGTCTTGGTAAAATGGTTTCTCCACCCGAGGGCTATAAAGCCACCATTACGGTGGTTGATGACCAGCACGGTAGCCCGACTTACACTGAGGATCTGACCGATATTATTTATCAGGCTGTGACAAAGCACATTCCGTATGGAGTTTACAATGCGACTGATCTTGGTTATACAACTTGGGCAGGTTTTACTGAAAAAATCTATGAATTTGCGAAAATAAATTGTCAGGTTCAGGGGATTTCAAGTGCGGAATATGAGGCACAAGCAAAGGCAAGGGCTGGTGAGGACTACAAAGTTGCTAAGAGACCGTTTAACTCAAAGATGAGCAAGCAGAAACTCCTCGACGCGGGGGTGGAGGTTCCAACCTGGGAAGATGGATTAAAACGCTATCTCGAAGCGGAGAAAAATAATTAAAGAAAGGGAACTATGAAGAATAGAAAAGGAATCATTTTAGCAGGCGGGAGTGGGACGAGGCTTTATCCACTTACGATGGCGCTTTCTAAGCAGTTGATGCCAGTTTATGACAAGCCGATGATTTATTACCCAATTTCAGCTTTGATGATGGCGGGGATTCGTGAGGTTTTGATTATCACGACACCACGAGATAACGCAAGCTTTAAGGAGTTACTTGGCGATGGCTCCAAGTGGGGAATGAGATTTGAATATATGATTCAGGACAATCCAAACGGATTAGCTGAAGCATTTATTCTTGGGGCAGATTTTATTGGCGAGGATAACGTCGCTTTGATTCTTGGCGATAATTTGTTCTACGGCGAGAATCTCCAGAGAATTTTAACTAAGGCAAATAGTGATGAAGAGAATTCAACCATCTTTGGCTACGAGGTAAAGGACCCGGAGAGATATGGCGTGGTCGAGATGGATGAAGAAGGGAATGCAATTTCTATTGTTGAGAAACCGGAGCACCCGCGGACGAATTTGGCGGTGCCGGGACTTTATTTCTATACAAATGACGTGGTTGAAATCGCAAGAAATGTCCAGCCGAGTGAACGTGGTGAACTAGAAATTACCTCGGTGAATGAGGAATATATGAGAAGGCAGCAACTCAAAGTAGTGAAACTTGGGCGTGGCATGGCTTGGTTTGATACGGGCACACACGATGCTCTGATTGAAACGGCACAATTCGTTCAGACAATTGAAAAACGCCAGGGGCTTCTGATTTGCAGTCCAGACGAGATTGCTTATGACAACGGCTGGATTTCTAGAGAGCAGTTAAAAGAATTAGCCGAGCCACTGAAGAAAACTGAATATGGTCAGACTTTGAAGGCGCTGGCTGAAGGAGGGAGATAATGGGAATCAAGGTAACAGAAACTGGAATCGAGGGGCTAAAAGTCATTGAGCCAATGGTTTTTCCGGATGAGCGGGGGTATTTTATGGAGACCTATTCTAAGAAGGATTTCGAGGAAGCTGGGATTGGTTGCGAATTTGTCCAAGATAACCAATCGGGGTCTTCGTTTGGAGTGCTTCGGGGTTTACATTTTCAGAAGGAACATCCGCAAGCGAAACTGGTGCGAGTGATTTTCGGGAGCGTGTGGGATGTGGCAGTGGATTTACGTGAAAACTCGCCAACTTTTGGGAAATGGTATGGCGTGGAACTTTCAGCGGAGAATAAGAAACAGTTTTTCATTCCAAAAGGTTTCGCACATGGCTTTGTGGTTTTGTCGGGCCGGGCAGAGTTTGCTTACAAATGTGATGATTTTTATGCGCCAGGCGATGAGGGCGGGTTACTTTGGTCTGACCCAGAAGTTGGGATTGATTGGCCGATTGGGGGCGAAGGACAGCCACTTGAGGCGGATATAGTTCTATCGGAAAAAGACCAGAAACATCCAGGTCTTGCTGATTGCTTTAAATTTAAGGAGGAAAATTTATGAACATTTTAGTCACTGGTGCAGCTGGTTTTATTGGGAGTAATTTCGTCCATTATTATGTTGAGAAGCATCCGGAAGATAAAATTGTTGTTTTGGACAAACTGACCTATGCGGGAAATTTAGAGAATCTGGCGCCATTTATTAACGTCGATGGTGGTTCGGAAGACGAGCGAGTGAAATTTATCAAGGGGGATATCTGCGACCGCGAACTAGTGACAAAGATTTTTGCGGATGAAGAAATTACGGGCGTGATTCACTTTGCGGCGGAGAGCCACGTGGATAATTCAATCAAGAATCCGTCGATTTTCGTGGAGACCAATGTGCTCGGGACGCAAGTGTTGCTCGACGTGGCGAAAATGTTCTGGGGGGAGGGGAGCCCGAATAAATTTGTGCATATTTCAACTGATGAAGTCTATGGGACTTTGAAGGCTTTGCCAGAGGGACTTTTGCCGTTGGGACAAGAGCCAAAACCGGGGCTAAGAGAAATGACAGAAGCAGAAAAACATGAAAATTATTTCTACGAGGGTAGGGCATATCAAGCAAATTCACCATATTCGGCTTCAAAGGCGGGAAGTGATATGATTGCGCGGGCGTATTTTGAAACTTTCAAGATGAATGTAAATATCACGAACTGCTCGAATAATTATGGGCCGTATCAACATCCGGAGAAATTAATCCCAACCATTATCCGGAAGGCGTTAGCGGATGAGAAGGTGCCAGTTTATGGTGATGGTATGAACGTTCGGGATTGGCTCTTTGTGGAGGATCACTGCAAGGCGATTGATTTGGTATTCCACATGGCGCCGGCGGGGGAGAAGTATTGTATCGGTGGGCATAATGAGATGCATAACATTGATATTGTGAAATTGATTCTGAAGAGACTTGGCAAATCTGAGGACTTGATTGAGTTTGTAGAAGATAGAAAGGGCCACGATTTCCGCTACGCGATTGACCCGACCAAGATTTATAAAGAGTTGGGCTGGGTGCCGGATACAAAATTTGAAGATGGCATTATCAAAACGGTTGACTGGTACCTTGAGCATAAAAATTATGTGATATAATAGTTACAATGAAAGAAGCGATTGGAGATATTTATAAAAATCATCGAAAGCTATTTATTGCTATGGTAGTGCTTTTTGTATTGTCTCTTGGTCTTTTGGTATTTTCGCTTTTAAATTTGAAAATCTCTAGCACGACAACACATACGGGCTATTCAGATATTGGCAGTTACCAGGGTGGTGATTACGAAGAAACGCAGGGTAGCTCTGGCTATGTGTCGGGGCGGTGGATGGATATGCTGACGTTCCCGATTCTCGCAGTGATTTTCGGCGTGATGCATAATCTGATAGCGATACGTCTTTATAAAAGGCGTGGTGCGGCATCGGCAGGGGCATTTGTAACGATTAGCATTATGGTATTAATTTCGGCGATACTAGTGCTTTGGCGCTTAGCGCAGGAGAGTTGATGTCTGACCCGCATTTTCCGAAGGATTTGGAGATTCCGAGAGGGAAACGAACAAAAACTTATCGGTTTTTTGAGATTTTGCCAGGCGCACTTTCTTACGGCCTGATTATCGGGCTGTTTTTAATTTCGTGGCTTTCGCCGACGGCGGGGGCAATTTATCTTTTGATTATTATCACCGTGACCTTAGTAAAAGCAATTGGTGTAGCGGTGCGGACAGTCCAAGGCTACAACGTCGTGAAAATGGCGGAGAAGGTTGATTGGCATAAAAGACTCGCGGAACTAGAGGACCCGCATAAAAATTTTGAACGCTTGAGAGGCAAGAAAGAGTGGACGGCGGCCGATTATGCAAAAATGGAAATTACGCACCAAGGATTTTCTAAGAATGAATTCAATTACTATGAGCACATAGAGAATTTAAGAGAGATGAGTGTCGCGCCAGAAAACTATCCAGACCCAAAGAAGATTTATAATGCGATTATTATGGTGGCCTATGATGAGGGCTTAGAAACTTTGGTGCCATCTATTGAGGCGGTGCTGAAATCAACGTTTGAAATGGACCGGGTAATTTTTGTACTCGGCTATGAAGAGCGTGGCGGACCGGAGATGGAGGCGCGGGCAAAGGAACTTTTGAAGCAATATAAAGACAAGTTCCATAAGTTTATGATTGTAAAACATCCGGATGGATTACCGGGAGAAATAAAAGGGAAGGGCCCGAATTCAACCTACGCTGGTGAAGCGTTACTTAGATATGTGGAGAAAGAGCATATTCCGACTCCTAATGTGATCGTGACGACGCTTGACTCGGATAACCAGATGAGCCCGAAGTATTTGGATTATCTGACTTATGAATACATTGTCCACCCAGAGCGGAAGAAAATAGCTTACCAGCCGGTGGCATTATTTATGAACAATATTTGGGATGCGGCGCCACCGATGAGAATTATCGCTACTTCGAACTCTTTCTTTAATGTCATAAACACGATGCGGCCACATATGCTACGGAATTTTGCGTCGCACGCGCAATCTCTGGATGCGCTGGTCGACCTTGATTTCTGGAGTAAGCGAACAATCGTAGAAGATGGACACCAGTATTGGCGAAGCCTGTTCTATTTTAAGGGTGATTACGAAGTTTTATCTATAAAAGTACCGATCTATCAAGACGCAGTGATTGATGAGACTCTCTGGAAGACTTTAAAGGCGCAGTTTGTGCAACTAAGGCGTTGGGATTACGGCGCAAGTGATGTGGCTTATGTAGGGGAGAAAATGGTGAATAAAAAGAAGCGCCGAATGCCGTTTTTCAAGCTTTTCCCGAAGTTTTGTAGGTTGCTCGATGGGCACGTGACACTAGCAGCGATGAGCCCGATTGTAGCGTTTGGAGGCTGGGTGCCAAGACTTCTGAATGAGAATTCTAGACAGCTTTTGACTTATAATCTTCCGCAGACGGTTTCAGTGATTCAGCTCTTTGCAAGCATCGGTCTTTTTATCACAATTTTGTTTAGCCTCCGGATGTTGCCGCCGAGACCGAAGAAATACACTAGGTTTAAAAATATCTTTATGGTTTTCCAATGGATTTTAATGCCGGTTGTCGCTATTTTGTATCAAAGTGCGGCAGCGTTTTATTCGCAGACTCGTCTGATGATGGGGCATTACATGGAAAAGTTTGACGTGACCCGAAAAGTTGTAAAATAGACGGTTTTTTCTTGACATCGCTTAAGCATAAGCTTATAATGGAGATATGAATTTGTTGCATGGCGTGGGCGATTTCTTCGCATTGGATATTGGGACGAATGCACTTCGTATTGTGCAGCTTTCCGGTTCTATTAACGGAGGGTTCGCACTTCAAAAATACGCATATGTGCCGATTGATTCACGAATTTTACAGGACACGAGTGACAACGGGAAGAAGAAAATTGGGGAGATCATTAACGGGGCTTTGGAGCAAGCAGATATAAAAACAAAAAATATCGCGTTTGGGTTGCCAGCGAGAAAGACTTATACAACAGTCGTGGAGGTAGAGGGTATTAATGAAAAACAGCTGAAACAGACTTTGAAGTATCAGCTTGACCAATTTATCCCGATGGCGCTTGATGAGGCGGAAGTTTCTTACTCTATACTGGGACTTTCACCGAATGACCCAACCAAGGCTGAGATACTAGTTTCTTCAGTTTCAAAAGAATTTGCCGAAAGCCAGATGGAGATGATGGAAAGCATTGGGCTAAATGTGATTGTCCAAGAGCCAGAGCCGATTGCGATGGCAAGAGCACTCAACCCTTATGGCAGTATGGATGCAGTGATGATTATTGATCTTGGCGAAGATTCTACCGACCTTGTGGCGATGTATCTAGGGAAGCCAAGACTTGTGCGTTCAATCCCGGGTGGTATTGCGGCAATGGCAAGAGTAGTGGCAGAGACTTTGTCGGTGCCACAAGCACAAGCAAGGCAATTTATCTTGAGATTTGGTTTAGCACAAGATCAGCTAGATGGTCAAGTGTTTAAGGCTTTGAATGCGACACTAGATGCATACGCAATGGAGCTTACAAAATCAGCGCAGTTCTTCCAGACAAAGTATCTTGGTGTGCCGATTAAGTCGATTATTCTTTCTGGTTTTGCGGGGGTGATTCCGTTTCTTTCTGAATATCTCGAGGCAAAGACTGGCATTCAGACAGCGCAAGGGAACCCTTGGCAGTTGGTCCAGGTCACTCCGGAGCAGCAACAAGTTCTGAAGAGTGTGGCGAGCGAGTTTGCGGTCGCGATTGGTCTAGCGGAAAGGATTAACGACTGATGGATAAGTTTAGAGAGAAGTTGGAAGAGTTTAGAGCCAAATTAAATGGCAAAGACCCAAATGCGCCGGAAGAGCCAAAGTTTTCCGAGAATAAGACTTTTGAGATTAACTTGGTCCCAGAAATTAAGTATCAGATGTTGAAATCGATGAGATTTCGCAAGGTATCGTCATTTGTCTGTATTATTGTTGCTGGAGTAGTTGGCTTGACGACGATCGTCTTTGGGGCGATTGTACTGATTCAAAATAGTACTCTAGCTTCGCAGGACACTAAGATTGAGAATATGGCTAAGAAGATTGAGGAGTTCAGCTCGATGGACGATTTCTTGACTTTGCAGAGCCAACTTAACGCGATTCAAACAGTGAATGATAACAAACAGGTACTTTCGCGTATCTTTGGGGTGCTTTCAATGCTTCGTCCGCAAGGTGGGGATGAACTGACACTTTCAAAAGTTTCCATCAACATGGAAGATGACACGGTCACAATGGAAGGGCAAGCAGATGCTGGAGTTGACCCGATGTATGACTATCGCGTGCTAGAATCATTTAAAAAAGGGGCAGAGTTAACTAAATATGACTATGGCCGCTATGTGGATGCGGATGGGACCGAGATTCCTTCGCGCTGTATGGTTGAAGCAAAGAAAGATGGCTCGACTTATATTACGGCAGACGGTAGCATTTACGCTTATCAGATGATTGGCGAATATGGTTGCGACGCAAAATTAAAAGAGCTAAAAGATGAGTTAAACAAGTTATCTGAAGTTGAAGATGAGGATGAAACCAGCACTAGTACAAGCACGAGTACAGATACAAATACAAATACGAACACGACGGACGATAAATCTAGCGAGCAAGCTAAGGCGAATAGTCTAAGAGCGAAGCAAGCTCAAGTGTATGGTGAATATGCCACTGAAGTGCGTCAGAACTGGTTTGATAAGTGGCTGAAAGAGAATGGCTTGGCAAGATACGATGATTTAGAAGGTCGTAAGGATGATATTGAAGCGGCATTTCAGTCGTATTATGATGGTTTGACTGATGAAGAAAAAGTAATTGTTGATACTGAGCGTGAGAGCGGAGTTGATATTAAGGATATTGATTTTAGAAAGATTTATCGCACTCCGCAGTTTAATGAGTGGATTAAAGAAGGTTGGACTGATGAAGAGGGTAAAACTCAGGGAACGCCAAGAATGACACTCTCGGGTGATATTTCAGATTGGCCACACTTTGAGAGTCAATGTATTAAATATACTGGCGAGAAAAGTACAGTCAACGGCAAGGAAGTGGTGATGTGGACTACAAATAATGATTGTATGTTGCTTTCTGGTGATATGAGTATCTTGGAATCTTCCAATGGTAGAGATTCAAGTGGGAATCTGGTGCTTAGATTTAGGGCGACGATTACAATTGTAAACGAGGCTTTAGCCTTTAAGACGAAGCATTTGCTTGCGATTGGCCCAGATGGCCAGAACGTGACTGACTCTTACCGCCAGATTGAAGGTATGTTTGAGCAAGAGGCGGTTGATTGTAATACTCAGGGCGTGATTTGTACTGAAGCGGAAACGAAGGGGAATAACGGAGAAAATAGTACCAGTAGCGATAACAATAAGAAGGAGGGCTCATAATGGCTGACAAAGAAGAAAAAGACCCAGCCGAAACCGAGGGTCCAGCAGTAGAAAAGCGCGCAAAGATTTCTAAGGCACAAAAACAGATTTTGTTCACGATTGGCGGAACGGCGGTTTTTGTGGGTGTTTGTATCGTTTTGGTTTCGTATTTTATAAGACTGATTGGATTTAATTCACGTGTGATAGACGCAAAGGATACTTCAATTTCAAATTATTCGTCGACGATTAAGAACGTAGGGGTTTGTAAGTCTTCGGGAAGTGGAATAATTTCAGACGATGATTTAAAAAAGTGTACACCAAATACATATCTTTCAGATAGCTTGACTGGCACGTTACGCTATAATGTGATGGTGAAAACAGCTGAAAATGAAGATTTGGAAAGCGTTGCGAGGCCGCTTCAGTCGGCCTGCTACACGGCTGATGGGAAGAAGATTAATTTCAAAGAGCTTTATGATAATGCCGAAGAAGAAGCTAAGAAAGACGAGGAAAAAGATGTCGATACGCTCAAAGCAAAGTATCTTGATATGATGAAGTCTTGCTCAGCACTTCGGGCGGTGCCGGATGCTTTGCCGGCGCAGAAGAACACTGAGGCACTCCTAGCCTCACTAGATAGATTGTTTGATATTGCGGATTGGCAACCGAGTGGTCTTTCGCCAAACTCGTCTTCTTCACGTAGCCCATATAAGAATGTAAGTGCGTTGCCGGTTTCTTTGTCGGTGGAGGCAAACAGTGCAGAAACCTTAAAAGTGCTTTCGACTATTGAGCGTTCGATTAGAACTTATGATATCACAAGCGCAACAATTGAGTGGATCGGGGAAGATACTTTGAAACTTGGTGCTTCGGCGAGAGCTTATTATACAAGTGAACAATCATTAACTCATAAGACGGTGACAGTCTATGCAGATGCGAATAAGAAAAATACAACGAAGACATCTTCTGGAGGTAAGAAATGAAAAAGAAGGATATAATTTCGATTGTAGCAGTAGCGGTGCTTGGCGTGGTAGCAGCAATTGTAGCGGTAAACTCTATTTTGGGTGATATAGACGATAAATCGGCAACTTTTAAGTCGATTGAAGTAGTGAATAATAGCGTCGGCACGCCGGATCCAGAAGTTTTCAATCCGTCTGCAATTAACCCAACAGTGGATGTTTATGTAGGTAACTGTGTTGATAAAAATGGTAATGGCCAGCTTGATGAAGACGAGTTGATTGGATGCTCGCGTAGCGAACCTAAAGAAGAAATCGTTGAAGATCAAGAAGAAATAGACGAGGGGGAGTAATGGCGCTTCTCACGCGAGACACACAAGATAAGGTTATAAACCTACTCGTTTCAGAAGGTTTGGCAAACCCGACTTTGGTCCAAGAAGTGGTTGATGAAGTGGCGAAATCGAAGCAGCCACTAATTGCGGCGCTGGTTTCTAAGGGTGTAATCACGAATCGAATGGTTTCGCATGCAACGGCAAACGTGCTCGGTGTTCAATATGTTGAGCTTGAAAATATTGTAGTTGATCAGGATGCACTGCTTAATCTTCCGCAGGAAATTTCTGAACGAACGATGGCGGTGGCGCTTGGCGAAGTTTCTGGTGTTCTCGTAGTCGCGATGGTGGATGTGACGAATGTCCAGTCTACGGACTATTTGGCATCAGTTGCGGGTAAGCCGGTTAGAGCAGTAATGTCTTCTGAGGAAGGAATTAGGAATGTTCTTTCGCAGTATAAGGCAGACTTTTCAAATGTCGATAAAGCAGTAGAGGCTTCTAATAAAGAGGTTCAGCAGCAACAAGTTTCAGAAGATGTTAAAACAATTGTTCAGGACTCGCCGATTTCAAAAGCGCTTACGACGATTTTGGAATTTGCAGTAAAGTCAAAGGCATCAGATATCCATATTGAGCCGCTAGAAGATATGCTAGTGATTCGTTGCCGGATTGATGGTGTACTTCGCCGAGTAATGGAACTGCCGAAATCAGTTGAGCCAGCGCTGGTTTCTAGAATTAAAATTTTGGCGAACCTGAAGATTGATGAGCACAGAATCCCGCAAGATGGTCAGTTTGCGGTGCTAGTCTCAGACAAAGAGGTGGACCTGCGTATTGCGATTGCGCCAGTGGTTTGGGGTGAGCAGGTGGTTATTCGTATTCTAGACAAGACTGGGACACCACTTGAAGTTGAGCAAATGGGCATGACGGGACATGCGCTCAAGATGGTTCTTGAGGGGATTTCGAAGCCAAATGGTATGATTTTGACTTCTGGTCCGACTGGTTCTGGTAAATCTACTACTCTATATGCTTTGATTAAGAAGATTAAGGATGAGAAAATTAATATTGTGACACTTGAGGATCCGGTTGAGTATAAGATGGATGGAGTGAACCAGACCCAGGTCAATGTTGATGCTGGACTTACGTTTGCTTCGGGGCTTCGCTCAATTCTTCGCCAAGACCCAGATGTGGTAATGGTTGGGGAGATTCGTGATGGTGAAACGGCGCAGCTGGCAGTGCAGGCAGCACTTACGGGTCACTTGGTGTTCTCGACACTCCATACTAACTCGGCTGCAGGTATTCTACCGAGACTTCTAGATATGGGTATTGAGCCATTCCTTCTTGCTTCTACTTTAAATACAGTGATTGGCCAGAGATTGGTGCGGCGAGTTTCAGATAAGAAGACTACTTATCAAGCATCAGAAATTGAGGCACACGAAATTAACCAAGTAGTCGGTTCAATTTTGCCACAGAGTCAGGACGAGGTAGCAAAGGTTTCTGAAGATTTGGGCTATCCAGGACTTCCGGTTTATTCTAAGGAAGGTAAATACGTTTTGACGCAAGGAGTTGAGGATGTTGATACACCAGGCGGATTTAGGGGTCGTGCTGGTCTTTACGAGACGATTGCAGTTGATGAGGAGATTCAGAAACTCTTGGTTGCACAAGCGACTTCAGCAGATATTATGAAGGTTGCAAAAGCGAAGGGAACAGTAACAATGCGTCAGGATGGGATGCTGAAGGCGTTGGCGGGTATTACTACTGTTTCGGAGGTAAACCGAGTGGCATCAGACATTGCTTAATAAAAAAGGTTATGGTAAAATTTAACTATGGATAATGCGAACGATATAGAAATCAAAGATTTGAATAGCGGTGCCGATGGTGGCGATCCAAAGACACTGAAAATTGAGACTCTACTAGAGGAGACGGTGCGCCAAAAGGCGTCCGACCTTCATATTCAAGTAGGGCTTCCGCCGATTCTACGTGTGGACGGCGTACTTCGCCCAATCCCAAATACGCCAGTAGTTGATGAAGAGGCTAGCGAGAGATTGATTTTCTCTACAATGGACTCTTTACAGCAGCAGTCTTTGATGAAAGACCGTGAGTTTGACTATTCGTTTGCGTTTGGCTCACTTGGTCGTTTTCGTGTAAACGCATTCCAAGAGAAAGGCAGTCTCGCTGGTGCCTTTCGTTTGATTCCAGATAAGATTTTAACGATTCAGGAACTTGGGATGCCGGCGGTCGTGGATACCTTTACAGAGTATCCGCGCGGTTTGGTGCTCGTAACCGGTCCGACTGGTTCTGGTAAGTCTACGACACTGGCGGCTTTGATTGAGAAGATTAATCAAACTAAGCCAGTACACATCTTGACGATTGAGGATCCGATTGAGTTCACCTATACTTCAAAGCGAGCAGTAGTGGTTCAGCGTGAAGTTCACTATGATACCCTGAGCTTCTCAAGAGCGCTTCGTTCCGCACTTCGCCAAGACCCAGACGTGGTGCTAATCGGTGAGATGCGTGACCTTGAAACTATCCAGGCAGCTCTGACTGTGGCAGAAACTGGCCACCTTGTCTTTGGTACGCTTCACACCAACTCAGCGGCGCAGTCGATTGACCGTATTATTGATGTATTCCCAGCGCACCAGCAATCTCAGATTAGGCTTCAGCTTTCGGCGGTGCTTCAGGCGGTTTGTTCGCAGCGCCTAGTCCCGGCGATTGCTGGCGGACGTGTTTGTGCAGCAGAAATTATGGTAATTAACCAGGCGATTAAGTCTTTGATTCGTGATGGTAAGACTCACCAGATTGACACCGCGATTCAGACTGGTGTAGCACAGGGTATGCAGACAATGGATAGAACTTTGGTGAAGATGATTCAGACTGGTATCATCTCTTATGATGATGCGCGTGAATATGCGGTAGATTTGACGGAGTTTGAAAGACTCGCTAGGGGGTAACGCTAAATGAAGCGGTTCAATTATCAAGCGATTGACAGCAAGACCGGGAAGCCGGTCAAGGGGGTGATTCAGGCTGATACTGAGCGCAACGCTGGTAAGCTTTTGATTGAACAAGGTTTTGTGCCACAAAAGGTGGTAGAAGAGAATACTACTGGTCTGTTTGCGAAGGCTAAAAATCGAATTACGGCAAAAGACAGAATTGTCTTTACTAGACAGTTCGCGACTTTGATTGGGGCTGGTCTTCCGCTCGCGAATGCGCTCCGGCTTTTAGCTGAGCAGACTGATGCTCCGGGTATGAAGTCCGTGGTTGAAGATTTGCTTGCGAATATTGAAGCGGGTAAAAGTCTTACTCAGGCCTGTGAGGCTCACCCGAAAGTTTTTGATAGATTATTCTTAGCGTTAGTCTCGGCTGGTGAGCTTTCTGGTACTTTGGACGAATCTTTGAAACGTCTAGCAGATCAGCAAGAAAAAGACCAGGCGATGATTTCAAGAATCCGTGGCGCAATGATTTATCCAGCAATTGTGCTCGTAGTGATTATTTTCGTGATGATATTTATGCTGGTTGAGGTTGTGCCACAAGTGGAATCTCTATATAAGGATCTTGGTGAGGAACTTCCAGGAATGACGAAGTTTTTGGTCGCAATCGCGAACTTTATTATCCACGACTGGTGGTTGATTGTAATTATATTGTTTGTGCTGACTTGGATGATTTTGAACTTTAGAACAACCAAGAGCGGAATCAGAGTAGCAGCAAATATTAAATTGAATATCCCAATGTTTAAGGGTCTTTTCCATCGTCTTTACAATGCGCGGTTTGCGCGGACGGCACAGATTCTTTTGATGTCTGGTGTGCCGATGATTGATGTGATGAGTATCTCGGCAGAATCAACAGCAAATGTAGTGATGCAAGACAATATTGTAAAGGCGAGTGAAAAGGTTAAAGCTGGTAAGTCATTGTCTGATGCCCTTGAGGGAGTGGATTATATTTTGCCGCTAGTCCCGCAGATGGCAGCGATTGGTGAGCAATCTGGTAAGATTGACGAGATGCTAGGGAGGGCGGCGACAGTTTATGAAACAGAATTAGACGAAAAGATTAATGCTATCTCTACGATGATTGAGCCAGTCTTGATGATTTTCTTAGCAGGAATGATGGTGTTCATGATCGGGGCTATCCTGATGCCGATTTACTCGCTGGTCAACTCCATCGGTTAGGGGTACCAAGCCGGAATTAATATTTCTAGACGCTGTCCGCCGCCTGCTACCGCCTAAAAAATACAACAAATAGCCTATCCTCGGAACGCCTAAAGTCTGGCGTTCTTCGGATAGGTATTAGTTGTATTTTCCGCGGGGCGGACGACGCATTATCTAGAAATATAATTCCGGCTTGGTAGCCCAGATAGGAGTTGAACCTACAACCTCTTCCTTAGGACGGAATTGCTCTATCCATTGAGCTACTGGGCCATTGTTTAAATTATAGCATACCGGAGATTTTTCTAAAACTGGTATTGCTTTTTTGAAAAGGGAAGTGTATTATATTAATATATAGCATAAGCTTCATATGAAAGGAATGTATGTTGAAACAGAAAAATAATTCTCGCCGTGGCTTCACCATTATTGAGGTGGTGTTGGTGCTTGCGATTGCTGGTCTTATTTTCTTGATGGTATTCTTGGCTTTGCCGGCGCTTCAGAGATCTCAGAGAGATACAGAGCGAAGGAATAAGCTTGGTGAGTTTAGAACCCAAGTTGTTCAATATCAGTCTAACAACCGTGGTCGTGTACCGGGTAGTCTTGAAGAATGGCAACGAGTGGTTGATAATTATATGAACTTGAGTATGACTGAAGATGGTGGTATGGCATACGAGGAAGAAGACAAGGATAAGATTCCATTCCAGGACCCAACTGGCGAGCCATATTACATTGCTTATTATTGTGACCTTTCAGATAAAGAGAATGCGAAAGCAGTAGGAGATGATTCAAAGGATTTGTGCCAGGGTAACACAGTGAACTCCGATGGCGGGGTTAGTACTTCGTCGTTGAACTGGGATGATAATAAGTATCAGATTTATGCTTTCAAGCGCGGTAGGTGCGATGGCGAGAATGTCGCATATCAAGAGAAAGATAGTGATCGCTTGGTAGCATTCGTGGTGAAGCTCGAGGGGTCGGGTGCGTACTGCGGCGAGAATTAGCTCTTTGCCGCTAAAAGCGCCTATCTCGGCATTTTTCCGGTCTCGCTCGTCAATAGACGCGCTTCGACCGGAGAAAATACCGACCTAGGCGCTTTTTTCTGGCAAACAATTATGATATAATGAGTAGAATAAAGGAGTTAATTTTATGGTAGAAGAAGAAAAAAAGCAAGATGAGAGTTTAATCCAGAGGAGCTTGGTGGTTTTGAAGCCAGATACAGTTCAGCGTGGGATTATTGGCGAGATTATCCAGAGATTTGAACGGGTTGGTCTTAAAATCGTAGGCATGAAGATGGTTATGCCGGGCGAAGAGCTTTATTACCAGCACTATGAGGATATTGGCCAGATGATTACTCGCCGCGGCGAGCAGGCTTTCCGCTATAACGTTAAATATATGATGAGCGGTCCGGTGATTGCGATTGTGCTTGAAGGCGTTGAGGCGGTGCCACTAGTCCGCAAGATTGTTGGCCCAACCGAGCCAAAATCCGCAGAAATGGGTACAATTCGTGGCGATTATTCACATATGAGCTTTGGTTATTCTGATTCTAAGGGAATTGGTGTGCCAAACCTTGTACACGCATCTGGTTCAGTTGCTGAGGCGAAGAAAGAAATCGCGCTTTGGTTTAATGAAGATGAACTATATAATTATTCCGATCTTAACGAGAAATTCACTCGCTAGATAGATAATTAAGAAAGCAATAATTAGAAAAGGGCCAAAAGGAAACTGGCGGCTCTTTTTCTTGGAGATAAGAGTGATTGGGAGTTGGACAAGAACGGCGAGAAAGTTTGAGAGGAAGAGAACGAAGAAGCAAAACCAGAAATTATGGAGGATAAGGGCAAGTGAAAGACAGAGAAGCCAGTCGCCGGAACCGACTAGTTTTTCTTTGGAGAAGAAATATAATAAATAATATATGCCGGGCAGAATACCAATGCCGGCGAGAAAACTAACAGTGCCAATGTTGGTGCCAGAAATGTATTCAAAAATGAGAAAAATGGTGCTCAAGGCAAGTAGGGTGTAAAGAATGAAAGAAGGGAAGCATCCCCAGAGGGTATCGTAGATGAAGCAGATAGTTAAAACGGTGAAGATGGCAATGAGGAGAATGAAAGATATGAATGGGAAAGGAGAATTTAGGCTGGAAAGGGAAGGCCAGAATTTGAGACCAAGCGCAAGAAAGGCAAGCGCAGAGCCAAGCTCAGCAAAGAACTCGGCAAGACCAATTTTCTTGTGACATTTTTTACAGCGACCTTTTAAAAATAACCAAGAAAAGATAGGAATGTTTTCATACCATTTAAGACGCTTATGACAAGATTCGCAAATGGACCATTTAGAGGCGATTTTAGCGCCCTTTTCTTTAGCGTGGAGTCTTCTTGCCTGACAGCAGGCGAAAGAGCCTAAAACAGCCCCTAAAACGCACATAAAGGCCAAAAAAACCACAAGCATTATGATGTCTCCGAGTGAAATTTACTATGAACTTCTCTCAAATGGGAATCAGTGATGTGGGTATAGATTTGGGTAGTGGAAATATCAGAGTGACCAAGAAGAGATTGGACTGAGCGGAGATCTGCGCCGTTCATCAAGAGGTCAGTAGCAAATGAGTGTCTTAAAGTATGGGGGGTGACGTGTTTGGTAATACCGGCAAGGCGAGTATATTTTTCGATGATGCGTTGAATACTCCTGGGGGTGAGGCGGCGGTAATTGCCGTCAGTTGAAACAGTACCGGAATTTTTGGAGTTGTTTAAGAACAAGGCCGGCAGTTGGTCGTGGCGAGCACAGAGGTAATCTTTGACGCGAGAGGCGGCGGACTCGTCGATGAAAATTGGGCGGTCTTTGGAACCTTTACCGCGAACGACAAATTCGCGACGTTCTAGATTGATGTCGGCGATGTTAAGATTACATAATTCAGAAACACGGAGGCCAGAAGAGAACAGAAGCTCAATAATTGCGCGATCCCTTAGACCGGTTTCAGTATCAAGGTCAATAGTCCCAAGTAAGCGCTCGACTTCGTCAAAATGAAGAAAAGTGACTTGGGGGCGATGAGTTTTTGGAAGTTCAACAAGGACGGGGTCGAGAGATTTGATGCCGCGTTTAGCGAGGTATTTCAAAAATCCACGCAAGGCAATCAGGTAATAACCTTGGGTCGCAGGGGTGAGATGGTGGCCACGCTCGTCTTCGACCCGGTTGAGGCGGAGGCGGTATTTGCGCAAGAGCTCAGGGGTAATTTCTTCGGGTTTAAGATCGTGGTCTAAATCTTCAGAAGAGAGTTCGAGAAAACGATTCATATAGAGCTCGTAGTTTCGGACGGTGTTTAGCGAACGACCAAGTTCAATCTCGATATGTTCGAGAAAATCGCCGATTAGTTCCGAAACATAGAGTTCTTTCATAAGTCCATTATAGCATTTTTTGCGGGAGTATGTTAGAATATAGGAGTAGCTGCGGGTATCGTATAACGGCTATTATGTATCCTTCCCAAGGATGAGATTGGAGTCCGACTCTCCATACCCGCACCATTTTTTTGTTCTCGTCTCGTCAAATTAATCAGAATAAACAAAAAAGACCTAAAGGTCTTGTTTGTTTATTCTGGCGGATCCGTTTGCCCCTTGGGACGCACGGAGACGTCAAATCTTTGATTTGGCGGATCCGACGAGACTCGAACTCGCGACCTCCGCCGTGACAGGGCGG
>CAZKNA010000001.1:0-64700 GCA_964554175.1 uncultured Candidatus Saccharibacteria bacterium | reverse complement strand
CCAGTTGGGTAACCCTCCATTTCATATAATTCTATCATATTTTTTTGCCTCTTTCTAGACCTTTTCAGCCCATTAAAGCATCGAGGTCTCTTTTTGCATAAATAATATGAAGAATTGTCACTGAACGAGCCTTTTTATCGATTTGAAATACAATTTTATAGTGCTTTACCTGAACGACTCGCACCCCTTTAGAATGCCAAGGCTCTTTATCATACAACACTCCGCGCTCAGGAAATACGCGCAACGAATTTATTTTTCGTTCAATAGAACCAAGAATTTTTTGTGCACTATGCGGCGCTAAAAGCTCAACCGAAATATATTCATCAATATTATAGAGGTCTAACTTGGCTTGGTCGGTCACAAGTGTATGATAGGTGATCATTTTTATGCCTTTCTCGTATGTCATTAAAAACCTTACGAGAGGGGGTTACACGACCTGCCACCATATCGTCCCATCCTCTTTGGATTTTTGCATTTGTAATCTTTTCGGAAGTATCCATAGGGTAATTATATCACAAGGCCGAAGTCTTTACAAACCCACCTTCCTCGTGGTATAATAGGCCCAAATGATAGAATATATGAAAATCTTAGCTCTCTCCGTCCAAGAAGGCGCAGAGGCCGCAAAAGCCGACATTATGCCAAGTGAGTTGGTTGGCCCGGCTGGTGTTTTCACAAAAATCTCCAACACCCTCCTTCTCATCATCGGTGTTATTTCTGTTATTATGTTAATCTACGGCGGCTTCCGCTACATCATTTCTGGTGGCGACAACAAAAAAGTCACCGACGCCAAAAACACCATCCTCTATGCGATCATCGGCTTGATTATCTCTCTCCTCGCCTACGCGATTATTAACTTTGTCATCGCCGCGATTACTGGCCAGAACTTAGACCTAAACTAGCCCCCAAAATACGCTTCGCCCCTGCTTCGCGAAGCTTTTTTGCGGCCGCCCGCATCGAAGCGCCCGTCGTCCAAACGTCATCAACTAGAAGATACGTCTTCTTCTCATCAAACTTCTCCATATCCACCGCGTAGGCTTCCGCCGCCTGCTTCTCTCTAGTCCCCTCGTCCGCTCCAACCTGAACCGTCTTATTCACTCTTACTAAAACTTCAGAAACCGACAGCCCTCGTCTTTTGCCAAACTCTTCCGCCAATTTCTTTGTGTGGTCAAAACCACGCTCCCTAATATGCTTCCGAATCGTCGGCAAGGGAACTACCACCACATCTAAATCTTCTGGCACCGCCTCATCCAAAATCTCCACCAAAACTTCTGTTGCCTTTTTTACACTCTTAAACTTATAGTCTGCCACCAAATTTTTCAGCGCGCCCTCCCGAAAACTCCCGATGTAAAGCTCCTCTATCTCTCCGAGTCGCAGCTTTTTATCCTCCTTCCGCACTCGTCCAATAATTCTCATGTCATTTTTACAATCTTCACATAATAAAGTACCCGTCTTCCCACAACCCCGACAATAAAATGGCAACAGCATATCCAGCAGTTTCCCTAGCATTGTTTTCTTTACAACGCTATTTTTCATAAAATCTCCCCATAATTGTTGTGCTTTCGTCAATTAAACTCATAATTTTCTTGATTTTATCATAAACTGTCATTATAATAAAGCATAGGTAATATTAATTGGAGGTCATATGGCTCGTAACGAAAACGAAGATATGCTGATGGAAGACGAATTAGCCGCTGCCTTCTTGGACGATAACGCAGTTTCAGATTCTGAAGAACTTGACGTTGCCGCCCCTGAAAGCTCGGCCGCTCCATCGGATGATGGGTGGGAAGACAACACCGACGATTTCCCTGGGCAGCTCGCTGTAGATGTCTATGAGACCGCCGACAAACTCGTGGTAAAGGCCCGCACGGCTGGCATCTCGAAGTCGGACCTAGACGTCAGTATTTCCGACAACATCTTAACCATCTCCGGTATTCTTTCCGGCGGGGAAGATGAGCATACTACTCGCTGGCACATTCAAGAGTGCTACTGGGGTGAGTTCTCTCGCACCATCGCTCTTCCTGTCCAAGTCAAAGAAGACGAAAACAGTGTCAAGGCAGAGCTAAAAGACGGCGTTCTCACTATCTCCTTTGAAAAGGAAAAAGTCGAAGCTCCGAAAAGAATCACCATAAGCTAAGCGAGCGCTACAAACAGAGCATAGCTCTGTTTGTTTCGCAAGCGTGCGCAATGGAAGACGAGCGTAGCTCGGCTACTATTAGCTAATAATAGTACCACCTAGAAACAAAAAAATAAGCCCGCGGCCGCGGGCTTATTTTGTACCTTAACTCTTAAAGACATTAGCAAGAACAAAGTTTACAATCGCATAAGCGAGCAAAGCAATAATTAAACCAACAATTCCATAGAGAATCGTATCACGGCCTTTCTTGGTTTTTCCTGGATCACCTTGGGAAGTCATATAGTTTACCCCACCAATGATAATCATAATTACCGCAATCACGCCAAGCACAGCAAGAATCCAGTTGATAATTGTCTGAATTGTCTCGAAAAGATCTGTTGAGCCTGGCTGCTCATTCTCTGGTGGCAAGTTACATTGCGCAATCGTTGGAGCGCCCTCTTCTTGACGCAAAGTACCAGCTGGACAATCCTCCGCCATTGCCGGCACTGCAAACAGCCCCGCCATCATCACTGCTATCCCCGCCACCATCATCTTTATCTTTTTCATATCTATTCCTTAATTATTTACTTCATTATACACTAAAAAATTCCCTCCGTAAAGGAGGGAATTAAATCGCTAATTTACCTTACTTAAAGATATTGACAAGCACAAAGTTCACAATCGCAAATGCTAGAAGAGCAATCACGAGACCAACGATACCATAAAGAATTGTATCCTTAGCCTTCTTGACTTTGCCAGCATCACCCTGGGAAGTAGAGTAGCTAATACCACCAACGATAATCATCGCAACGGTCACAAAGGCAAGCACAGCAAGAATAACATTAATCACAATCTGAAGTGTGCCCATGAGGCTTCTCTTCTCGGCCGTACCGGCACCAGAACACTTATCAAAACTATCTGCATAGGAGCCATTGCCACAAAGGACCAAGCCCTCATTCGCTGCGCTCGTTGGCAACGAAATTCCAACTACACCCGCAACCATAATAGCGAGACTTGCTAGAATTACTTTAACTTTCTCTTTGATTTTCATAATTTATTCCTTAAATTAATCTTGTTACCTAAATAATACCATATCTTACTGATAGTTTCAATAGTTTTTTACTCGCCCGCTTCCTGGGAAGTCTCTTGCGAACCATTATCACTATTAAACACATTTGCTAGCACAAAATTCACAATCGCATAGGCAAGTGTCGCCAATACTACCCCAAGAATAGCATACAAAATTGTATCCTTAGCCTTCTTCGTTTTGCCTGGGTCACCCTGTGAAGTCACATATTGTGCCGCACCAATTACTACAAATAATACCGCCACTATGCCTAACACTGCAATCACGATATTAATGATATTCTGAGCTACATTTCCAATCTCACCCGGATCAGCAGTCTTGCCACATCCAGCCGCATCTTTTGCAGTTTGATCTATATCTGACTGATCACAAATTGGGTCCTGTCCAAGTTCCACCGCCAAAGCCTTACCTGGTAAAAACGCGAAAGATGCTATCGCTAAAGCTAATAAAATAATCTTCTTTTTCATTGTCCGCTCGCTGCTCCTATTACAAAATTAGTTATCACTGCCGCAAACACTACAATAAACAACCCAATTACCGCAAACAGCACCGCATCGCGGCCCTTCTTGGTCTTTGCCGGATCACCCTGAGAAGTTGTCCAAACCACCGCCCCAAAGATAATCCCAATTACCGCAACTATCCCCATAATCGCATAAACCCAGTTCAAAATCGCTGTAATACTGAGTTCTCCCTGTGGAAGTTTATCTTTAAGATTTACTTGGTCCATTCTCTCTCCTTACTTCGATGTTAGCACTGTTACAATTAATCTCGAAATTACATTGGCGAGCGTCACAATCACCAGCCCCACCAGCGCTGCGGTCAAGGTCTTGCGCCCCTTTGTCGCAAAAGCCACGTCGCCACCAGAGCGTAAATACAAATAACCGCCATAAATCACAAATCCTAGCGCCACCACCCCTGCAACCACAAACACGTCCACCAGCACATTCAAAATAATCGTCCAAATAAAGGTCGCGATCTTATCTGGCGCCCCTTCCGGACTGTCCGATTTTGGCGACTTTATATTACAGCTTTCATCAGTCAGCCCATAGTACCACGGCCGAAGTCCCAAAAACTCCTGATCGCAACCTTCTGCGAACACTTCTCCACTCGGTGCTAAAGCTCCCATGAACATCGATAACATCACTGCTAGTGCCAAGATTTTCTTTTTCATACTTACATTATATCAAACCTTGTAATTTTCGCCAAGATATGCTATAATTACAGGGTTAAGAGTTTAACCTATGAAACTGCGAGAAAAGTTAGCACAGAAACGATTTTTAATGCCTGTGTTTGGCTTACTTTTTGCATTTTTCTTATGCTTTGTCAATAGCAACCAAGCTGCGGCAAAACCCCTAGATGCCCCCCTACATACCACCCCGCTAACCACCCTTGCCGACCTCGAAGATGGCACACCTGAAGAAGCCGAAACTCCAGCCGAGACTACCGAAGAAACCGCCGAAGAAGAGCCAGAAACCTGTTACGATCAAGTCAAAGGCATCGGCTGGCTCGTCTGTCCTACCTCTGGCGTTCTCGCCACCGCCGTCGACTCCATCTATAAAGTCATCAGCGATCTCCTTGTTGTCCAGCCTATGACCACCGATTCCGACTCCCCTATCTTCATCGTCTGGCAATACATCCGCGACCTTACCAATATTGTCTTTATCATCTTAATTATCGTCGTGATTTACTCTCATCTCACTGGAGTCGGCTTCGATAACTACAATATCAAAAAAATCCTGCCAAAACTCATCATCACTGCTATTCTAATAAACCTCAGTTATCTTATCTGTTCCGCCCTTGTTGACACTTCCAATATTATGGGTGCTTCACTCCGTGGTTTCTTTGAAAATATCGAAAGTCAAATCGGCGCCACTGGCGACGCCATGGTCACCTGGGAGGCCTTTGCCGCTATTCTTGGCGGTGGCGGTGCAGTTGCTGGCCTTACTATCTCTGCAGCTGGCGGCCTTGGCGCCGTCCTCCCGATGTTTATCCTCTCTCTCATTACTGCCTTCTTATCCATTCTCGTTGGTCTCGCTACTATCGCCATGCGTCAAGCCGTCGTCGCTCTTCTCGTGATGATTGCTCCGCTCGCCTTTGTCTGTTATATGCTCCCAAACACCAACAAATGGTTTGCCAAATGGAAAGACACCCTCTCTGCAATGCTCATTTTCTTCCCAATGTTCTCGGCCCTATTTGGCGCCTCCCACCTTGCTGGTTGGGCCCTTATCGCCAAAGCTCAGCAAGACGGTTCCGCCTTTATGATGATTCTTGGCATGGCCGTCCAAATCGTTCCACTCTTCCTTTCGGTTCCTTTAATGAAGATGTCCGGCTCGGTGCTTGGTAAAGTTAGTAGCACCCTTGATAATCTTAGTAAAGGCGCCACTGGCCGCCTCCGTCCGGTCGCCGAAGATTTCCGCGACACCGCCCGTGCCAGAAAGCTCGACGAAGCTTCACGTTCTAGAAATCTTGCCTCCGGCGCTTACTGGCGTGCGCGCTTTGATCGCAACAAATATCTCCGCGAGGAAGAGCGTGCCGAACACGAAGAAAACCGCAAAAATACCTACACCGCTTACTCCAATGCTCGCTCTACTGGCCGCACTATTAAGCGCTGGGAAAACGGCAAAGCGGTATATAAGACCAGGTTCAACAAGGATGGCGACTTAGTTGATGACGTCAAAATCAACAGTTCTATGCGTGATAATTATTTGAATCGCGAACTCAAACTTGCTAACGAGGCTGACAAATTGAAGACTGACAATGCCATGAGCAACATCAATGCCTATTTGCGCTCTACTGAGGCCAAAGAAGACAAGGCCCTCAAAGCCCTCGCCGACAGTCAAGCCCAAAACTACCTTGACCTCCGCACTCAGCAATCTGCCAAGGCTAGAAACGACCGTTCCGACCAAAGGTTCTACACCGAGGCTGTTCGCAATGCTTCAAGACGCGACGATCTTGGCAACTTAATATCTAATCGCAACTATCATCGTCTTGTTAGAGCTGGTGCTGGTGCCGACGCGTTTGATACTGATGAAACTATCCGAGATAATGCCCTCACCACTGTGACCGCCGATGCCTACGACGCCTATGAAAAAGAGCGTGCCGAAACCTCCAAGCGCTATTCCACGCTCTTTGACAAACAAGTTACCAAAGACGTCCTTGCTCAATATAAGAGTGCTCTTAGAGCCAACAACATTGATGCTGTTACGGCCGCTCAAAATACTCTCGCTGTGCGCGGAGACTACGACAAAATCAGCGAAAATCTTCGCAACTTTATGGACCAGACTGGCGAGTTTAAAGATCTTGGCGAGGGCAAACGTCTCCGTCTTGGTTCCGACTTTGCCAACACTCTCGCCCTTAATCTTCTTGGTATGAAAGGCGCTGACCCACTACTTGGTCGTCTCGGAAAAGCCATCAATATGGAAACTTGGCGCTATACCTCAAAAGACTCCGGCGATCCAAATGCTAGAAGTACTGATGTAATGACCTTCAGAGATTACATTTTCGGCGATCAAAATGGTGGCAATAATCAGGCTCGCACTTCAGCTTTTGAACTTTTGAAAGGCACTAGCATTAAAGATGCCGACCGCACCTTCTTCGGCGATATGCGCGATACTTTCAAAGCCTATGGATTTAGTGAAGGCCAATTCAATGAGATGATTGGGGGAATGATGCCACAATTTATTTCCGCCATTCCTACTTATGAATCAAGCGGTGAACAAATTCTAAATTCAATGTCCTTATTGACTGGTTTGAAAAATGAAAACGGTAAATGGCTCCGTCCAGTTGATAAAAATGGCAACTTTACCGAAAATCTCCATATGAATATGATTGAAAAATACCTGCGCGGTATGACCGATAAAGACCTTAATGTATTCAAGACTGATGCTTATCAAGCCATCTTTGAAGCTATCGCTCAATCTATGCCTACTCCTATGACCTGTTACGGCGAAGCAAAAAATGGCAAATTTGGCTTCTACCCACCGCAAGACGTTTACAAAGAGTTCCGCAGAATGATCAATCCGAATATGATTGCCAACTTAAAGAACAACCTCGCTCAAGGTACCAACAGCGGTATGAAAGACTCCATCCAAATTGCTCTCGGTCTCGCCGAACCCGAGGACGGGGAAATTCGCAAAGAATAATCTTTACAAGATTACAACTTTATGTTACAATATAACCAGTTATAGATTCATTAGAGTAGCACTTTTACATATATATTACATCGTCTAGGGGGTGGTAAAATGGATGTAATTTTCAAAATTGCCGGATGGATGATACTTATTGTCGTCGCACTAATTGCTTTGACCGCTCTCATTAATGCTTGGCCGGATATAGAACTTGCTGTCTCAAACTTTTTCTCTTGGCTTAGAGAAGAGGATGAGGACGAAGATGAGGCCGAAGCCGCATTATTTAAGCGGCAGGTGTCTGATATATTAGAATATAAAGGACACTACGACCCCAAGCAGAAATTAAGAGTATATAGCGACAATAAGATAACCATCTACGAGGACAAACGCATTACCTGGAAATCTAAAGCCGGAAACCCACAAAAGGATTGTATAGAATATGTTAACAAACTTTACAATTCTTGCTCAGACGACATCAAAGAAAAAACTATGATGTCCTCAAGCATTCAGGATAAAGCTCGACAACTTCTTGCCGGCAGCGAAGATTTTTATTCTGGCAAACTCCATATTTCGAGCGAAGAACGATCTTGTAATATTGAGATTTATGTGGCAAATCAGTTAGTCTTTGGCTATAGCCCCTTTAATAACAATGTCTTTGCTCACAGATCGGGCAATTGGGAAAAAGAGCTTGATCGTCTTTATAAGAAACGCCTTGAAGAAAATAAGATACGTGCCAAAGAAATAGCCGCCGAGAAGGCAGCGAAAGAGGAAAAGGAGAAGTTGGAAAAAATCCGCAACTTTTCGCCAATCGACGACAGTGCCTACTTCTAGGAATCTATAACCACCGCGCCGCACTTATATGCGGCGCTTTTTCTCCCCAAAACTTATCCTAGTGTGGTATAATTAACATATGGCACAGTACAAGGTCCCACAAGACGTTGAGGCCGACGATAAACTGCTTGGGCCGTTTACCTTTCGCCAGTTCGTCTACCTTATGATAATGGGCGGGATGATCGCTCTTGCTGTTGCTTTGTTTCAAATTTTCCCATTCCTAGCTCTGTTACCACTCCCAATTGCCATTTTCTTTGCCGTTCTTGCACTCCCTCTTAAAAAAGATCAGCCGATGGAAACCTACCTCGCAGCCATCGTCTCTTATCATTTAAAACCCAGGAATCGTTTTTGGAATCCTGGTCAACGCGAATCTACTATTCAGATTACCGCTCCTAAAGTCATCGAACAACCTAGGACTAGGAATATCACCGGGGAAGAGGCTTCAACTCGCCTTTCCTTCCTCGCCAATGTTGTCGACACCGAAGGCAACAGTCTTCGCACCTCTGCTCCCGCTCAGCCAATGAAACCGGCTTTCTACACTGAAAACATTTCTACTCCCGACGTTCTCGAGCCTTCGCGCCCAGACCAGCTCACTCAAATTATGAATAATAACCAAAGTTCCCAGCGCACCGAAATTATCAATCAAATGCGCGCTAGCTTTGCGGCTCAGAACAACCCTGGCACCGCCGGCTACATCCCTCAACCCGTCCAAACTGTTACTCCGGCCGCTCCAGCAAGAGCCGTCACCCCAGCCCCAATGCCAGCCCCAACACCAACTCCAGTTCAAACCACGATTCCGGCCGCTCCAGCTCCAGCCTCAGCCGAGCCAGCTACCCCAGCCGAGCCAGTAATCCCAATGGGTACTCCTCGCCCCGCCCCAGAAGCAGAGCCAGAAGTTGTCCTTCCAACCCCAGAGGAGCTCGCCGCGATTGAACCTCTCAAATCCGATGTTGTCATTACCCCCGATCTCGTCGCTATGAAGCGTGCCGCCGAGAACAAGGCTCGCCTCGCTGAACTTGCCAAGAACAAAGAGTTTTCTGTCGCGACTATCGCAAAACAGGCTAAGCGTATTAATAAAGATGATGAGGTTTATATATCATTACACTAAAGAAAAGGAGAGAAGATGAACCCAAATAACCAACCCGCCCCGATGCCGACTCAACCGGCGCCAAATCAGGCCCAACAACCAGCGCCACAGCAGATGGCTTCAGCTGCCTACCAGCAGCCAAACCCTGCTATGATGCAGGCTAATCCTGATCTCCCCATTTCCACTCAATCCACTCTCTTAATCTCCGAGCTCCGCGACGGTCTCGTCATCATGAAAGACGGCTCTTTCCGCGCCGTCATCGCCTGCCAATCCATCAACTACGACCTCATGTCCGAAATGGAAAGAGATGGCGTCGAATTCTCCTACCAACAGTTCATCAACTCTCTAAACTTTACCACTCAAATTCTCATCCGCTCCCAGCGCGTCGATATCGGACCTTACATCGAGCGTCTCGCCGAAATTCGCCGTAGCAATGATAATATGCTTCTTGGTGTTCTCATGGATGATTATATCGACTTCATCGACGCTCTTTCTCAAGAAGCCAACATTATGGATAAATCCTTCTTTATTGTTATCCCTTATTATCCAGATCCGAATGCCGAAAAAGTCCTCCAACAAACCAAGAACTTCTTCAAGACTTTCAGCCGCGGCAAAGAGCCTCAAGTTACCAAAATTGATCGCACAACTTATGATGCCGCCGTCAAGGAAATTAACAACCGTGTTGAATCGGTCATGAATGGCCTTTATAACATCGGCATCCATTCCGTCCGCCTAAACACTCGCGAGCTCGCCGGCCTCTACTACAATTTCAACAACCCTGACACCGCCGTCCGCGAGCCGCTCGTAGATTTTAATAAGGTCGCAACCACCTATGTCAAGAAAGGAGAGAAATAAAATGGGTAAAAGAAAAGAAAAGAAAGCCAAACTACAAGCATCTCAGATGCAAAACGCTGAAGAGCTAGAAATCCAGCGCGCTTTTGAGCAAGGCATCACTACCCTGCGCGACCTCATCTCCCCAAGTTCCATTGAAATTCACTCCAGTTACTTCCGTCTTGGCACTAAATACGGCCGCACACTATATATATATGGTTATCCACGCTCTCTCTATACTGGCTGGCTCTCTCCAATTATTAATATCGACGAAGTGCTTGATATCTCTATGTATATTTACCCAGTCGATACCGCCATCGTCATGAAAAACCTCCAGAAAAAGGTTACTCAGCTTGAGGCAAGCATCGCGGTAAACTCTGAAAAAGGCCGCATTCGTGACCCAGAGCTAGAAGCCGCCATCGGCGACGCCGAAGAGCTTCGCGACGACCTCCAGGTCGGCCGCGAGAAATTCTTCCGCTTCGGTCTTTACGTCACTCTTTGGGCCGACTCGCTAGACGAGCTAAACTTTGTCCAAAGAAAAATTGAAACTATCTTTGGCCAGCAGATGATTTTCTCTAAGGTCGCTTCTTCCCAGCAAGAGCAGGGCATGAACTCCTGCCTCCCACAGTGCACCGACCAGCTCCAAATCCGCCGCAACATGAACACCGGCGCCATTTCCACTTCCTTCCCATTCACTTCCGCCGACCTCACTCAGGAAAAAGGTATATTATATGGTATCAACATGCACAACACTGGCCTCGTCATTTTCGACCGCTTCACGCTTGAAAATGCCAACATGGTCGTCTTTGCAAAATCTGGTGCTGGTAAATCTTTTGCCGTTAAGCTTGAAGCTCTTCGCTCCATGATGGTCGGTTCCGAAATCCTCATCATCGACCCAGAAAACGAATACCAAAAACTCTGCGACGCCGTCGGCGGTTCCTACATTCGCTTAAGTCTCAACTCCGACGTCCGCATCAACCAAGTTGATCTTCCGAAAGTCGTTGATTCTGAGGATGCCAATGATGCGCTCAGTGTCAACCTCGTCACCCTCCACGGCCTCTTCCGTCTCATGCTCGGCGGTTCCCAAGTTGGTCCTGGCGGCACACTCGTTCCAGCCCTTACTGCCTCCGAAGAAGCCGACCTCGATCAAGCCCTCATCGACACTTACGCCCGCGCCGGTATTACTTCAGACCCACTCACTCACCAGTCCACTCCTCCAACCATTCTAAATCTCTACGACACCCTCCTCCATATGGGAGGCAGTGGCCCAGTTCTCGCCCAGCGTCTCAAGAAATACACCACTGGTACTTTTGCCGGTATCTTCTCTCAGCAATCCAACATTGACATCAATAATCAGATGGTCGTCTTCAACATCCGCGACCTTGAGGACCAACTCCGGCCAGTCGCTATGTATATCGTGCTTTCTCACATTTGGAATATTATTCGTGCTAATCAGAAGCGCCGCATCCTTATCGTTGATGAGGCTTGGCAGCTCATGGACCACGAAGACTCCGCGAACTTCCTCTTCTCTCTAGCCAAGCGCGCTAGAAAGTACTACCTCGGCCTTACCACGGTTACGCAGGACGTCGAGGACTTTATGGCTTCCAAAATGGGCCGCGCCATCGTCGCCAACTCTTCTATGCAACTACTTCTAAAGCAAAACCCGTCCGCCGTTGACGTCCTCTCCGATGTCTTCAAGCTCACCGAGCAAGAAAAGAAGCTTCTCGCCAACTTCCCAGTAGGAAACGGCCTCTTCTTCGCCGGCCAAAACCACGTCCATATCCAAGTCATCGCTTCCGACACCGAAACCTCTCTAATCACCACGACGCCAGGAGCCGACGCCGGCAAAAGAGCGTAGTTCTTTTGCTGAGCTAGGCTCCGCCGCGGCGTCTGGCGCGAAGCGCCAGACTAATCCACAAGACAAAGCACCGCGCTAACTCTAGCATTTCTCCCTTAAAAGTGTTATAATTATTACATATGAATAACACGGAAGGTCGACCAAAAACTAGTAGGGATTTTTTCCGTGACCTTGAAAAAGATGCGGCTATTTCTCCAAACACGGAAGAAGCCGAATACAAGGCTAAAAAAGAAGCTGAAACCGCCAAGCTCCAAAACAATCTTGAGAAAAAGTCATTCTACAAAGGCCAAAAAGGCAGTCTTTACAATTCTCAAATCAAAAACTCCCTAAAGTCTAAAAATCGCTGGAGCCTCAAGAAAACCACTCCTTTAGTCGCCATTGTCGGCGGCATCGCAGCTTGTCTTTTCATCATTTTCGGTTCCACTTCCCTCCTTGGCGCACATCTTGAAGCTCTCTACACCGAGGCTACCGACACTCAATATACTAGTAGCACTTTAAGAAGCACCCGCCTCTTTTCTTATATGCTTACCGGTGGCGACCAAATCTCAACCTCCTGGTCTGGCGCCAGAAAATATAAAACTTTTTCTCCTTGGCTCAAATCTCGCCTCCAGAAAAATGGCATCAAAGTAACAGATGGTGCACTTGAATTCAAAGGCGAAACTATCACCGCCGACAATTTCGCCAAAACCTACCGCGACAACGTCGAATTTCGCGAAGCTTATTCTACTTCAAAACGAGGAAGAGTCGCCGGCTTTTTCGACGATGCCGCCGACCGCATCTACCAAAAGCTCGGTCTCTCCAGAAACATTCTTGAAAACTTCAAGCAGACTGGCGATGCTGATGCCGACGACGCCACCTACAACAAAATCATGTCTGAACAATTCAAAACCGACGACCTCGATGCCTCCACCAAAACCGTAGACGAAGAAACTGCTACCGATGAAAACGGCAACCCCGTTACAGACGAAAACGGTAATCCAGTTACCGAAAAATCCGAAGTTGCTGATTCTGGTAAAGCTGGTTCTGCCGAGGGGGAATCATCTACCACTAAAGCCACTAACTACTTAAACAAAGCTACTGCTGCCGTTTCCACCGCCTGTGGTGCACTAAAAATCGGCGCCCTGCTTGCCACCACTGTCTCCGCCGTTGAAACTTACAGCACAATTCATTATTTCATGAACATTATGGAAACTCCCAGTAAAACCAAGTATGGCGCTGGCGACGAAGCCGCCACAAATCAAGTCAACAATTTCTTCACTCGCTCCGTCACTACTGAATACCCAGATCCAGAAACCGGTGAAATGATTACTGTCACCGGCGCCCCACTTGAAGGCGAAAACGAACGTGTTATTTTAGGCGGCGTCAAACCGAATCTTGAAAAAGCCAATCGCTATTCTTTAAGTCGCCTTTCCAATATTTTAAAACTTACTATGGGCTCCTACGGCGCCACCGCTGTAACTTGTTCAGTTGCCAACGCCGCCAACGCCGCACTTTCACTCGCCTCGCTCGCTGTACCTGGCGGGGCCTTCGTTAAGCTCACCACCTCTCTACTTGTAGATGTCGCTGTCAAAGTCGGCGCTCAGCTCGCCGTCACCGCGGCTCTCTCCTTCCTCATCCCAACTCTCGCTCAAACCCTCTTTGAAAACCATTTTGAATCTCTTGCTGGTATCCCTGCCGGCGAAGCCTTTGGCAAAGGCGCCGCTGCCGCCAATACTCAGCTCGCCGCTCGTGGCTCTGGCCAAGCCGGCGCTTCTGAAGAAAAAATTGCTCAATATTCTCGCCAGACTAGCGAAGTCCTCGCTCTTGATGCTGAGCTAGACCGCTACACCCACTCGCCTTTTGATGCTTCTAACAAAAACACCTTCCTAGGTTCAATTGTAAACTCCGCCCTCTCTTTTGCCACCACTAGCTCGCTCTTTGGCCCGCTCTCGACCATCGCCAACTTAACCACCTCCAGCTTTACCAGCCTCGCTGGCACCACCTACGCCGACTCCGGCCTTAGGTATTTCGACTTCTACGGCGACTGCCCAGACCTCGACGACATCGGCGGAATCAAAGGCGACATTTACTGTAACCGTATCACTATCACCGATCCTTCCACTATCGACCTCGCTCCAGACGATGAAACTTATATCGCCGTCGTCGAACCAAATCTGACGACAGACGGAAACGGCAACGAAAAAATCAAAGACGGCTCGCGCCTAGCCAAATATATCAACTTCTGCTCCGAACGCGAATCGCCTTTCGGTGTCTACGATGCTTCTATCGCCGCCTCCTTTGAAGCTACTCTCGGTCCACTTGATGCTGTGCCGTATCTTGGCGATGCCATCGCAATTGTCAATGCCGTTGAAAACCTAGACCCAGAAGTTGAGCTCTGGGCTAAAGGCACCATCTGCAACGCCACCGCCGAAAATCCTTACTGGGAAACGGAGATGAAATATTATCAGCGCTATCTTGAAGACAACCGCATCCTCTCCCAATTTGGCGCTTTCAAAGAAGAGGGGTCTGAGGATCCAGTTCTCGCCTACAAAGACCACTACGAAGAGTTAAACCCAAAAGATAATTCAAAAGAGGGCCTCCTTGCCCGCATCACCGGCTCCACCAAAGACGATATCGAAACCATGCTCGCCGTCATCGACTATTACAACTTCCTCGACAATTACCGTCCAGAAGAACGCTACGCTTTCGTCGAGAATACAAAGGCAGAGATGGGTGGCTCGAATTGGGTGACCCCCAAGAATCTCGCAGAACCGAAGGTTCGAGAGGACGTCTTGGGGGAAAATTCGAGACAGGACCCATCTCAGTTTTATATTCTGACTAAAAACCAGGGGGTCGTCGCATGATCAAAAAGTTCCTAGCATACATCCTCCTCGCTGCCATCCTCGTCGTCTCTCCCGTCTCCGCTGTCTCCGACGCCGTCATCGACAAAATGAACTCCATCGAGAGTTACTATTACAACCCCGAAGGAAACCTCAAATGCCAACCAAATTACACTGGTGATATCACTGTCGCTGGTGGCACTGCCGAAGAAAAAATCTGGTCCGCCTTAACCTCCTTCCTCACTCCCGAGCAAGCCGCCGGCATTATGGGAAATCTAGTATCAGAATCTGGTCTAAACCCCGTCCGCCACGAAACCAGCTTCATTAATAAATATCCAAACTTCGACCTTTCGTCAAGCCCTAAAACCGCCTATGGTATCGGCCTCGCTCAATGGTCTTTCAGCCGCCGCATCAGCCTTTACAATTTCGTCAAATCTCGCGCCCCCGAGCTCATCAAATATCTTGATGATGGCCAGACCTACGGCCGCCTCTCTGGCGCTCAGTTCGTTGAAAAAGCCGGCGAATCTGTCGCGAACCAACTCATCTCTCTTGAAATTGAGTTCTTAAAAGATGAGATTAACGCCACTTATCCCGCCATCAAAAATGCCACCACCGTCCGCGAAGCCACCGAAATTTTCTTAAAAGACTACGAACGTCCAGGAAACCCCGATTTAATTCATCACCCAGAACGCCTCCCCCAGGCTGAAGGAATCTACGGTCGCCTCTCCGGTAAGACTATTGAAGTTGCCGCCACTCCTTCTGGCGACCCAGATTGTACCAACTCCTCCAGCATTACCGCTTCCGGCGATGCTGGCTCACTCCAGGCCCTTGTCCTAGAATACGCTTGGGAAACCTATCACTCCGCTCCTTTCACCGACAGAAAGCCGGCCTACGCCGAGGCAGTCGCTAGGCGCCAAGCCGCAGGGAAATACGTCGGTGGTTCCGTTGGCGGCGTCGCCGGTATCGACTGTGGCGGTTTCGTCACCACCCTTATGCAAGAATCTGGTTTCGCTCCAGACTACAACTCTGGAAATGGCAACACTACTGCGCAAGAAGCCTGGGTCAAAGCCAACGGTTGGCAACTCTTAAACTCCAGCCCCAGCACTCCAGTCGATACTTCCATTCTCCAACCTGGCGACGTCGCCTTTACCACTGGACACACCTTTGTCTATGTCGGTAACATCCCCGGCTTCCACTCCAACGTTGCCTCCGCCTCCTATGGTAGCGACTCTGGCCGCGCGCCGATGGCCGGCCACGAATCCATCTCTATGAAAGGCTCCGAAGCCGTCCGCTGGTACCGAAAACCATAAGTATGATATAATTAATATATGAATCGGAAGGTCAAAAAATCTCTTTTATATTTTCTTATCGCCTTCTTTTACGTCTTTACTCCAGCAGTTGCCGTCCACGCCGAAGAATATAATGCCATCAAAGTCTGGTCCAACTCTAAATTAAAGCGCTATGCTGAAGACAACATTCTATATTATGACGACCAGTTTGAAAAAGAAGAAGGGGGAGGAGATGAGTGTATTAGTAAAGGTGGCGTAATTGTTGATATCGACCCAAGTGACAACATCGGCTATATTATGTCCAAATTAAAAGAGGCTGGCTATAATATTACTTCTATCGCCGCCATTATGGGCAATCTTAAAGGGGAAAACTCCACTCATAACCCCCGCTTACTTGAAAAAGCTCTCCCAGATGGAAGTCATATCGTTCCGGATGGCTTCATCGCCTACGATTTAAGTAAAAGCGGCTCCGATGGAAAAACCTACAAAGGCGGCCTCGGTATCGCCCAGTGGACTTACTGGTCTCGCGTTAAAGGTCTTCAGGAACATGCTAATAGCCTTGGCGAACCAGTCTATTCTCTTATTGCCCAAACCAGCTTTCTAGTCCAAGAACTTCAAGGTTACAGCCTTTCACCAAGCGTCCTTAACACTTTATCCATGAAAGATGCCACCAATAAAGTTCTCTTCGATTACGAAAGTCCTGAAAACCAATCCGAGTCCGTCCAAAACACTCGCTATGGCTATGCCACCGAATATTATACTCGTCTCCTCGGTGAAAACCCAGACGACCCCGTCCCAGAAGCCCCAGATCTAATCATCTGCCCCGGCGGAGGTGGTGGTAGCGGCGGCTCCTGGAGCGACGAAGATATTCAAAAATATATTTACCTTCAGGGTGATTCTCGCTGGGGTAGCCTAAACTATGGCCCAGATGGCATCAATGGCACTAATGGCACCACTATTAAAGAAAGTGGCTGTGGCCCATCTTCCTTTGCTACTATTATTAGTATCCTCCGCGACCAATATATCTACCCAAGCGAAACTGCCGATATCGCCGGCCGTGGCGGACAGCATTGTTATAAGGATGGTTCTTGGTGTGGCAGTAATCATAGTATTACTTCTTATCTCGGTAACTATTACAGCGTAAACACTCGTGCAATCGCTATCTCTATAGAGTCTATCCAGGCCGCTCTAGATAGTGGCCAAATGGTCCACATTGTCGGTTCTGGTAGCCTCCCATTCTCTCAAAACGGCCATTATGTCGCCATCATTAAATCGGATAATGATAAGTGGTGGGTAGCCAACTCTGGATATGCTGCCCATAAATGGGAAGCATACGATCCTATCACTATTGTTTCTAATGCCCGCTACGCCGTAGCGGTATGGGAGTAATCATGAAAGAAAAATCTCCTCTAAAAAAATATCTTGCCGGCCTCATTATACTTACTCTTATTGCTTTTATTATTTTATTCCTTCTATTTTTCCGTAAAAACCAAGACGCTAAAATTAATTGTATAGAAGATCAAAATTCTGGTGAAACAATTTGTTCCACTGATTACGAAAATGAAATCGGCAACAACTCTAGTAATAATAGTAACACTATCTTTACAGGATTATCTTTCCTTGATGAAAATGGTTTCTCTAATCCTCAGCAAGATACCATTTTAGCAAATCTCAAAGCTTATTTCACCAGCTATGAAAAAATTAGCTACGAAAAAAATAGTTTTAATTATGATCCGGTTGAAACTGAAAGTGGTTTAAGCTTTAATAAATCCCATTTCAAATTAATCTCAAATAGCTCTGAGGTTTTTCTAGTTAAACTTGATACAAAAGGCTCTATTTCATCTATTTCTATTTCTATAGAAAAATCTAACTAACACTCGTCAAAATCACCTGATTCTCTTGAAAATTCTTCACCAGCGCCTCGCGCCGAGTTTCATCCAGCTCTGAAAATACATCATCAAGCAAAATCAGCGGCTTCTTACCGAGTTTTTCATAAAGCATCTCCGCTTCAATAAATTTCAATGCTAAAATTATAGACCGCATTTCTCCCCTAGAAGCCGTACCATCAGCTGGAACCGAGTTAAACAAGAATATAAAATCATCTTTATGTACTCCAAAATTTGTGTGGCCAGTCAGTCTATCCCGCTCAAAATCCAAAGCTAGTAACCGTAGATATTCACTTTCTTCCGCTTCCCCCGTATAAGATTCATAATTCAGCGTCACCTCATCCCGGTTCTCTGCAATCCCACGGTAAACCCCGGTTAATCGATCATTTAAAGTCGAAACTAATGAAGCCCTAGCTTTTCGAATTAAAACCCCATACCTAGCAAGTAATACATCCCAAGAAAACATATCATCTGGCGACACAAACTCCCTTTTTAAAAGTTCATTCCTTTGCCGAAGCGCCTTATTATAACGCGAAAGAGAAGTACTATATCCTTCAGAAAGTTGCCCTAAAAACCTATCAAAATAATCCCGCCGCCGAACTGGACTAGAAGTAATAAGAGAAAGATCTGCTGGCTCAAATAACACTACTGGATATCTATTTTTCTTTGGTAGTCTCGCCGTTTTTTTATCTGCAACTAAAAATACTCGTTTCTCACCATCATAGCTCACTACTACCTTCTCTCCATCTAGGAAAGAAAGTTCTACTCTATAAAAATCTGCCCCTCGCCTTAAAATCTCTCTATCTACCGCCTTAAAACTTTTTCCTTGTATAGAAAGATAAATCGCCTCTAGAATCGAAGTCTTCCCCCAACCATTCTCACCTAAAATCTGAGTGGTTTGTTTTTTAAAATCTAAAACATACCCCTCGTGACACCTAAAATTATTTAATTTAACCCTGGAAATTATCATATATTAAGCGGCATCACAATATGCCGATAGTTATCACTTTTCTCGTTCCGAATCAAAACTGGTGCCATCTTTACCGCCATCCCAAATCTCACTGTCGGCTCCTCCAAAGCATTTAATGCTGCCATTAGATATCTAGAATCAACTTTTACTTTTCCACTTCTCTCTACTTCTACCTTTATCTCAGAGCGGTTTTCACCTACTTCATTTAAAATTGAGGAAATTGCAAACACCCCTTTATCCGCATCTGTTTCACAAATAATAGACTGATTTACTTCTCTTGAAAACACTGCTGCCATCTTTGTAATTCTTAAAAGCTCACTCTTATCAAGTAACACCTCGATATCTGTATCTTTTGGAATTAAAGAACGATAATCTGGATAAGTTCCATCAATTAATTTAGAAGTAATCTCAATCTCACCCATCCTAAATCTTACCTGTGACTCATCAAACACCATCTCAATCTCATCCATATCATCTGAAATAGAACGGAGCACCTCTTGCAGGGAAGCAGCTGGCACAATCGCCTTCACTTCAGAAGACACCTTTTTTATAAACTCTTTCTCTGCTAAGCGATATCCATCTGTACCAGCTATATATAAATTATTTTCTGCGGTATTAAAATATACTCCTGTTAGTGCTGGCCGTGTCGTATCATTGCTTACCGCCACAATTACTTCTGAAACCCCCACTTTAAACTCATCCACTCCCATCTTATACTTCACTGCTTCTTTTTCATCTATCTCTGGAAGTTCCGGGAAATCATCTGCTGCCACCCCGTTAATGGTGGATTTATAATTTCCAGCTGAAATCTTTACTTTCGCTCCTTCAGTTTTAATGGAAATTTTTTTACCTTTAGGGAGATTACTTACAAACTCCGCAATTAACTTTGCTGGAACCGTAATTACACCATCCTTAGCTGATACTACTGGTACATACTCTACTACCGCCATATCTAAATTAGTTGCGGTTAAACTAACCCTATTCTTTTCTGCTCGAATTAAAACATTAGAAAGAATTGGAAGAGTTGTCCTCGCTCCAGCTGCTACCCTACTAACTGATGCTAATGCTTTTGATAATTTTTCTCCAGTAACTTCTATTTCCATAATCATCCTTTCTTATATATTTAATAATAGTAGTAATAAGCTATGTGTAAATGTGTAAATAACCCCTCCTAACCCCCGTAAAACCGAACAAAAATTCGGTGGAAATCGTCGCGAAAAACTCACTAAAACTATGTGAAAAACCGAACATTTCCCACAACACTTTAAAATAATCCGTAGAATCTGTCAAAAATGTGGAAACCTTCCCACAGTTTTCCCACGTACTTTTCCGCAGACTTATCCCCATTTTCTCCACAACTTTAAGCATAAAGACCTTCCCGGATCGCCATAATTTGCTCCCGTAAATTAAAATCAAGCTTAATATCATCCTTTATCTTCCGAATTCCATGCATTACCGTAGTATGATCTTTTACTCCTACTTCTAAAGCAATCTTTGTAGTAGAAAGCCCTAGCTCATCTGAAAGTAAAAACATCGCCACTTGTCGCGCCGTCTTAATATGGGCTACCCGGCTTTTACCAGTCATCTCATCCACGGTTAAATTAAAGGCCTTAGCAACTTTCTCCACTAGTTTCTTTGGTTGGATAGAACCAGCTCTTCTAGCAATCACTACTCCGCCAGCAGCCCCATCATTTATAATCTCAAGAGGTGTCTTCCCACGCAGTTCTGAAATCGCGATTAGACGCTTTAGTTGACCTTCAAGATCACGGATATTCGTCTTTACATTTTCCGCAATATAGGCAATTGCCTCATCTTCAATTTCAAAACCTTTATTATCTGCCATTGAGCGTAAGATTGCGCATTTATCCTCAAAGGTTGGTAGCTGTAAATCTATTGCGCCTGTCCCCCAGGTTAGCCTAGAAGCTAATCTTTCATCAAGAGTTGCAATCTGGCTTGGTAACCGGTCTGAAGTCACAATAATCTGTTTATTCTCTTGATATAAATCATTGAAGATATTAAAGAATTCTTCTTGGCTTCTATCCTTCTTAATCATCTGCTGGAAGTCATCAATAATTAAAACGTCTAGCTTCCGATATTTCCGTACAAATTCTTCACCTTTATTTTTCTTAATCATATCAATAAACTCAGAGAAGAAGTGGTTTGTTGGGGTATAAAGCACCTTCATATCTGGGTGGCGCCTTAAAATCTCATTCCCAATTGCTTGTACAAGGTGTGTCTTACCAAGCCCAGAACCACCATAGAGGAAAAATGGATTATACTTCTCGCCCGGATGCTCCACCACATTCTTTGCAATTGAAACTGCTAAATCATTATTTGATCCCACCACAAAAGAATCAAGTGTATAAGAAGGATTTAAACCAGTCCCAAAAGTCTTAGGAGTTTTTCTCTCGGATGTAAACCTCTTCGTTACTACATTGGAAGTCTTAACTTCTCCACCTGTCACCTCTCGCCCCCGACTCTTCTTGATATGCCCAGAAGACTCAATCACATATTCTACACTCTTAAAAGAAACATTATTTCTCTTTAGAGCATTAATAACTTCATCATTATATTTTTGCTTTAGCTGCCTAACGATAAACACGTTTGGAGCTCCAACCCGCACAATTTGATCTTCAATAGAAATCAACCTTGTGCCTGCAAAATAGGTTATGTATGTAGTGTGGGGAACCGACTGTTCTACCTCGGCTAAAACATTTTTCCACACATCAAACATCAGGACCTCCTTTAGTATTACCTTCTTTCAACTTTCTTAAATCCATTATAACAAATATCTAAAAACTTTTCCACAAGAAAACACCCTAATTTTTATATGTTATAATACTGTTTTTCTTAATAGGGAGCAACTTTTCCACAAAAATCGCCCTCTATCTAATAATTATGTGGAAAACGGCTTGGATTTAGTGGAAAACTGTGCTATAATATACCAAGAATTTGCTAAATAATAAAATATTATAACATAGGGAATTAAGATTATGCCAAAACGCACTTATCAGCCACACAAGCGCCAGCGCAAAGCTGAGCACGGCTTTATGAAGAGAAACGCCACCAAAAATGGCCGCAAGGTTCTTGCCCGCCGCCGCATTAAAGGCCGCGCTAGACTATCAGCCTAGAAAAAATAGCCGCAAGGCTATTTTTTATTATTTTATAAAAAAATAGTTGTTTACACCTTGGGACGCTCCAAGGACTTTTTCTATAAGAAAAAGTCCTTGACAAACATAAACACTATGTATTAAAATGAAACAAAATAGGTCATATTAACACAAAGGATTTTTGCTTATGAGCGCAACAACAAAACTACAATTCACTTTAACAAGCCCTGGGTCAAGTACGACGCCCGGCGGTTCAAGCACTACTACCACCACGACCCCAACTTATACTACTGTGGTCGGTTCTCCAAACACTGGTGAAAATAGCTCAGCTGGAGATAATTTTAGTGGCACCATGTTCACGACATTGTTTATCATCATTGGTTTTGCTGCGCTTGCGGTCTTCCTATTTAATTATCTAAAGAAAAATCGCCGCGTTTCCTTTGCCGAGAGGGGGTCATTCCACCTTTCCTCTCGCCCTCGTGTTCTTGCGACCGTTTCTTTCGCCACTGCGATCGCGCTCCTCGGTGGCCTTGCAATTACTAATATCTATAATAATTCTGAAAAAGACACTAATGCTGCCTCTAAAGAATTAAATGTTTCTGCTGCCTCTACCTTGACTTTTAACGTTGACCGCGGCAAAACCAGCACAGTGTCTGACACTATCACTGTTGACGCTAAGGGTGCTAAATATGATCTCATTGCTTATGCCGAAGGCGCGAATAATAAGTTCTGTCTTGAAAGCACTGGCACAACTTGTTTGAACTCTGTCACTGGTACTCTTGGTAGCACCGACGCTTCAAAACTCTCCAATCTGAACACTACGAACCAGTGGGGCGTTAGCCTTTCCGATAATAAAATTGACGGTCAAATCTGGGGCGCTGCTCCTCTTGCCGAAACCGTTATCAAAGAGAACGCTACTGGCGAAACTACAAATGTTTATTACGGCGTAAACGTCGGTTCCGATCTTCCAGATGGCACTTACAGTACCAAGGTCTCCTACAAAGCTATCGCTAAGAACTACAAAGTTACGGTCATCAACGGCTATATTAATCAAACTGGCGAAGAAGACGAAGGTTGGTTTGACGAAGATGTCACCGTGATGATTCGCCAGAACTGTAGCGCTACCCAAACCTTTAAAGCCTGGTATGTCCACGAGGGCCTAAAGAGTGTTGCTGCTATTAGCCAGGTTAGTGAGAATCTTTACAAATTCACTATGCCGGCCAACGACGTCACCGTTGAAGCAACTTGCGAAGGCGGCGATGAGCCAGTTCCAGAAGGAAAATGGATTATTAAATATGACAAGAACGCCGATGCCGCCACTGGTACCATGAGCGACCAAACTGTAACCGGCGCTTCTGCTACCCTCACTGCCAACGCCTTTGCTTATACTGGTCACATCTTTAAGGGCTGGGCTTGTAACAAGACCGCTACTACTGCCGACTTCACTGATAAGCAAAGTGGTATTACCCAAGCTGTGCTAGAAGGAAAAGGCTGCACAAAAACCGTCGGTGACCCAGATGCTGAGCCTCCAGTATACGATTCCTATACTCTCTATGCTATTTGGGAAACAGACAGCACTACAATTGGCGACATCTGGATTCAGGATGTGACACCAGATATGTGTGAAAACACCGTAAAACTATTTGAAACCGTATATCTCCCAGATAAGCGTGTCGAAGCAGCTACGCCAAGCTCTAACTACACCTATGCCACAGAATACAATGGCAGAAAGACTCCTGATGGCAAAGAGCACATCTGGTATCCGTTTACCAAGTTTGCCGATGGTCGCTGCTGGATGCTCCAAGACCTCGCCTATCAGCCTGGCACTGGCTCCGTTGCTCTGACTACAGACGGTTCAGATGTTAGCGAAAATCGCACAGTAAACTTTGCAAACAGCTATCATGTTGGCACAAGTGGTTACAGTAACCTCTACAACTACAAAGCTGCTTCTGGTGGCTGGTATACTGGCAGCAATCTAGGTAGCATCAAGAACGTTCCAGATTCTCTTTGTCCAGCCAGCTGGAAGATTCCAGACGCTTGGAATGTCAGCACTGATACCTATGGCGACAGTAGTGGTGAGTTCCATAACTTAGGAAGATACAACGTTGGTAAAGCCTATGGTGGTGGCGCCGATATGACTGATGCTTGGAAGCTAGATACCTTCCTCTTGGGTAATACCACAGTCACAACCAGTACCGGCACTTATCCAGCCCCACACTTCACGTATAATGGCGCTTGGGACTTCCAAAACAATGGCTATGCCGTGAATGACGGTGTTGATAGCGGTAACGCTGGAGCCTACGCCTCTTACTTCATCAATACTACTAGAGGAGATAGCAAGATTATGGCCTTCAACCCACACAAGACTGGTTCCGACCATTCGCTCCCACTTGGTCAAAGCACTGACCCAGCTCATGGTAGCTCCGTCCGTTGTCTCCTAAGGACCGCAGAGCAGAGAACTAACAGGTCTGCTGGCGCTGGCGCTGGTGACATCACCGGAAGCAATTAATCTAGAGCCTTCCGCAGGTTAAACTCACCCCAATTAAGGGGTGAGTTTTTATTCCGCCTATGCTATAATATATATAATGATCAAGGAGTTTAGAAGGTATATTAGTGAGTACTGGGCGATTGCCGAGCTTAGCCCCTTCTTTTTCGCGATTAATCTCTTAACGGCCATCGCTTATAAAGCTCTTGCCGTCGCAAAACCTTTCTTTGCTGCTCTAATCATTAAGTCTTTAACCGACCAAAACGCCACCGAGACTTACAAAAATATCCTTTTTTTCGCCATCGTCGCTCTCGGCTATCGGTTCGCACTTTATCTAAACTGGCGCGCTTATTCTTGGAACGTCAATTATAGCTATCGCCGCATCCACGATAAAATTTTTGAAAAACTAACGACCGTCGGCGACGATTTTACCCGTAAGATTCCCAAGGGTTCATTTATGAATACGCTCAATCACGACGTTATTAGTGTTAGTGAAATGGCGGACGAGCTCGCCGAATTTTTCACCACCCCGCTTCAAATTCTCAGCATCGTCATTATTGTTTTTCAATATGGCATCATTTACCCAATTCTTTTCTTTATCTCTCGCGTGGTTTATCATTATGTCAAAGACCAGGCAGATAAAAACTATAATTTCTATTGGCAAAAAACCCGTCGCGAGGACGATCGCTACTCGACTTTCCTAAATCAAGTTGCTAGCGGTCTTCAAGAGGTAAAAACCTTTCATATGCTCCCAAAGCTTAAACAAAGACTCAGTCGTATCCAAACTCGCTACAATAAACTCTACAAAATCCAGCGCTCTGCCAAAGCTCTCCGCGACAGCGACTCAGACTTTATCTACTACGCTTTTCAGGCCATTCTTTACTTTGTTCTCATCATTGCGATGATGAACGGGCAGATGACGATCAGCGTTCTCGTTTTAATCGCATCTTATCACGAGTCTATCATCGGCTACCTAGACGACTTCACTGACGCCTGTATGGACATCCGCCTCGCTCACGCCTCGGTCCTTCATATCAAGGCTATCTTAGATTATCGCCCCGAAAAAGAATTTGTCTTTGGTAGTACTTCCATTGATGAGCTAGAAGGCCACATTGTCTTTAATAAAGTTTCTCTAAAATTAAACCATAAACAAATCTTAAAAAATATTAATCTTGATATTAAGCCACACGAAACCGTTGCCATCGTTGGGTTTCCTGGCTCGGGCAAAACGATGCTCTTTAACCTTTTACTAAGATTAAAACATCCCACTAGGGGAAAAATCTATCTAGATGATATTAACATTGATGACTTTTCTAAGGAAATCTATACTTCCTCTGTCGCAGTCGCCAATCAGATCCCGTTCATTTTCAATACTTCCATCAGAAACAATCTAGATTTCGTCAACCCTGATATCAAAAAGCAAATTGAAGCTTGTAAAATTGCTGGCATCCACAATTTTATTGAAACCTTGCCACAAGGCTATAACACTATCTTGCGTGAAAATGCCTCCAACGTTTCCGGCGGCCAAAAGCAAATGATTTCTATTGCCAGAACTATTCTGACTGACGCCGAGATTATTCTACTTGATGATGTCACCACCTCTCTTGACCCAGACACCGCCAAACTTGTCCCAGCGCTATTGAAGCGCCTTGAAAAAGACCGCACTGTTCTAATGATTACCAAAAAGCCCGAGCTGATGCGCGTTGCCGATCGCATCGTCGTCCTAAATAGTGGTAGCATTGAGGCCATCGGCACGCATAACAAATTGATGAAAACTAGCAAAACTTATCGTGAGCTTCAAATCCACTCTTCTATAAAGGGGGTCAAAAATGCGTAGTTATTACTTCCAAATTCTAAAACATTTCTTTGAATTAAAATGTGTCAGCAGAAAATATCTCGTCCACCTATCCTTCTCGGCTTTACTCTGTGTCACCACGTTCCTACTAGTCCCGCTTGCTGTTTCAGAGATAGTCAACCATCTTTCTGAGACTGATTACACCGGTGCTTTTTGGAGCCTGGCTTTCTTTATTGCTTCCGCCGCCTTTTACTTGCTTTGCTGTCATTATAATTACTGGGCTTACTATAAGAACGCAAACTATATCCACAATAGCCTCCAAAATCAAATCCTAGAGAAAGTGACCGAGTTCGACCCGAGTTTCTTCGCCGACATCTCTAAGTCCGAGTTGCTCGCAACTGCTTTTAGCGACGTTGATAAAACCCGTCAAGTCCCAGATTTCTTACTAGACGCTATTAGCTATATTGTGGGTATTATGTTTAATATTATAATCCTTTGCTTCGCAGATTTACGCATTGGCACAGTTTCAGGCGTGATTGTTATTATATCTTTTGGTCTGTTTATTTTCCATACTAAAAAACGGGACTATTATTTATCTATTCAACGCGAGCATGTTGATGAAATAACGGGGCTCTATTCGCAAATGATAGATGGCTATAAAGAAGTTCAGACTCTAAATCTCAAAGAAAAGCTACGCGAGTCTTATGAGCGTGAAAAAGAGCTCTGGAACAAATACCACAGAAAACAACGACTCCACCGCGACATTGCTGCGGGACTGATTCCAATCTTGCTCAATCTCGGCCGCATTGTATTATATATATTCTCTGCCAACTTAATTCTTAGTGGGGAATACAACGTTGCCTTCCTCGTCCTTGTCCTAGGGTACTATGAGAGCGCCATTACTCGTTTTGACACAATTACCGAGTGTATTGACCAAATTTCTCGCTGCTCTGTCGGGATCGAACGCATCAGAAAACTTCTAAATTACAAGACTCCACACATGCTAGAATTTGGCAAAAATAATACTGACGATATCACTGGTGTTGTCGAATTCAAAGACGTTTCCTTCAAATATGAAGAGCCACCCAAAAACGCTCCCGATGGTTCGCCACTTAAGATTTCTCTCAAAAAAGCCCCAAGTCTAAAACATATCTCCTTCCGCGCGGCCCCTGGCGAAATCACGACCATTGTTGGCAAATCTGGCTCCGGCAAATCCACCATTTTCCGCCTCCTCCTCCGCCTCTACAAGGCAAATCAGGGTGAAATCCTTCTAGATGATACCGATATTTATGATTATACCAAGAAAATTTATGCTTCAAATGTCAGTATTGTCACGCAAAAGCCCTTCGTCTTTGATATGACCATTCGCGAGAATTTGAATCTTGTTGATACCGACAAAAAGCGTCAAGAAAAAGCCTGTAAGCTCGCCGGCATCCACGCAGATATTATGAAACTTGAAAAAGGCTATGACACACCGCTGGTCGCGGACGGGGAAAACCTCTCTGCCGGCCAAAAGCAACTGCTCTCTCTTGCTCGCACTCTGCTTTCGCGCTCCGAGGTCTTGCTCTTTGACGAGGTTACTTCCTCTCTCGACCCCACCAGTACCGCCAAAATTGTCAGCGTCTTGAAAGAGCTCAAGAAAACCCACACCGTCATTATGATCACCCACAAACCAGAACTAATGGAGCTTTCGGACCACCTCATCGTAATTGACTCCGGCCGTGTCGTTGCCGAAGGCAAACACAAAGACCTCCTAAAATCCTCTCCCGTCTACCGCTCCCTTCAGAAGTAATTTTATGGTATAATATACAATATGTTAAACAAAAAATACCGTTTTCATTCTCGGGGCGGGGTACGCTATACTTACCAGCACGGTAAGAGTATCCGAAAGCCCAACATCACGCTCGTCCACGCGGTCAACGCTCGTGGCCGTCAGCGTTTTGCGGTGGTGGTTTCTAAAAAAGTCGCCAAGTCTGCCGTAGAAAGAAATCGGATTCGTCGCCGCGTTTACGAGGCGATTCGCACCGTCAAAAAGGAAGAAAATTTTGATGCCAAGAAAGACAACATTTTCGTCATTTATGCCAAGAATATCAAGACGATGCCGTTTTCAGAGCTGAGCGCCCTAATCTCTGGTCTTCTGAAAGAAAGTATGGTATAATAAACCTATGTTTGAGCTAATTGATTTTCTAATTGTCCGCCCTTTGGTGAACATCCTGTTCGTTATTTATAACTTTGTCGGTGATTTTGGTCTTGCTATCATTATCTTTACTGTCATCGTCAAGATTTGTATGTGGCCACTCGTCAAAAAGCAGCTCCACCAGACCAGATTAATGCGCAAGATTCAACCAGAATTAACTGAGATTAAAAAGCGCTGTAAGGGCAACCGCCAGATGGAGTCTCTCCAAATGATGGATCTTTACAAGCGCAACAATATCAAGCCATTCCGCTCTGTCCTCACTCTCCTCATCCAGCTCCCAATTTTCATCGCCCTCTACACCGCCATCTCTGTTGTGGCCAATCCTCGCCCGGCCTCTGGCGATATGTGTGGCTATACCAATATGTCTCATTGTGCCTACGCCCCAGTCCAGAATCTAGACCGCATCAAGGAATTATCTGAAAAGCAGGATACCTTCCTAAAAGAGCGTGCCGACGGCAACACCGATGCCACTTATGACTTCGCTCCAAAGCTCTTCGGTCTAGTCGATTTGAACGCTACCGCCTCCGGCGTCTTCCAAGGCGGCGTCACTATTTCTGAAATAACCATTCTCTTCTTCGCTATCGGCGCCGCCGTGATGCAATACTGGGTTTCTCGCCAGCAGCTCCCAACCGGCAGAGATAAGAAGGACAAAAAGACCTTCAAGCAAATTATGCGCGAGGCTAAAGAGGGTAAAGAGCCAGATCAAGAGGATATGAACGCAATGATGTCCCGCCAAATGGGCTTTATGATGCCAATGATGATGTTCCTCATCATGTTCAACCTCCCGGGTTCGCTCTCGTTCTATTATCTCTTGACTAATATTATCACTGTCATCCAGCAGAGAATCGTGCTCAACAAATCTGAAGACGAAATGGAAGCTTCTGCCGACAAGGCGGTCTTAAAAGAATTAAGAAATATCAAAGAAGCTGAGGTCATAGAAAACAAAAAAACCGGCACCAAAATCACTCGTATCTCCGCAAAGGATAGTAAAAAGAAAAGGAGATAATTATGAATAAAGATGAATCTATTCGCTATGCGACCAAGTTCTTGGAGGACCTTTTATCCTTCTTTGGCATCAATGTCGCCGTAGACAGTACTTGTGATGACGAGGTCATCCAGCTAGAAGTTCCTTCAACTTCTTTAAACTCGCTGCTAATCGGCCGTAATGCTGATAACCTCAGGTCTCTTCAGTATATCGTTTCCCAGGCTCTCGTTTCCCGCGACGCTGAAATCACCCGTGTCAACGTGGATGTTGCCGACTACAAGCGTGCCCGTGCCGACCGCATCGCCGAAAAGGCCGAGGGTTGGATTGCCAAAGTCAGAAAGACCGGCGAGCCAATGACTCTAGAACTCAGCCCGGCAGACCGCCGCGTCGTCCACAAAGTCGCCCAGGATTATTCCGATATTGAAACTCATTCCGAGGGAGAAGGTCGCGAGCGCCATCTTATCATTTCGAAAATAGCCGAATGAAAGAGAAGAAGTCATTTAGCCCACTCATTATAGTCGCTAGCATTGTAGTCTTAGGCTCGCTAGCGATTTTTCTGTTCCTGAGTTTCCTAAGCAACCGCAAAGATGATGAAAAAAATCAAGAGGGCGAGGCCAGTCAAGAGGCAAACCTAGAGGGGGAAAAGGAACGCGAGAAATATCCTATCCTGAAGAATCTACCAATTAAAAATGCCGTCTATACTATTGGCTATCAATTTGAATCAGACGGCACCCCAACTATTATTATTACTGCCACTGAATACTACCAGCCTTTCGCCATGGAAAAACTCAAATCTCTTGGTGACACTTCTTCTTATCGCATCAAAATAATCGACCCAGCAGCAGAATAATTATTCTGCTGCCTCTTCAGTTGGCTTATCTACGCCTACGATAATGATGATGTCATAGCCAGTTGAATCAACTTCGGCCGGAACTTTCGTAGAAGCTTCCACACCATATTTAGCAGTAATCTTGGCCAGGCTACCAGTCGCGCGCTCGGTCACATCGTAAATCTTTAACCCTTCCCAGTATCCTTCTGGCGCATCACCAACCGCGACTCTATCAAAGCCATCTTTCTCTAGTTCACCCTGCTTGGCCGAAGCTACCCCACTTTCGCCGGTACCATTAAGTACTAAGATGCTTGGATTTTCACGAGCGATTGGGTCGCTCGAAAGTTGCTTTTCGATATAGTCCTGAATATCACTATAATTATATCGTCCAGCTGCCGGCACTACAAACGAAACTTCATAGCCCAACCCACTTGGGTCAAAGTTGGTAGTAGAAACTAAACTTGTGCCATCGCCCTGGTCTAGCAGGGAAATAGAACGCATCGCCGAAAAGTCCATCGTCGTACCTATGTGATAAAGACTCTTGATTTCGTCTGTTGAGAAGCTCATTCTTACATTATCACCCAAGGTATTCATAATGCCGATAATGTCGGTAATACTAAGATTTTTCTCAAGGAATCTATCCTTTAAAGCGATAAGAATCTTTTGTTGGCTGGCCGCCCGGGTAAAGTCGCCAGAAGCCGTACCGTGGCGTGCTCGTGCTAGACCAAGCGCCTGTTCACCATCCAAGGTTGTCGGCACACCTGCTTCCATCACGATTTCAGTCCAACCAACATCATTAATGTCTTCGTCTACTGTCACGGTAATACCATCCAGAATATCCACAATTTGGACTAATGCTCCCCAGTTAAGATGAATATAATACTGAAGATCGATATTCAAAACCTTTTCAACTTCCTCTGCCAAGGCTTTAGCACCCCCGTCTTCATCTGTCCCGTCAATATTATTACACCAATAAAGTTCGTTAATCTTGCCGGTTGAAGTACAAGTATTGCCAAGGTATAAATCGCGCGGCAGGTTGACCATCGCGAGGTCACCCGCCTTTTCATCAATCGAGATTATCATAATTGAATCGGTCAGCTCTGCGCCATCGTGTTCCTCGTCTTCCATTGTCCAGCCAGAAGTTCCGAAAGCTAGGATATTTGTCCGCCCATTCGCATCTTTCTTGAGATCGACGTAGTTTTCACTCGTAACTGTACCAATCAAATCGCCCAGGCCGCTGCGCCCGCCAGTCAATTTTCTAATAATGGTATCGCCCCAGAAATAGGCTACCACCCCACCAAGCACGATAAAGATAAGTAACCCAACCAAAACCCGTTTTAAGATCTTTTTCTTCTTTGGTTGGTCTTTTTTAATCTCGTCTTCCGAAAGATCCATATCAAACCCACTCACGGGCTTTAGGAAATCGTCTCTAGTCTGCGTCTTTTTTCTCAATTTTCCTCCTCTCTTTGGTCTATCTTCAAATGCCGCTGCCAGCAGAGCGTCTTCTTCCTCAGTTTCTGGCACTACTTTTGGACGAGCAACTACGGGAGTTTTCTTTACCGGACGGGCTACTCTCTGCGGAGCTACCGCTGGTGCCACACGCCGAACCTGAACCGAGCCACTTGCTACCCGCTTTCTTAATTCGCGCACACCTTCAACCCCGACGCTCGTCGGGGCAGTAGGTTTTTTTCTCATACCATCAATAGTTCTATTTGCCATAAAATTCCACTTATACTTAGTCTATTATACCACAAACCTCCAAAAATTTGGTATAATAATATATATGAGCGTGAAACTGACTAAAAAACAGACCGCGGTCTATGATTTCATTAGAGAATTCATCGAGGACAAGGGCTACTCGCCCTCTTACCGTGATATTATGGCCGGCCTCGGGCTTTCGTCGGTTTCTGCTGTAGCGGAGCATGTTGATAACCTTGTCCGTCTTGGCGCCCTCAGGAAAGCTCCTGGTGCCGCCCGTTCGCTTGAAGTTGTTGATACGTCTTATCCAGAAACCACCGCTCTCTTTAATTTGCGTCTTGCCTCTAGCTCCCCTGCCGAAAAGGAAACTTTAAGAAAAGCCGCGCTGATTTTAGGCATTGATTTAGATGAGGAGGAAAATGAGCAGGAAATTGATTAGTATTGTGGTACCTGTCCACAACGAAGTTGCCGGCCTTTCCAGTTTTCTAGAAGACCAGCTCTTAACCGCTCTTGAGAAAATTGAGGATTATGATTTTGAAATTATCTTTGTTGACGATGGCTCCACCGACGGCACTCTAGATTTGCTACACGAATATGCCTCTCGTGCCAAAAACTTCCGCGTCATTTCTTTCTCCAGGAACTTTGGCAAGGAAATTGCCCTTTCCGCCGGCCTTCGCTATGCCAAGGGCGATGCCGCCATCACCATCGACGCAGACGGTCAGCAGCCACCAAAGTTAATCCCAAAGCTTATCAAAGAGTGGGAAAACGGTGCTGATATCGTCACCGGCGTCCGTGACCATTACACCAAGCACGGTTTTATTGCCAAGACTGGCAGCAAGCTCTTTTATTGGCTACTTCGCCGGATGGGGAATAAATACACTGTTCCGGGCAGCACCGATTTTCGTCTGCTTTCTCGCCCGGTAATTGATGAGTTCAACCAGTTCACAGAACACAATCGTATCACTCGCGGCCTTATAGACTGGCTTGGTTACAATCAGAAATATGTCAAATACACCTACGGTGTTCGTCTCGCTGGCAAGCCTTCCTATAATTTCAAAAAGCTCTTCCGCCTCGCTATTGACAGCTTTGTTTCTATGTCCTCCACTCCGCTGGTTATCTTTGGCTACATTGGTATCTTCATTACGATTATTTCCGGCGCGCTAGGCCTCTTCTGTCTAATTAACCAATATGTTCTTGGCGACCCACTTCACTTCTACTGGCCAGGCACCCTCCAGATGGCGATTTTGATTACTTTCCTCGTCGGCCTTGTCCTTATCTCCCAGGCCGTCACCGCCCTCTATATTTCCAGTATCCATGCCGAGGCTTTAAACCGTCCACTTTTCGTAGTTGATAAAAAGAAATCGAGGAACCTATGAATGACTTCAGTTACCTAAAAGAAAATGATGTTTACCTAGATTCGGCCTGCCAGAGCCTTCGCCCAGAGCCAGTCATCAAAGCTTTGGAAGAATACTATCGCGAGTTCAACTCTTGTGGTGAGCGTGTCAAATATCCGTGGGGAATTACTACCGATATGAAGGTAAATGCTACTCGTGAAAAGGTTTTAAAATATCTTAAACTAAAGAAAAAAGATTACTTTGTCTCCTTTACCTTAAATACCACCTATGGCTTAAACCTTATTCTCTCTCAGTTTGATGTTGAAAAATCTGGCGTGAAAAAGGTTGTTACTTCTGATATAGAGCATAATTCGCCGTTCCTTTCCACTATGGCTTTCTCGGCGCGCACTGGCCTCCCACGCGAAGTTATCACTAGAAATGATGATGGCTCCATTCCTCTAGATGCTACCGATTTTTCCAATGCTCTTGTCGTTGTGAATGCCGCATCTAATATTGATGGTCGCCGTCTTAAAAATATCAAAGATTTAGAAAAGAAGATTCATAAAGAAGGTGGCTTCCTCATTATTGACGCTGCCCAGGCTATGGCCCACTCTAAAGACGTGCTTGAAAAAACTTTTGCCGACGCGATTTGCTTCTCGGCTCACAAGATGTATGCCCCGTCCCTTGGCGGTATCGTCGTTCGCCGTGATTTATTACCATATATTAAAACCAGCTTCATTGGTGGTGGTATGGTTGATGATGTAACCAAAGAAAACTATGATTTATCTTCCGCCAGCCCAGAACATGCCTATACCAAGTTTGAGTCTGGCCTCCAGGCTTGGGGCGAGATTATTGCCCTCGGCGCCGCGATTGATTGGCTAGAAAACTTAAGCAAGGCCGACCACAAAAATCTTGAAGAGAATTATAATGAATTATTTAACTTCCTAGAAGAAAAGCAGAAACTTCATCTTATTAACAAAGAGCCAAATCCAACTATGTCACTTTATGTCGACCGCAATGAAACCGGTTTCGACTCCCACTTCCTCGGCTCTGCCCTAGCAGATCAAGGAATTATGGCCCGCACCGGCTACTTCTGTGTCCATTATTACCTTGACCACGTCAAACACTACCCACCACTTCTCCGCTTCTCGCTCGGTTATCACACTCGCCCATCCGACATCGAAAAAGTTAAAAAAGCTCTGGAGAACTTATAATGGTCTGTATTGCCGCATTTATTATATTAATTGTCGTTGGGGTCTTTGTCGCCTTTATTAGCATCTTTAAACGTGACCTCGGCAAAAAATACTTAAAAGTTCTAAAAAAATCTTGGCACTGTTTTACGCGCCATCTAACTTTCCGAAAGTGCGACACCAGCTTCCAAGACGACGTAAAGACCGCGCTCCTTAAAAAGGTTGTGCTAAAGAAACCAAGAGCGGTAAAGCCTTTAAGCATAACCATCGAAGTTGCCAGTATCTTAATTGTCATCGTTACCGCCTGGTCTTTGGTTGAGGGCATCAAAGCCGGCCTTGCTCTTTGGACGCTCGGCACTTGTAACGTTGCGCATCCAGCCTCTTGTGCGCTTGGCGCTGAGTCTTGTTCTATTGACGAAGAAAATCTAAACTGGTTCTCCGAATGGGGCGAAATCTTTGCCGCCATTCCAGATCGTCTCAAAAACTGGAATGCTGAAGATTACTTTGTTGACCCGATTGAAACCATCAATGAGATTGATACAGATAATATGGAAACTGCGCTAGATGTTATGGATCCAGGCTGCTCAGTCTGTCTATCGTCTTATCGCAACCAGCTCAAAGATGAAGAGTTCATCAAAAAGCACGCCGTATATATTATGTTATATGTTATCAAGAACTCGGATGGTTCTCCAAAGTTCAAAAACTCAGAGCTACTTACTAATTACTATTATGCCTTGCTCCAGCTCTCAGTCACAAATCCAGCTCCTTATGACGACCTAAGCCTCAAGCTAATAGATCGCCTCTATACTGGCAAAGACAAAGACGGTAGAAACTGGCAGCCACTCTTTAATAGCGATTATGATGAACAAACCGCCGAAAACACTATCAAGTCTTGGCTGAAAGAGTGGGGCCTCTCTGATGCGGATATTAAAACCGTCGTAGAAAAAACCAAATCAAACGAAGTCAAAACTCAGATTGAAAAAGTCCGCAAGATGGTTGAGGAGGAAATCAAACCTAAAGGTATCCCAACTATGATTTACGACGGCAAAAAACACCTCGGTTTGTACAAATAACAATTTTGTGCTATTATTATAGTATGGATAAAAGCGCCGAAAAACCTGAAATGGAAAATGCGACCCCCCGTCGCCGAAACCTTCGTCCGGCCATTTTTCTGATTGGAATTGTAGTGGTCGCCGCCGGCGTGTTTGCTGCGATTATGTTAAACAGAAAGAAAACTGAACCAAAAGACAATAGTTCTAATACCGATAATACGGCCGTTACCACCAAAAAAACCGAAGAAAAAGAACCCGAGAAAAAGACCGAAGAAAAGTCTGAAGAAAAAACCGAGAAAAAAGAGGAAAAAGAATCTGAGCCAGAGGATGAAAATATCAATGGCAAGACCCCTCAAAATCTGGACGAGGGGGCTAAAGATTCCCAAGGCGGTTTAACCGGCGTGATTAATTATGCCGATGTCGTTGACGATACTTTGACAATTAGAGTTTCTATAGACCAATACCTTGAAACCGGCACCTGTTCCTTGGAGCTTACTGCTCCTGCTGTAAATGATACTTTCGGCCTGACAGACGAAATTGTCCCTTCCGCCGCCACTAGCTCCTGCTCTTTTGACATCGCGACTAGCCTCCTGACCGGTGGGCATTATAATATCAAAGTTTCCGTTGAAAGCGACGGCAAGACTGGCGTCATAGAAGACGAGGTGGATGTATGATAGAAACAAGTTTTCCTATCGGCACAAAGACCAGAAACGGCAGGACCCGCATATTAGTATTTTGTCTTTTCGCCTTTGTTTTTTCGGCGACCCTTGCTTTTCTTTCAACTTCAAATCAAGATAAAACCGAAGCGGCTAGCACCAAAGATTTTAAAGCTGGCAATATTATGTCTGATGCCGTTATGTCCGATTATAATTCTATGACCATTGATCAAATCCAAGCTTTCCTGAAGTCTAAAAATGCTTGTAATATGTCCGCTGAGCCTTCGGCGGTGGGGGCTTCGCGCTATGAGAATGTCAATATCACTAAACACGGGGTAACATACAATCGCCGCTACTATTTCGGCTCATCAAGTGGTCTTTATCATGTTAAAGACGGCCATTTTGTCTGTATGGCAGACGAAAGCTTTAACGGTCGCTCTGCCGCTTACCACATTTGGGACGCAGCTCAAACTTTCAAAATTAACCCAAAGGTTTTAATTGTGCTACTTGAAAAGGAGCAGAGTTTAATTACAGATAAGTTCCCATACGAAGTTCAGTATCGCGCCGCGACTGGCTATGGCTGTCCCGATACGGCGGCCTGCGATTCTAAATACTATGGGCTAGAAGCCCAGCTTGGTAATGCTGCGTATCTATTTCATACTGTTCTAAGTGGCGGTTGGACTAACTTCCCACTTGGCACAAACTACATTCAGTACAACCCTAACCCGGGTTGCGGCGGCAGCAAAGTCAAAATAGAAAACCTTGCGACCTCCGCCCTCTATCGCTACACCCCATACCAGCCAAACTCTGCCGCTCTTGCCGCCGGCTATGGCGTAACTGGCGATGGTTGCGGCGCCTACGGCAACCGCAACTTCTTCCTCCTCTACTCAGACTGGTTCGGCAATCCTCGCGCCGGTGGCTCCTTCAATACAAACACTGTCACCGAAAAACTACCAGCTCTAGAATCTCTGGATGCTTCAAAAAAGTATCAAATAGTTCCAAGTAGCAATACCAAGAAAACCATTGATATAAGCGGTGGTGTATCGGCAAATTCTAAATCTGGCTCTTTATTGATTTACCAAAAGCGAGACACGAACATCTTAAACCAATCTTTTATGTTTAAATATGACGCCTCTGAACAGTATTATTATATAGTAAACCCAACTTCAAACCTCCGCCTTGACGTTTCTGGCGCAAGTTCTAAAGACGGCGCAGAAGTTTTACTTTGGACCGGCCATATCGGCTGTAACCAGAAATGGACCATCAAAGAAAGCAAAGGTAAATACGTCGTTCTATCTGCGTGCTCCGGCAAAGCGCTCACAGCTGAAAACGGCAAGCTAGTAATTAAAACCTACACCGGAAGTAACAACCAATTGTGGGGTACTGAAGAAATCCCCGCAACTGCCGTTTCTATAAATAGCGGCGACAAGTTCCAGATTTTAAATGCCGCTAATTCGTCTTTGACTATTGATATTTCTGGTGGCGTTACTGCCATCAAACCACTTTATAGCACTATCGCTTACGAAGCTAGAACTACTAATAATGCCAATCAAACTTTCTCCTTCCAGTATGATGAGGCCACCAACTCTTTCCGCATCGTCAACCCGGCGACTGGTATGTCGGTTGATGTAGATAGTTCCAAGACAGCTGATGGCACCAGAGTTTTGCTTTATCCGGGGCACTCTGGCTGTAATCAAAAATGGAAAATCACCAAAGGCACTGATGGATATTCCATCAATTCAGTCTGTTCCGGCAAACCACTTACTACTTTAAGTACTACGCCAGCATCACTTGATAAAATAGTGATTTATAACAGAACTGGAAATACTACAAAATGGCAGCTCAAAAAGATTTAGAAATCTCTGTCATCGTCCCGGCTTACAATATTGAAAAATATCTTGCGCCTTGTCTTGATTCAATTTTGGCCCAAGATTTTGAAAATTTTGAAATCGTTATCGTAGATGATGGCTCCACCGACCAAACTTCCAAAATCGCCGATGAATATCAGAAAAAATTTGATCAAATTTCAGTCGTTCACCAAAAAAATGCCGGCTTATCGGCAGCGCGAAATACTGGTATCAAAAAAGCCAAAGGAAACTACCTTGCTTTTATTGATGGTGACGACCTTATCGCAAAAAGTTTCTTGTCAGCTCTTTATGGCGCATTAGAAAATACTTCTTCCGACCTTGCCGTCTGCGAAATCATAGAATTTTTAAACCAAATTCCAGATGAAAAAGCCGTTTCTAGACCAGAAGTAAAGAAAAAAGAGGCCGCTGTTATTACACTTCTTGTCGGCCAAGAAAATCGCGATATCATAGTCTGTAATAAACTTTTCAAAAAGGAGCTATTTGAAAATATTAAATTTCCCATCGGCGAGCTTCACGAAGATAATCTCACTACCTATAAATTATTTGCCGAAGCGACTTCTGTGGCCTATATCAAAGACAAACTCTACTATTATCGTAAGCGCCCTGGTTCAATTATGGCCGAGCAAGATTTACTTGCTCGTCTGAAAATCAAAGAACGGGCTGCTAGAGAAGCCATCTCCTATTTCAAAAACGACCCCGCACTAAAATCCGCTGCTGAAATATCTCTCCTGCTCGTAAGATTTGCTTATCTTGACAATATCGCTTCGGGTAAAATTCATAACAAAAAACTTTGGCAAGAAACCATTCAGGAAATCAATACCTCCCGCAAATTGTATAAATCAAACCCATATCTCACCAAAAAACTTAAACTCTATCTCACTCTATTAAAAACGCCGATATCTTATAAAACTTTCCGAAAAATAATTCACGAATAAGTTATTCCCAAAGTTTCATATAGGCTTTGGTAACTTTTTCAGGCTTGCCTTCACAAGCAATTACACCGTCTTCAATCAAGATTGCGCGGTCGCAGAATCTTTCTACATTACCCATATCGTGAGTTACCAAGATGACCGTTTGTTGGCCGTGTAGACTCTTAAAGTATTCGTTACATTTTTCCTGGAATGCCGCATCACCAACCGCCAGCACCTCATCCAAAATCAGAATATCACCACGTGCGCGAATCGCAATCGAGAAAGCCAGGCGCACCTGCATTCCAGAAGAATAGTTTTTGAGCTTCTGGTCCATAAAATCACGGAGTTCGGCAAAATCTACGATGTCATCATACATTTTATCCATTTCGGCATTCGAGAATCCGAGCAGAGCACCGTTTAAATAAACATTTTCTCGCCCAGTCAACTCTGGGTTAAACCCAACCCCAAGTTCAATAAAAGGCACTAGGTTGCCGTTTACTTTTACAGAACCTTTTTCTGGGACATAGATTCCAGCCAAGACTTTTAGCAGGGTAGATTTCCCGCTTCCGTTCCGCCCTACAATACCCAGAAACTCGCCTTTCTCCACGGTAAAATTGATTCCGCGTAGCACGTGCTGGGTCCGAAACCCTTTGACACCCTTGATGCGATTAAAGATGGCTTGCTTCAGCCCCCAAGCTCTCTCAGTCGGGAGTTTGAAATCTTTGTGAAGGTCTGTCACCTTGAGTGCGTAATCATCTTGTTCTAGCTCTTCACGAGCTTCTTTGCTCATTTTCTGTAGATATTTATCCTTCAAACTCATTTAGACCTCCTCCGCAAATCTGCGCGACTTTTTCTTAAAGTATAGCGCTCCAAATACCAAGATAGCGATTACAATTAATACTGAAACCAGCCCCCAAACCACGCCAGTATAGCCCCAAGTTGTGACTGTCTGGTCGGTTACAACATTATAGCGCACGTCTTGAATCACTTGCGAAATTGGGTTCACGAGGATAATGTTTGCCGCCGTGGACGAAACATTTGTCACCATTGAAATTGGATAAATAATCGGAACGGCGTAAAACAATGCTTGCGTCAAAACTTCCCAAATTGAACCAATATCGCGAAGCCGGACATTAATCGCCCCGAGCCAAAGTGAAATCCCGAGCGCCAAGGCGTAAAGTTCAATCAAAGAAGGGATAATTAAAAGCCAAGAAAGGGAAGGAGTACAACCATTTATCAATGCGAATATAAAAATCACACCAACGTTTATCAACATATTAATCACAGCAGTAGATGTTGCCGATAGTACGACGATATATTTTGGAAAACTAATCTTCCTAATCAACTCCCCACGGTTTTCAATTGCGTGAATCCCTTGGAAAGTACATTCTGTGAAGAAGCTCCAAAGCACCGTCCCAGTCAAAAGATAAACTGGATAATGCGGGATTTCGCCACCAAATCTCAAAATCTTTGAAAAGACAACATACAAAATCGCAAACATCAAAAGGGGTTTCAAAAGCGCCCAAAGATATCCTAACGCTGAACCCTGATAGCGAAGTTTAAAGTCGGTCTTAATAAGCTCCCTAAGGAGGACTCTATTTTTGCGGTTTCTTAGACCTTCCATAAGTAATATTGTATCATATTTAAAACTTCGTGTCACTTGATTTTCTCCTGGTAATTATTTATAATGAGTTAAATGTTTAGGAAGTTTCAAAATATGAGCAAAGCTAAAAAACAGGTTCTGCTCGTTTTTGCTATTTTCTTCATTATCTTGTTAGTTTTACACCACTTTATGTGGATGTATTATGATGATTACGGTTACGCGTCGCTCAGCTACCTCGGTGAACAAAGTTGGACGGTCGGCCCAGAGGCAGATTCTGGCGATGTTGCGCAGTTTTTGTGGTATCACTATATGAATTGGGCAGGTCGTCCGTATTTTGTTTTTCTCGTACCATTACTCAGGCTCGGTTTGCCAGTCTTTAGGATAGTTCAAAGTCTTGTCATTCTCGGTATCGTCATTCTCGGCTACAAAGTTGTAAAGAAGAAAGATAAAGATAGCCCCTGGCTTGCGGCATTAATCTGCTCGGTTTTTGGCCTCTTACAAGCAAGTATTATTTCAGACGGTGTTCTATGGCCGGCTGCTTCAGTTTCCTATATTTTCCCCTTACTGCCGGCGTTAGGCGCAATCCTTGCTATCAGAAATAATCATAAAATCCTTGGCGGCATCCTCGTTCTCGCTGCTACTTGGTCACAAGAACAAATAGCAGTTCTTGTTATGACTGTACTTTCCTTAAGTTTTATCTGGCGATGGCTCTGGAGCAAAAAGGCTCGCTTTGCCAAGATGAAAGAGTTTCTCTCCAAAAAATTTGGTTACGAATTCCAAGCGCAGGGAATCGGTTGGTCTAATGTCTACACACTTATTATGGGCATACTTGGCTTCTGTCTACTAATGTTTTCGCCTGGCCAGCTTGCCCGAATTCACGACACTAGCGAATTTTATCAGCTAAGCCTCTTTGGTAAAATCAAACAAAATACACCATTAATTATGGACGGCACCTTTGGTGGCACTAACATTTTTCTCGTCATTATACTCGTCATCGTTAGTCTCTATGTGATTTATCAAAATCGCAATATGAAAAAACTTTGTCTAGTATCTTCTGTTTGGACCTTCCTAGTTGCCACCTTAATTTTGATTCGGTACAGCGACTCACCCCTGCTTGAAGTTTGGGCTATTGCCGCTATGGCTATTTGGGCAATTTTACTTGTTATAAATTATGTTATTTATTTCTTAAGAGCACAGCGAATAGAGTTTATATTTATGATATTTGGTGCCATTCTTGCTACGGGGATGATGGTAATGGCTCCATATTTCCCCTATCGCGGAGCACTAGCATTTTGGCTGACTATGGGGCTTTTGATGGCGGCCATTATCCAACAAATTCAACCTAAAGATTTTGCCATTGCGGTTATCGGTCTTGCGCTGATTAATTCCAGCACGGTAATCTACGGGTTTTATCAGAACGATAGCGCTCAAAAATATAATGACAATGCCCTCAGAAACTCCAATGGAAGTTCAGTAATCACGCTTAAAAAATGGGCGAATACTACCCACGGCACCACTCCCCCTTGGACCAATGACTATGCCATTACGCTAATAAAATATTACTACGGGTTACCACAAGACACAGAGTTCGTTTGGGAGCCCTAGAGAGATGTGATATAATAGACTTATGGATAATTTCAAAAAGATTCTCCGTAATTTTGGAAGGGCCCTTTATATTATTTTCATTCGTTGGGGAATTCTTATTCTGGGGGCGACTTTCCTTATGTGGTATCTACAATATCGCGTAGCTGATAACAGCCCCGAATCTGCCTGGCTTTTCTGGGATCAGAAGCCGATGGTTTTTTGGTATTCCGCTTTGATTATCTTTTGTTTTGTTGCGCTTCTTTATGGTATTTTTCACCGCCCATTTTTAGCTGTTGGGATTACCTTTGTCATTATCACTATCATCACATATATTAATAATACCAAAATGTCCTTCCGTGGCACTCCGCTCCTCCCTGAAGATTTTCAGTTGAGCGATCAGGCTGGCACTCTAACCAAGTTTATTGATATGAGTGTGTTGGTGCGGGTGATTCTTGCTTCTATTCTCACTGTCGGGTTAAGTATTTTACTTGAGTATTTAACCAATAATTTGCTACGTATTCCTCCGGCTCTTCCAAAAGTCCCACGTAGAAAACCGAAAACTAACAAAGCTAGAATTCGTCGTCGCAAACTTATAGGTTTCAAAATAGCCTACTTCACCATCCCCAGGATAATTATTATCCCACTTGCGCTTTGGGGCTTTTTAGCTTCGTCTACCGCAATCATCAACCACGAGGCCGGCGCCTACCAGAAGATTAGTTGGCTAAAAGGCACAGATTTTGTCGCCTGGAATCAAACCGTCAATTATTCCCGAAACGGTTTCTTGTTTGGTTTTCTCTACAACCTCAATAAGGCCACACTTGAAAAGCCCAAAGACTATAATGCGACCGAAATTGCCAAGATTAAATCTAGCTACCAAAAGGAAGCCGACAAAGAGCCTAACGCCAGTAAAACCGAGCTAAAAAACGAAGATTATAACATTATTATTGTACTAAACGAATCATACTATGATAGTTCTCTTATTCAAGAGGATTATCCGTTTTCTGGAGCCGACCCTTTACCAACTTTTCGCAAATTAATGAAAGAAACTCCTACTGGCTATATGTACTCTACTGATTATGGTGGTGGCACCGCCAACATTGAGTTTGAGGTGGATACTAGCCTCTCAAATTATTGGGCCAAGACAGTCCCATACACAGATATTCTACCAAAAATTAAAAATATTATCTCAATTGCCAAAGATGCCAAATCTGCTGGATATAAAACAACTGCCATTCACTCTTTCACGGGCGGTATGTACAAGCGCGATTTTGCTCTAAAGAAAGAGGGCTTCGATGCCTTTATCACCGAAACTGAAATGAAGCATCAAGAACGTGATGGTAATTCTGAATATATCAACGACCAGTCGATTTATGAAGAAACATTGGATGTGCTCAAGGGCTCCAAGCAAAAACAGTTGATTAGTGTCGTCACTATGCAAAATCACGCACCGTATTACAGATCAAATTATAACGAGGAAGATTATCATTTTGAATTTCTAGCAGACGATTGGGATGAAAACTTTAAAAATGAGTTGTTGGCCTATCTTGAGTCTGTCTATCGCTCCGATCTTTATCTTGGTGAATTTCTAAATAATTTAAAAAATCTTGACGAAAAAACTGTCGTACTGTTTTACGGCGATCACGCACCTGGTATCTTCTCCTTGACTCGCGAAACTGGCGACGAGCGCGCCATTAAGCTCACCCAGCTCACGCCATATTTCATTTGGGCTAATTTTGAAATGGATACAGAATCTAAAACTCTCCCGACCACTACTCCAAACTGTCTCGTCAACACGCTTCTTGGGGTTTTAAATCTTCGCTTGAACGCTGAGCAAATGTTGGTTCACGATGCTTGCGCCGAGAACCCGATTTTAACTCCCTACTATCTAGGCGACAAAACCCCGTCCGGTAAAGCTACCAAGGCCTATGAACTTTTGAATTATGACATTTTAGGTGGTGACCAGTATTGGTTCAAATAGATTGTAGTTTGGGTGTAACTATGCTATAATTACAAGAGTTATTATGAGTATTTTGGATTTTATTGGTACACTAGCCATAGCTTCGATTTTGCTAATGATAGCCAAGCTTTTTTATCGTCGCTTAGACCGCATCTTCCGTTTTCGAAAAAAGAATTTTTTCTATGCTGGACTCATTTTCTTAACTTTCTGTACATACATTTATATGGTCACCCCGCTCTTTCGCCCTCAAATTTCAATTCTGAACCTGGCTATTATTGTACCGGCCTCGGCTTTTATCGGTCTATTTCTTTACGATCTTTTCCGCATCCATCGCCACTCCGGTTTTTCTTTCCGCAAGTATTTTTCGCCTCTTCCGGAAAACCTCAAGAAAGTTAGCGCGATTATCCCAAATTACAATTATGCCGACTTTATCAACGAGCGTATTGACAGCATCGTAAGCCAAAAATATACAGTTTCCGAACTAATTATTTTAGATGACTGCTCTACAGACAACAGTGCCGAAGTTATCGAAGAACGTTTAGAAAAATTAAAACAGACTCACCCAAATCTTAAAACGCGCTTTATCCCTAATGAAAAAAACAGCGGCAATGTCTTTAACCAATGGGCCAAGGCTTTCGAGTATGCCACTGGTGATTTTATCTGGATTTGTGAGGCAGACGACCTTTGCTCTCGGTATTTTTTAAAGCAGATCATGCTGGCTTTTGAAAAAGACCAGGATGTTATTTTGTCTTATGCCGAGTCTGACATGATCAACGAGCGCAAGCGCCGCTTAATGGCAGATCATAGAAAATGGATCGACTATGATGATTCTGGCCACTGGAAGCGCAGCTATATTAACGACGGTAAAGATGAACTTCGCAACTACTTGGCTGTCAACAACACTGTCACGAATGTTAGTGGTGTCGTCTTCAGAAATAAAAAATCCGTTCCATTCCGTCGCTACCTTGCTACCGCTGGGGAATATCGTCTTGCTGGCGACTGGTATTTTTATTCTAAGATTCTTCTACACGGCAAGATTGCCTATAACGCCGAATCTTTAAACCATTACCGCTCTCACACTGGCAGCGTCTCAAAAACCACTGACAACTTTACACACTACAAGGAAATTGTCTTTGTTCAAGATAGCATCGCAAAAGACGTAAAATTGCCAGTTCGTATGAAGAGACTCATTAAGAACCGCCGCGAGCAGTTGCAGAATCAATGGCATTTGTCTGAGGACTTACTATATTATGATGACATCGACCTCAACAAGCTTTGCAAGAAGCACCATATTGAAGATGAAGTCTTGCTTTCCATTATTATTCCGATTTACAATGTCGCCAAATATCTACCAAAATGTATTGACTCAGCACTTGCAGATTTGCCAGAAAAAGCTGAAATTATTTTGGTTAACGACGGCTCCACTGATAAATCTCTTGAAGTTTGTAAAGAATATTTGAAAAAAGATTCCCGCATCCATCTTATCGACCAGCAAAATGGCGGTCTTTCTGCCGCCCGCAACGCCGGCTTGAAAATTGCACGTGGCCGCTTTATCGCCTTCCTTGATTCAGATGATTTTATGAGCCGCTACGCTTATCCTACTATGCTTAAAAAGCTAATCTCCGAAAAGGCCGACCTTGTCCACTGCGACGTCGCCCTTTATTATAATCCAGAAGAAATCGTAATTTCGCCAATGGAAAATATCCACCATCCAGCCAGCCAGACTTTGCTCCGTCTTATGGATGTCCCGCTTGCTCCTACCTGCGCGAACAAGATTTTTAAGAGGGAATTATTTGACGGAATAGAATTTCCAGTCGGCAAGAACAATGAAGATGACGCGGTTGTTCCGCTTGTCATTGCAAATTGCAACAAAATTGTTTATATTCCGATTCCGTTTTACGATTACGTCCAACGCAAAGGTTCCATTCAGAACAAAGCTTTTTCCGAAGACCGCTTTGTCATTTTCGACACCATCAAGCTTTGCCTTAGCCAAATAAAAGACCGCCGCAAATTTGAAATCATTTCCGGCACGCTCACTTCGCATCAAATTATGGCTTTGCTTATCTGGATCATTGTCGAGGAAAAGGCTCCAAAGCGTCAGAAGTTTATTAAACTTTTCTGCGAAAAGTTCCGCGACTTCCCAGTCTCCCGAAAAAATCGCTACCTAAATTCGTATTTAAAAACGCAAAGAATGCCAAAGCTACTCGACCTAGTTTGCGCCGATTCGCCAAACCCAGCCCGCATTCGCCGCTACATCCGCCGCGGCCGCACTATCGCTAATAACCCCATCCTCCGCCGCCTCCCCCTCCGCAAGAAATAATATTAAAACCAGCTCCGCTTATGTTATAATATAACCATAAGAAGAAAGGTTATATTTTATGGAAAAGGAAGTCAAATCCCCTAACGAAGTCGTGGTTGAATCCGAGACAGTGGTTCAGCCAGTCGAGCCAAAGCCCAAAAAGCGTGTCGGCCTCACCATCATGCTCGTGGTCCTCGTTCTCCTTCTCGTTGGCGGTGCCCTCGCCCTCGGCTATCTCTGGGGAAAGAATAACTTAAATAACGGCTCTCAAAGCAGTCAGGGGAACAATAACCAGACCACAAATAGCAATGAGTCCAATTCTAGTACTCAAAATCAAACAGAAAATGGCAGCACTCCATCTTCAGAAAGTGGCGCTTTGGCAATTACTGAAGCAGAAAAAATACTAGAGAAATATATAGGCAAAGGCAATGGTACTAAAGCCGCCCCATTTAATGCCTTCTATGGCACATTCAGTTCGAAATTTGATGAACAGCAGAAAGTTTTCTTAGCTTATCAGGCAATAAATGAAAACGAAAAAGAAACTGTCACATGCACTGATCAAGGGTATGAACAAGGAATATGTACCGGTAAAAGTGTCAGCTATGATTTGATGAATGAAAAATATAAATCATTATTTGGTGATTATGGCTCAATTGAGAAAAAGAATTACTCTTTCCAAAATTTCTTCTATTTAGTTTATGATGATAGTATCGATGCTTACAGAGAATTTATTTTCCCAGGTGGGGGAATAACCTCTATTATAGCGGCGCACAAAATAATAACTGTGAAAAAATCCGGCAATGATATGGTTGTTGTGTTAACTTTTGCAACAATAAATACCAGTATGGAAGAGCCGTCAGAAAAGAGCACAGTCGTGCGTGAGCCTGGCTCCAATTCCATTACGATGATTAGCCTCCCAAATAGTATAACGAATGAAATAATAGACAGTATGGCTATTTATGAGTTCACGTTGTCTCCATATGGCGATAGTTATGTTCTGACGGCAGTCGAAAAAATAGAGTAGCCTATGCGCATCCTCGTCCTCTCAAGAGATCCAGATCTCCCGTATATTATTGAGGTCCATTTTGAGAGGGTAATAAGGCCCGAGCCGATATCGGAGTCCACTTTCGAAACCCCGCAGGGAACCATAACTTTTTCAAACCAAAAGCCAATCTATACTCCAGAACCAGAACCTCATCACAAAAAAAGATTTGTTCCGATTCTCATCGTTGCAATTTCAATCGAGCTGGTCATCCTCGGCGTGGTTGCTTGGCGCTTTCTCATCAAGCCTACTGAAAAAGTCGCCGAAATTCCAGCCGCCGAAATTGTACCGGCAGAGAATCAAAAAATTTATCAAGAAGAACAGCCTAAAACAGAAGAACCAGTAGTCATAGAAGAAAAGCCCGCTGAGCCACAACCACCGCTAGCTGACACTCGTCCTCAAAATCTCGATGCGGCTTTTGATGAATTCAGAGATTATGTCGCTTCCACCGGCCTCGATATGAGCTTCGGCTATATGGACCTCACTACCGGTTACACCTATAGATACCAAGGCGACAGAGTTTATTATGGCGCCTCACTCGTTAAGACCCTAGACGCCATGTATGCCTACGAAAAACTCGGCACTTTCGATTGGAACACCAACGCCCTCATCATCAACGCCATCACTTACAGTAAAAACGAAGCCCACACCTCCCTAGTAGAAAAATTTAGCATTGAAAACTTGAGAGAATACAGCAAAGAAATTGGCATGGAATATCACTTAAAACCATCTTCTATTTATTCTGGCACATATTATTTCTGCGACACTACCGTAAACGACCAGCTAAAGGAATGGAAACATCTTTGGTATTTGGTGAATAACCTAGAAATGGGCTGGGAGCTTGGCGAGCACTTTCGCATCGGTTGGTGGGGCGTGCTTCAATTCCCAGGCCATCCCGACTTCATGTTTAAAGCTGGCTTCTATGGCCCCTACTACAACGAAACCGGTATTTTCTTAACCGAAAAACCCTACATTTTCACACTTCTCACCACCAACGGTTATCGCGCCGACAAAGACTACATTATGTCCGACCTCTCCCGCCGCGTCTATGAAATTAATCAAAGCTACTAAATTCTTCTTCCTTGACAGGATGGGGCTGATAGTATACAATAATGATAAGGGCTTAAGTCCGCAAGGCGCCCGATGTTATAGAGTCTCGCTTCGGCGCGGCTCTAATTTATTTGCAAATTAAATCTTTAATATTAGCTATATTTGCAAGTTCAAAACGTGGTAGCTCGCCTTTTAGTTGCTGTAAACGAATAGACAAGAAATTCTCCGGCTTCGTGAAAGGTGTTGCTAGAACAGTTATATGCGCCTTTGGGCAATTTTCGATAATTTTCTTTATCATTTCTGCGTAATCACCATCACAAGACAATAACATGAAGTGGGTAGGGCGTTTTTCCTTGAGGGCATCAAACATCATTTCTGAACATAAGAATACATCGATATTGGATTTTAATTTTATTGACTTGGGGGCTGTACATATTTTTACGCGCTGGTTGCAACTCGGGCATTTTTTATAACGAAAAACGGGCTGCAAGATATACTTTTTTCGTTCCAAAATCTTCATTGTATATCCGACTTTTTCATAAGCTCTGAAAATTTTTGCCTTTTCTGCATCTTCTATTTCTCTACCCTCAAAATACGATACTTTTTTAAGTTGTGGATATTTTCTTTTCAAGTACTTGTATAATTTTTTATAATCCAAATCAATGCCTAGACCGCGTTTGCAAGCGAAGTTTATATTACTACTGTCGATATAGACATATGTTGGGAGTTCTGAAATTTTTACCTCGGCTTTCATATTTATTAATATATCACATATGGGCACAGCTGTAAATAGAAGCTAGTGCTTTACAAGGACTAATATAAATTATATAAAAACCGAACAAATAATCCTCCACTTGTAATCAGGTAGATATGGATATATAATATAACCATAAGAAGAAAGGTCATATTTTATGGAAAAGGAAAACAGGGAGCCTAATATCAAATCCCCAGATAAGGTTACAATCGAGGAGAAAGTTCCTATGGAAGAAACTATCCCCACGCCTCAGCCTCTAGAAAATCTTCCAGCCGAGCCAAAGCCCAAGAAGCGTGTCGGCCTCGCTATCATGCTCGTCATTCTTGTCCTCCTTCTCGTCGGTGGTGCTCTCGCCCTCGGTTATCTTTGGGGAAACAATAATAATTCTAATGCTAATACTAATACTGCTGCGGATACTAATATCGCTAACACAAATTCTGCCATAGACTGTCAATCTTCTTCTGACGAACGAACCGAGAATAAAGAGTGTAATTGCCCGGAGCTTGCTTTTAGCGAGGATGCTATAGTCAATAAACAAGAAGATACTATCTATAGGGCCGATTCCCAAGGTCGGTTCTATTCAAGGGAAGGACTTGCCATATCTGTAATGTCTCATGGAGACAAAACTGCTAATGCCTATGTAGATTGGGGTTCACTCGATATTAATTTTGTCAGCGAAAAAACTTCTGACCAACCACAAACCTATGAGATAAGTTTCAATAGCAATGTTGTAGATATTTTAGCAGCCAACTTTAGTAGTCAAGCTGTTGGATATGAAGTTTTTCTGTTCTTACTAGAGGATGGCACAGTCGAATATATGCCATTACTCACTATTCATAGAACTAGAGAAGTTAAATCTTCCGGCAAGCTTCCAGGGCTAGCGAATATTGAAAAATTCTATCAAGGAGCATCTAGCCCAGTGAACAATGGCGCTGTTATTGCTGGTGGCACCGTTACGGCCTTTGCCCAGTCTGCCGATGGCAAGATCTACCAGCTTTACACTATTTTACAAGAAGTCGGCGCCTGGAATTAAATACGGTTTAACCAGCCAAAATCATTGATTTCTATAATTTTACCGTTAAATTTTACCCCTATTTTCCCGAGTTACGTTACACTTTGTAACGTAACTCATTATTTTGTATAAATCACAACAAAAAAGCACGGTATGATGGTTTCAAGGCAGTTCCACCCGGATGGACAGCCGGGTCGGAATTGTAAGAAGGAGTTTTTATGCTAAAGCAAGTAGTAGTTTTTGGGAGCAAAGCTAGTGAAGATATCATTGGCAATATCATAGAAGATAACCTCCCCGTTGACGTCATAAAACTGACGAACCAAAACAATCAAGAATATACATATAGGACCGAGTCGGAGCTCAGGGAATGGATCGAAGATGAGCTTTCGCCATATCTCGGCAAGGTAGATGCGATTGTTCTTTGTGAGCCAGAAATGACTTTATCTAGCATACAGTTTCTAAAAGATAAATATCCAGACCAGGAAATTGTCGGCTATGGCCAAGAGCTAGTAAGAGTTCTAAAAGACGAACCAAGCGCACGCATTTTGCTCCCTCAAATTGTTCGGCGGATGACTCGCTATCAAGAAATGAAGGTCGAATGTTTTGGCACCAAAATTTCCGAAGAAGGGTATGCTCCTGGCCTTAAATTTTCAAATTTAGCAGAAGCGTCATCCGCCATAGATCGGGCTCTTGAAAATTTTCCTGGCGGGCTAATAGTTATCTACAGCCCAGATTTAGTCTGTCTAAAAAAGCAACTCAAGAAACGAGCCAAATGGCGCGCCACCGTCGTGGATATGTGCGATTCGCTTTTTCGCGAAACTTGCAAAGCTCTGAAATTCCGTGGTGTAGATGGTCGTCTCGCCCGCGACATTGTAGGATAATAGTAAATAAGGCGATTTTATGTTACAATATAAAACATGGAATCGCAGAAAGGTTTAAAAGAAGAATTTATGCCAAATATCTGCTTATTCTATGGGATATTGATTAGTATGAGATATAGCGATCATAACCCGCCACACTTTCACGCGATTTACCAAGGACATAAAGGCATGTATAATTTCGATGGTGAGCTTCTCGAGGGAAGTATGCCAGAAAAGCAAAACAAACTTATTATGGCTTGGTGCGAATTACATCGTGAGGATCTAGAAGCAAATTGGAAACTCGCTAGTGAGCATGAAGCGTTGTTTAAAATTGAACCTTTGCGTTAAGGAATTAATATGAGTTTAAATGAAAAAAATATCAAAGTTAGCGAGCCGAGTTGGATTGTAACTGACGTAGAGCCAAAAGATGATTATATTTTGTTGGTCACATTTATTACTGGCGAGAGAAAAATATATGATTGTAAGCCACTACTAGATAAAGGCGTTTTCAAGCAACTTAAAGAGCCCAAGATTTTCAAAATGGCGCACGTTGATGCTGAAACTGTAGTATGGAATGATGAACTTGATATCGCCCCGGAGGAACTTTATGAGGTTGGACAGCCAGCTTAATCCTATGAACGAACCACTTCTTTCTATTGTTGTTCCTGTCTATAACACTGGCGAAGCCTTTTTGAAACTCTATGAGTCTATCAAAAACGACCAGTATCAGAACCTTGAGATTCTTGTTGTTGACGATGGCTCTACTGACGACTCTTTAAAAATCCTCCGCGGTATTGCCGCAACTGATAAGCGTCTCCATATCTTTTCCCAGAAAAACCAAGGCGCCTCTAGTGCACGAAATTTAGCCCTAAAAAAGGCGACTGGTAAATACATTTTCTTTATTGATTCAGACGACGATATTCTAAAGGCCCATTTCACTAAACTCACCGCCGAATACGAGAAGGGTACTGGCCTAGTTTCTTGTGGCTACCGCTACCACCGCGTTTACAATGACAAGTCTCACGATACCTATGTCAACCCACCCGTTTCCAGAAAGCCAAAAGATACTTATTTATCCTACATTATACGCCAGGATGTCAAAGACTGACGCCTCTAATCCGCTACCAACAAAGCTTTCCGAAACGATATTATCAAAAAGGGGAATATCGAATTTGATACTCACAAAAAATTTGCCGAAGATACCAAGTTTGTCCTGGATTATTTAACTACATTAATTAAAAACAATGAACTAAAAATCAGCTATGTTCTTGAAGCGACATATCTTTATCACTACGGCACCGAGACTAGTACTGTCCGCGAGTCGTCGCTCATTTGGAAAAACTGGCTCGATAGCTACAAAGATTTTCAAAATTTTGCAAAAACAAACGGTCCTGTCACTAGAAAAGACAGAAGACTCCTCCGTCATTTAAAAATCCGCTTCCATATTTCTCATGCCTTTGCCGTTGCTCGTAGCAACCAAAAGTTTAGCCAGAAATTAAAATATGCTAATTTCTTCTGGCTTTTCCCAGCCACAATTCTGGTAAAATTTCGCAAATAATTAAGAAGGCCTCTTTTCCATTTCTAAAATCCGTCCCTTAGCATAGGCTACAATCTCGTTGATTCTTTCCATAGATTTTTCATCATCAAAACCATCTTTTTCTATCCACCAAGTTAGCCTAAAAACCAAATAGTTTTTAACCTCGTCACAAATTCGCTGGTCCACTTTTTCAGAGCGTCGCACCCTTCTCTCCGTCCGTATAAATCGCAAAATTTTTGGCTCAAAAATTTTCAAAATAATTTCGAATGGCGTACCGCGTTCTTGAAGAAAATTAATACGAAAATAAGAATCATTTTTTCTCACAAAATTGAATAAACGCACTAACCCAACCAGTAAAGAACTTTCCTCCCCGACAGCTCCTAAAAGTCCCGTCCGAATTTTCTCGTCTTTTGCCCGCACCACATCATAAACCCCGCGGTAGTTCCGGTAGAATGCCGGTGCCGAGATTTTTGCTTCTCGACAAAGCCCCCGGACTGTAAGTTTTTCAAAATAAGAATGATTAGAATAGAAGTCATACAAAGCATCTTCGACTGCCTGCCTTGTTTTAAGGCACCGCCCGTCACTAGGATTTTTTAACATAACCAATATATTATACATCAAAAATCGTAAAATGTCAAGTCGTACGTAAGGAAAACATAAAGTAGCATAAAAATTATGCTTATGCTATAATAGACTCATAAATTAAAAAAGGTCTATCATCTTATGGAGCAAAATTTTCACAGTAGCCCAGTTCCGGTTATAAAAAGGAAACTAAACAAAGCCAATATTTTTATGGCGGTCCTCCTTCTTCTTGTCATTGCCGTTGCCATCACCTTTGGTATTCTCTGGGCAGTCGAGAAAAATAAACCCTCTGAGCCAGCTACCAATAATACCAGCCCTACAATAACTCCAGAACCAGAAGATGATAAAACGGCCACCTCTAGCCCCGATTATATTTATATTGGTCAATGGGGCATCAAAATCAAAATTCCAGAAAATCTTAAAAATCTCCACTACAATTATCGTGGAGAAGGCGCAGATAGGTTTGAATACTCGGATGGCACCATCAAAATTTTTGACCACGAATCGACAGTTTCTGTTAGTGGCACAGATGGAGAAGGAGACGGCATAGCTCCCGACTTCGCCAAGAATAGTCTTGGTAGTGTCTCAAGATATAAAGAAGGGACTTATGAATGTCAGGCCTCTTGCCCAACTTATGTCACCACTATCGATAGTTATGAATATTATTACGCTCACCCGCAAGCAGTTTCTAGTCAGGAACAAGCGGATGCTGAATGGGAAATGGCCTCTGTCCAACTGATTCAGAGTATGCTTTCAAGTCCAGAAAATTATTCCAGGTTCTAAATTCTACTAGACTTTTAAATTCTATTAAGCTATAATATAACCATAAACAAAAACAGCTACTAAGATTGCCCGGTTTTTCCGAGCAATCTTTGCTTATAGTCCGCTTATGGTATAATAGTATTATGTTCAAGAAAATCTGGAACTTGTATAAAAAATACGAAGAAATTATCAACTACGTCATTACCGGTGGCCTTGGCACGGTTGTTAATATTGCCACTTTCGCCCTCTTCAGAAAACTTGAGCTTGATATTACCCTAAGCAACGTCATCGCCTGGGTCATTACTATTATCTTCGTTTATATCTTAAGCCGTTTCTTCGTCTTTAAGACTGCCGGCCAAAAAGATTCCACCCGCGAGTTCGTTATGTTCGTGCTCGCTCGCTTGGCTACGCTCGGTATTGAAATCTTAATCCTAAACCTTACCATTGAAGTTCTACATATGAACGAGCTCGTTTCAAAAACCCTTGCTCAGGTTATCGTCATCGTCTTAAACTATATCTTAAGCAAGCTACTCGTGTTTACCAAGAAATCTTAGCGTATCCACCATCGCATCATCTATGCTAAGTTCAGCTTTCCACTCAAGCTCATTAAGTGCCTTATCTGGCACAGCACAGAGTTCTGGCAAATCACCCTCTCTTCGTCCCACGATTTTATGGGGTAGTTTCTCTCCACTTGCCTTCTCAAACGCGGCAATCATCTCAAGCACAGAAGTTCCGCGCCCCGTCCCGAGATTATAAATTGAACAACCGGCGCTCATATGTGAAAGCGCCGCAAGATGGCCTTTTGCGAGGTCAACCACGTGAATATAATCCCTAATGCAAGTTCCATCTGGTGTCGGGTAATCATCGCCGTAAACCGAGAGTTCCGGGATTTCTCCAGTAGAAACCTTCATTACAATCGGCATCAAATTATTTGGTCGCCCATTTGGATCTTCTCCCAGAAGCCCAGAAGGATGTGCCCCAACCGGGTTAAAGTAACGCAGTAGTACCACTGAGAAAGAACTATCCGCCACACAAACATCCTTTAGAATTTGTTCAATCATAAACTTAGTCTGGCCGTAAGGATTCGTAATCCCGCGTCCAGTTTCCATTGTCTCGTCCAACTGCGTTACGCCTTGATCACCATAGACTGTCGCAGATGAAGAGAAAATCAGGGAATTACAGCTAGTCGCTTTCATCGCTTTGAGCAAATTCAAGGTCCCGCCAATATTATTTTCATAATACCACAGCGGTTTTTCCACGCTCTCCGCCACTGCCTTTAGCCCAGCGAAGTGGATTACACTATTGAAACCACGTTCAAGCACTTTCAAAGTTGCATTATAATCTAAAAGATCAACTTTATGAAAAACTGGTCGCACTCCTGTCAGTGCTTGGATTTTATCTAAAACTGTCTCCTTAGAATTAAAAAGATTATCTAGAATCTCAACTTTGTATCCATTGTTAATCAATTCCACCACTGTGTGAGAGCCAATATAACCTGTTCCGCCTGTGACTAAAATTTTCATATTATCTCCTATATGGTATAATTATAGCATGAAGAAAGACCCGGGACTAGTCTATGTATTATGCCTAATGCTAGGGGATGCATTAGCAATTATGGGCTCCTTTCTGTTTGCTTATTTTGTCCGTACCAACCTCGACTCGCGCCCGTTCTATTTTGATAAAGACCCTTGGGGTTTATTCCTTTCAGTCTTCGTCTTAGTGCCAGTTTGGTGGATTATTCTTGCTTTACTTGGGCTTTATAATCGTAGAGTTTATAACAATCGCCGCCGCGCCCCGGAGATTTCACGTGCCTTCGCCGCCTCGTTTTTAGGGACTATGGCATTAATCTCGTATCAGTTTTTCTTCAAAAAAGCCCTCTTCCCGAGCCGTGCTGTTGCAGTCTGGACCTTACTTTTCTGCTTCATCACTCTTATCCTCATCCGCCTAGTCATCCGTGCAGTTCATCGCTCCTTTAGCGCTCGTTTTGGCTCCGGCCTCTCGGTCGTTATTATTGGCAACCACAAAAATACCGAGCGTCTAATTGAACACATTGTCGATTTTCCAGAAGATGGTTTCCGCCTAAAGGGGATTGTCGCCGGCAATAGTTTTATCCCAGAAGAGCTCAGGAAATATCAATTCTCCTCGCTCCAGGCCGCTCTAGACGAAGCTAGCCCCGATATTATCTTCCAGACCGATGAAGATAAGTCTGAATATGTCTATACCGAGGCTATTAAGCACCATATATTATATTATTTCGTCCCTACTGAATCTAGCCTCTCCTCCCACATTGGTGACATTGAGCTTATTGGCGATACTCCAGCCATGCTTGTAAAGGTAACTCCTCTAATTGGCGCCGCCCGCGTTGTTAAACGTGTTACAGACATTGTCTTAGGTCTCATTGCTACCATTATCGCCTTCATCCCGATGGCTATTATCTGGCTTACCATCAAGTTCTCCGACTTCAAACACTCGCCGATTTATTCTGAATACCGTCTCAGTCGCTACAATAAAAAAGTCAGAATTTATAAGTTCCGTTCCATGAAACCAGAATTTTCTGGCCTCTCTCCAGAGGAAGCCTTCAATAAAATGGGTCGTCCAGAACTAATTGAAAAATATCGCAAAGGTGGCGACTATATCAAAAATGACCCTCGTATTACTAAGATCGGCAAATTCCTCCGTCGCACCTCACTAGACGAACTCCCGCAGCTCATCAATGTCCTAAAAGGCGACATCTCGCTTGTCGGCCCGCGTGCTCTCGTGCCTGGGGAATTACGCGACTATGGCGACCGCTCCTTGTTACTTTCGGTCAAATCCGGCCTCACCGGCCTTGCCCAGGTTTCTGGTCGTCGCGACATTTCCTTTGAAGAGCGCCGTTCGCTCGACCTTTACTATATCCAAAACTGGTCCTTCTGGCTCGATCTCCAAATCTTATTTAGGACCGTCATCGTGGTCTTAACCGGCCGAGGCGCAAAATGAAAGTTGCCTTAGTTTGCGATTGGTTAATTAATTTTGGTGGTGCCGAGCGTGTTCTTTTAGAGCTTCACAAAATGTTTCCCGATGCTCCAATTTACACCTCTAAATACGATAGAAAGGGAATCGATTGGTTTAAAGACGCCGAGGTTAAAACTGGCTATCTTCAACATTTCCCAAAATGCACTAGGAAGTTCATCGGGCCTTTGCGCTCGCGCTGGTTCAGAAAACTGGATTTAAGAGATTACGATCTCGTTATCTCTGTCACTGGCGCCGAGGCTAAAGGTGTTTCCACAACCAGTGGAAAAAAATCCGAACATAAAACCGAACACATTTGCTTCTGTCACGTCCCAACCCAGTATTACTGGGGTCTTTACGACCAATACATGAAGGACCCTGGCTTTGGCTTCCTAAACCCGCTCGCTCGCCTTGGCCTAAAAATTTTTGTCAAGCCAATGCGAAAGAGAGATCTCGAGGCCTCTAAAAAACCAAATTATTATATCACTATCTCTAAATACGCCAAAGAGGAAATCAAGCGCTTCTATAAGAGGGAAGCGACTATTATTTATCCGCCAGTTGATACTAAAACATTTTTATATAAAAAGTCAAATAAGACAGAGAACCAGCAAGGGAATTATTTCATCACAACTTCACGATTTGTCAACTGGAAGCGTCTAGACCTCGCCATCGCAGCCTGTATTAAGACGAATAGCAAGTTGATTTTAATCGGCGAAGGTCCAGAAGAAAAGAAGCTAAAGCGTTTGGCTAAAAATAATAAAAACATTATTTTCCTACCAAAAATGGACCAGAAAGGTTTGAAAAAATATCTTGAAAATGCCGCCGCCTACCTTTTCCCTAGCCAGGAGCCTTTTGGTATTGCGCCAGTAGAAGCTCTCGCCGCCGGCTGCCCAGTCATCGCCTACAAAAAAGGTGGCGCCATCGACTATATCAAAGACGGCGAAAACGGGCTTTTCTTCGACAAGCAAACCGTAAACTCTTTAAGTCTCGCCATTGAAAAATTTGATAAAGAAAAATTCTCACCAGAAAAAATTTCGGCCACTGCACTTCCCTTCGACACTGAAATTTTTAAAACCAAAATGAAGGAGTTCATCAATGAAAAAATTGAGCATCGTTAATTCCCTCCAAAAAATTCAAAAAGGCCTACTTTTCCTTGCCCCGCTAGCCCTATTTTTCTCTTATCACCCCTCTTTTCATCTCGGCTCTTCTGAAACTATGAACTTTGAATTCTCTATTGCCGAGCTTTGGCTGCTACTCTTCTCTGTTTTTAGCCTCGTAAACTTAAAAAAACTCTTAGGATTTTATCGTAAAAAGCTCTTTTTACTTTTTGCCTTCCCCGTCTATGCCGCCATCACTATTCTCTGGTCTCTAAACCGCACTCGCGCCATTCTCACCGCCGGCATGCTTTTTCTACTTGTCTTTGCCGGCCTGAATATTTACTATTACATTAAGACCAACAAAGAAAAGTTGCCACTTCTAAAGAAACTACTCGTCTTCTCGGCCGTGCTCTTCTCTATTTTCTGCTGGCTCCAATGTATTTTAGATCTCATCGGTGTCTCGCGTGATACCACTCTTCTCTGCCGCGGTTGCACCTATCTTGCCTTCGGCTATCCTCATCCCAACGGCTTTGCTATCGAGCCGCAATTTGCCGGCAACCTCCTCCTCGTCCCAACCTTCATTATGGTCTACGGCTTGGTTGCAAAAAAGCCACTTTTCAAAAATCCTTGGCAAGCTATTATTACAATTTTCCTCGTCTCTACGGTTTTTCTTACCTTCTCTCGTGGTGCCATCTATGCCCTACTAATTGGCCTAGCCATAATCTTCTTCGCACAGTTCCCTACTATAAAACATAATAAGAAAAAGTCAAATATAACTAGGGGATTACTAATTATCCCTATCACCCTTGGTAGTTTCATCTTCATCCTTGGTATCCAAGGTCTTTTTGCTCAAATTTCCCCCACCAGTGATACTTTCTGGTCTGGAGTCTCCAAAAGTATCCACCAGCTTTCTCTCGGCAAAATTGATTTCCGTCCCGCCGAAACTATCTCTCCAGAAACCTCCCCTACTGAATCCACTACTGAAACTTCGGCCGAAACCTCTACTGATGACAACTCCTCTACCTTCTCCGGTTATGTTGAGGAATCTTCCGCTTTCCGTTCTCAGCTCACTCGTGATGCTCTAGACATCTGGAACGACAGTCCTAAAAATCTGCTCTTTGGCGTTGGTCTCGGCTCTGCTGGTATTAAATTATTAGAAAAAGACCCAGAACTAGGCATAGAAAAAGAGATTGTTCAAAACGAATACGCCTCCGTTCTCCTCGAGCTCGGTCTCGTAGGCTTCCTCCTCGCCGCCGTTACCATAATATATATATTATATAGTGTCAAATTAAACGTACTACTCGGCGCTGGCCTAGTTGCACTCGGCTTCACTCTCTTCTTCTTTGGCGGTTTGCCAAATGCTCTCCACGTTTATCTATTCCCAATTTTGTTGACGAACCCAGCCGTCCAGCGGCCCCGCCGACATAAATAATAGCAAATAATTATCATCAAGGTATTTTTTCAGCTTCTCATATAATTCATGAGAAACCTCGGCTGGCTCGGCATCGGCCGAGTTGGAAAGCCTCGCGATAAACTCTACTGGCTGGAGCACTTTTAATTCTGGATTCTCACGCGTGAGATAAGTCGGTAGCCAGAAGATATGCTTCGCCCCTTCGAATACTTTTCTATAACCATTTATGACTTCGTGCTGGCGCGTGTTTTGGTGTGGCTCATAAACTACAACCACCCCATTTAGCCCCAGCCTCTTTGCTTCCTCTTTTGCCATTTGGACGGTGGCCTCAATTTCCTCTGGATGATGGCCATAGTCTGAATAGACTCCAGGTGAGACCCTCTCGAATCTTCTACCCACACCAGGGAAGCGATTTAGAATTTCAATAATTTCGGCAGTAGAAACCTCTTTCCCTACTTCTTCACACATTCTAGTCACCGCTTCAAGTGCGAGCCTAGCATCGTATCTGCGCTTTTCTCCAGCCAGTTCCAACCCGGAAACTTCAAGAGTAGGTTTTTCAATTACCTGCTCGCTCTGACTCATAAATTTGGAAAAAGCAGCTTTATAGTCTTCTACAGTCGGGTAAATATCCGGATGATCGTAAGAAACTGTCGTAATCACCGCAAGCCATGGATAAAACTTCAAGAAATTGCGGTCGTATTCATCCGCCTCATAAATCAGAAATTCCGAGGCGTCACTATAAGAACCAGCCTCGGCAAATGGCAAAGTCGAGCCAACTAGATAAGAAACCGGCAGCCCAAGCTCTAGCGAGGCCCAGGTAATCAGTGCTGTCGTTGTTGTCTTGCCGTGTGTCCCTGCCACCGCTACCATCTTGAGCCCTAATTTCTCCACCAGATAAGCAATCAGCTCATCACGTTTGGAAATGCGTAACCCCAGTTTCTTTGCAAGTAGTAGCTCTGGTGCATCTTCCCTCATCGCCGAGGTATGAACAAACCAATCCACCCCATTTTCGTCGTAACATTTCTGTAGAAACTTGCCGTCCTGTGGCCCGATTTTGACCGGAATTTCTTCTCTGTATAATTCTGGCGCTACCGCCCCCTCAGACAAATCCGAACCAAAGACTGAAAACCCAGCCCGCTTTGCCATCAAAGCTAGCGGCCCCATTCCCGTTCCAGAAATTCCCGCAATATATATATTCATATGGTATAATTATATCAGATATGGTGGGTAAAAAGAAGTTTCACCGTCCCAAAGTTAAGACTTGGCAACTGGTCTTGATTTTGATTCCCATCTGCTTCATTACGGCCACCCTTCTCCGTTTTGATCACATCAAAATGAATGATCTAAAGAATGCTGTCGTTGCTGCCGACGAAGGCGGCGACCAGGAAAAAATCAAGGATGCTTTAAACGAACTCAAAAAGTTTACCGAAACCCATAATATTATGAACATTGAGGAAAAGAATGGCAACTTCTCTCTTTACTTTGGCTCTGGCGAAGTCTATCTTGCGAAAGAATATGAACGTACTGCCACTGCCCTTAAAGTCAAAGCTCAAGAAGAAGCTGGTGTTTACGCAAACCCCAACGGCAACATCTATGCTCAGGCTATGGCAGTCTGTCAGCCTCTCGCTCATGAGTATGGTTGGGATTGGAATACACCAGATTATATCGCTTGCTACCAAAACGAACTCGCCAAATTCCCGGCTTCAGAAAACATTGATTCAGAAATCAAAGTCGACCTCCCCTCCCCTTCGCTCTATCGCTATGACTTCGCTTCCCCAGTCTTCACCTTCACTCCTTCCGGCCTAATGATGCTCATCACCATCATCTTAGTAATTACAATCATCATCCGCTTCTTCATCTGGGTAACTTTGAAAATCGCCTTGAAAATTAGAAAGTAAGGGGCTTCAAACAATGCGTCAGCCGCCCCGCAAAAATCACAACTAACACCTATGAGAAAAGCACCCAAGTTTAGGTGCTTTTCGAATAGGCTGTTTGTCGTGATTTTTCGGCGGTAGCAGGCGGCGGCTAGCGTTTGAAGCCCCTTACTTTCTAATTTTGAGAGGTAGAATTTACAATTCTCCCTTAAAACTCTTGACAAGAGATTAATAGAGATATAAGATAGAAGTACAATCAACTAAGGAGGAAAACATGGCTTACAAGCATGTCAACAGCAAAGGAACTACTTATTATCTTAGAAAGTCCGAAGTAACTCTTCGCGGCGGCAAGCCACAGACTATTTACTTCTTCACCAAGACTGAAGATGGCGGCAAGGGAACTCCTTGTGATCTTCCATCCGATCGCGTTGTCAATGAAAACCCACGCAACGGTTTCTTGACTCTTTCCAAGAAGAAATAATCGTTTAGTTTAAAAAGAGGCCGATAGAGCGAATCGCGGTCTCTTTTTTGTGTTATAATAGTATCAACAAAACATAAGGAGGAACAATGTGTACAGGTGTACGTTTCAGTGATGACAAAGGTAATATGTATTTCGGTCGCAATCTTGACTGGTCCGTCGGCTACGGTGAGAAAATCGTCGTAACTCCAAAGGGCTACACTTATAATTCTGCTTTTCTAGGTAGCTCAAATCCAAAATCTGCCATTATCGGTATGGCTATCATTCAGGAGAATGTTCCACTTTATTTTGACTGTGCAAACGAGGATGGTCTCGCTATTGCTGGTTTAAACTTCCCTGGCTACGCTCAGTATGAGCCGAACGCAGTAGATGGCAAAACAAATGTCGCCGCCTACGAGTTCCCTCTCTGGGTTGCGATGAACTTTTCTACTGTTGACGAAGTTGAGAATGCCTTAAAGAATGTCGCGATTGTCGCCAAGCCAATCAACGACAAATTCCCAGTTTCTATGCTCCACTGGATTATTGGTGACAAAGACCGTAGTATTGTTGTAGAATATACGCCAGCGGGTATGCAAATCTTCCACAACGACGTTGATGTCCTCACCAACCAACCAGGCTATGGCTGGCACAAAGAAAACTTAAGAAACTACATGAATCTCACTAGCCCACAACCAGAAAAAGTCACTTGGGGTAAGGCTGAGATGACTGCCTTTGGCTCTGGTTCTTTAATGCGTGGTCTCCCAGGTGATTATTATTCCCCATCTCGCTTCGTGCGCGTCGCTTATCTCAACACTCACTACCCAGTTAAATCCACCGAGGAAGAAAACGTTTCTCGCCTCTTCCACACTCTCACCGGCGTGGCGATGATTGACGGTGCTGCCGCTATGGCTAGTGGCGACTTTGAAAAGACCGTCTACACTGGTGGCTACTCTACTGCCACCAAGACCTACTACTACAACACCTACGAAGACCCAGCCATCAAAAAGGCTTCGCTCTCTGATTTCGATGTGAACGGTTCTGATTTAGTGGAGGCCTAAGATGAATCTTAATTTCTTTGGTACCGACATTAGTCTCAAGAAGTTGATTAACTCGGCGCTCTATATTCTGTTTGTCCTAATCGTCTATCTTATCCTAAGAAGAGTCTTAAAAGTCACTTTCAATAAAGCTGGCGGCAAAAAGGCCACTCCCGCCCAAAAGCAGCGGATCAGGACTATCTCTCAGATGCTTTCCAGCATCTTGAGATACCTATTCCTTATCATCGTTCTACTCGTCATTTTGTCCATCCTCGGCGTCAATGTTACTTCTCTACTGGCCGGGCTCGGGATTTTGACCGCAGTAGTAGGCCTTGCCTTCCAGGATATGATTAAAGACTTCATCGCCGGTGTCGCCATCATCGCAGAAAATCAATTCTGCGTTGGCGACACTGTCATCCTTCAGGCCGACGGCTTCAAAGGTGAAGTGACTAACATTGGCCTCAAAACCACCGAAGTCACCAACGAAAAAGGCGAGGTTAAAATCCTCGCAAATCACAATATCGACGGTTTAATCAACTGTAGTAGAAACAAATAATAAGAACTGGTGGGGGCAATTGGGCAGGCATTAACAATTTACAAAGAAGATATTCAAGATAGACTAAATAATTTTGATAAGATGGTCTAGTTTTTTATGAAAAAGTATGCTATAATATAAGAGTATTACGATGAGGGTAATGCGAACGGAGAAATACCTAAGCAAATCCCTCTTTTTTGTGGTATAATATTAAGCATGGAAAAACTGCGAAACATTGCTTTCATTGATGCGCAAAATCTAAATTATAGCACCGTAGACAGCAACCCTTCCTGGAAGGTTGGACTAAGGCAGTTTCGAACTTATTTGAAAGAAAAATACCAAGTTAATGAAGCTTACTATTTTCTTGGTTGTATAGATAATAATTATTCTGAAATGTATGACAATATTCAAAAGGCTGGTTTTATCTTGGTCTTTCGCGAGCATAGCCCAAAGTTTTTATCAGTTAAAAAGGGTAACGTTGATACCGATATAGTTTTCTCGGTAATGAAGAAATTATACAAGCATGAAGATTTTGAAAAGGTTATTTTAGTTTCTGGCGACGGCGATTATTACAAAATGGTGAAGTTTCTAGTCGAAGAAAACAAACTATGCAAAATCTTGATGCCAGTTAAGGGGCGTGCGTCCTCGCTCTACCGACAAATTCCTGCTAAATATCGGGATTATTTAGATAAACCAGAGATAAAGAAGAAGATTGAGCTAAATAACTAAGTATAATAAGGCACATGAAAGTACATATTATTTCCTCAAAATCATTCTATGATAGATTTCCAAGTAAAAAATTAGCGTTAGAAAAGTTGGGACACCAGGTAACTCTGCCACATACTGCAGATACGCCAGATATTGAAACAAAGGCATGGAATAATGGCGTCGAGGCACACGCAAGACTTGTGCGTGAGTGTTTTGAGGATAGCGAGAATAAAATTGCAAATGCGGATGCTGTATATCTTTTGAATTTGAAAAAACATGAAGTCAGCGGATACGTTGGTGGTGCCACATTAATTGAGCTATATATCGCTTATAGAAATGGCAAGAAAATTTTTCTAGAAAATGACGCCCCAAAAGGTTCTATGTATGATGAAATTATGGGCTTCATGCCAACGGTTATTCATGGAGACTTGACAAAAATTAAATAAACGACAAAAATCCTAGACCTGATTGTTTAGGGTATTAACAGACGATTTTATAGGGGCAGGAACTGTGTTTTTCGGCAGTTTTTTTGTTGAAAAATTGACA